>JBKPDQ010000055.1:0-34935 GCA_046728015.1 Actinomycetota bacterium
GATACGCCTCGCACGTCTGCCGGTAGGAGGCGACCACGATCACCAGGAGGAGGACGACGGCGCCGGCGACCCACGGCGTCAGGTAGAGGAGACTGAGACCGCCGAGGCCGAGGACGAGGATGATCTGCTCGGTCGCGTAGGCCACCGACGAGAGCGGGTCGGAGCAGAAGACGGGGAGCGCGAGACGCTTTGGGAGCAGCGTCTCCTCGAGCCGGTCGCTGCGAAGGGGCTCGCCGACGAGGGCCCGGGGTAAGGCGCGGACGGCTGAGACCATGTTCCGGTTCTAGCCGCGAACCGGCCGGATGTGGGGAGTCTTGACGCCTTCCTAACGGCCGACGCCGCGATTCTTGACGCCGCGTTGACGGGCGGGTGACGATGCGGGTCGGGCGATCGGAGCGAATCGACCCACGTTCCGAGCTTTATAGAGCCGAGAACGGCATTTGGTCCGGTTCCGGGGGTGCCGCTGCTACTCTCGGCTTGTCGGTTCCTTTAACCCGGTCCGGAGAGGCCAGGAAGGCACCTGAGATGAACGCTGACGACAAGGTCGTCCTCGACCGCGACGATTTGCGCCGCACCCTCGTGCGGATCGCGCACGAGATCATCGAGAAGAACCCCGGCTCCGATTCGGTCGCGCTGGTCGGAATCCACACCCGCGGCGCGGTGCTGGCACGACGGCTGCACACCCTGGTGGGCGAGCTGACCGGCTCCGAGGTGCCGCTCGGCGACCTCGACATCTCGTTCTATCGCGACGATCTGCCGGCGCGGGAGCCGGGCGCACAGCCCGTCGTTCACTCCTCCCACCTCGACTTCGACCTCGACGGCCGCACCGTGGTGCTGGTCGACGACGTCCTGTTCACCGGGCGCACGGCCAGGGCTGCGATCGACGCCCTTTTCGACTACGGGCGCCCGGCCCGCGTTCAGCTGGCCGTGCTGGCCGACCGAGGTCACCGCGAGTTGCCGATCCGGCCCGATTACGTGGGCAAGAACCTGCCAACCGCGCGCTCAGAGCGCGTGAACGTCCGCCTCGAGGAGACCGATGACGTCGACGAGGTGACGATCGACCGCGCCCGGCAGCACGCCCGCGCGAGCGCAAGCGAGGAGGAGGCATGAAGCACCTGCTGACGATCGAGGATCTCGACCGCACCGACGTGGAGCGGATCATGGCCCGCGCCGAGAGCTTTGCGGAGGTGGGGCGCCGCGACATCAAGAAGGTGCCCACGCTCCGCGGCCGCACGGTGGTGAACCTCTTCTACGAGTCGAGCACGCGCACGAGCGCCTCGTTCGAGCTGGCCGCCAAGCGACTTTCCGCGGACGTCGTCTCAGTCAAGGCGGCGGGCTCCTCGGTCGACAAGGGCGAGTCGCTCAAGGACACCATCGCCACCCTGAGCGCCTATGGGCCCGAGGCGATCGTGATCCGGGCGCCGCACGCGGGGGCGGCCAACCTCGTCACCGCCTGGACGGACGCCGCCGTGATCAACGCCGGTGACGGCAAGCACGAGCACCCCAGCCAGGCCCTGCTCGACGTCTACACGCTTCAGGACCGGCTCGGTGGGCTCGACGGCAAGAAGATCTGGATCGTCGGCGACGTCCTGCACAGCCGGGTCGCGCGCTCCTGCACGATGGCCTTCCAGCTGATGGGCGCCGCGGTGACCGTCTGTGGCCCGCCGACGCTGATCCCCCGCGACTTCGACCAGGCGCTGGGATGCGAGGTCGCTCACGACCTGTCGGACCTCGGCGAAGCGGACGTCGTCTACGCCCTTCGCATGCAGCGCGAGCGGATGGCCGAGTCGTTCGTTCCGTCGATCCGCGAGTACGCCGCCCGCTATCAGATCGACGCTCGCCGTCTGGGGCCGCGCCAGCTGCTGATGCACCCGGGGCCGGTCAACCGGGGCATCGAGCTCTCGCCCGAAGTGATCGACGGCCCCAGCTCCCTGATTACCGCCCAGGTCGAGAGCGGCCTCGTGGTCAGGATGGCGATCCTCTACGAGCTGCTCACGGGCGGCGAGCCGCGTGCGGGCACGCGCGCTCACGACGAGCTGCCGGCGCCGACCCCGATCGGAGAGCCGGCTTGAGCGCCGACGCGCGCCCGATCTCCTCGCTTGACTGGCGGGGAACCGGCGGCGAGGCCGATGGCGCGCTCGTGCTGCGGCGCGCGACCGTGCTGGACCCGGCCGCGGGCATCGACGGCGTCCACGACGTCGTCGTCCGCGGTGGCAAGGTGGCCGAGCTCGCAGCCCCCGACGGCGGCGAAGCGCCTGACGCCGACGTCGTTGACGCACAAGGCCTGAGCGTGTTTCCGGCCTTCTTCGACCCGCACGTGCACCTGCGCACGCCGGGTCAGGAGGAAGCCGAGGACATCGAGACCGGCACCCGCGCGGCCGCCGCGGGCGGCTACTGCGGCGTGCTCGCGATGGCGAACACCGCGCCTCCCGTCGACGACGCCGTCGCGATCGTCTCGCTGCGCGAGCGCGCCCGCTCTCAGGCCGCGGTGCCCACGGGCTTTCTTGCCTGCGTCACTCGTGGAATGCGGGGAGAGGAGCTGACCGAGATGGCGGAGCTCGCCGACGCCGGCGCAGTCGGCCTGTCCGACGACGGGCTCCCGATCCGCAGCGCCAGGGTCCTGCGCCGAGCGCTTCAGTACCAGCGGCTCGCCGGCCTTCAGATCGCGCTCCACGAGGAGGACCCGGAGCTCTCGGCCGGCGCTGCCATGCACGAGGGGGTCGCGTCGGCGGCGCTCGGAATCGCCGGCATCCCGTCGGTCTCGGAGTCGACGATGATCGCGCGCGATGCCACCCTTGCCGGCTTCGAGGACGCTCGCATCCACGTCCAGCACCTGTCGGCGCGCGAGTCGGTGGAGGCGGTCGCCGCGGCGAAGGCGGCCGGCGTCGCCATCACCTGTGAGGCGACGCCGCACCACCTGACGCTGACCGACGACGAGGTCAGGAGCCTGGACGCCCGCTTCAAGATGAACCCGCCGCTGCGCTCCGAGGACGATCGCCAGGCGTTGATCGAGGGGCTGCGCTCGGGGACCATCGACTGCGTGGCGACCGATCACGCTCCGCACCCGGTCGAGCGCAAGGAGATGCCGTTCGAGCAGGCGGCGATGGGCGTGACCGGCCTCGAGACGGCGTTCGCCGTCCTGCACACCGAGCTGGTGCGCCCGGGCGTGCTCGAGCTCGCCACCCTGGTGGAGCACATGGGCGCGGGCGCCAGGCCCTTCGGGCTCGCACCCGCGACCCTCGCTCCCGGCAGCGAGGCCAACCTGGTCCTGTTCGACCCGAACGCGGAGTGGGAGGTGGGCGCCGACGGCTGGGAAAGCCGCTCGCACAACTCGTGCTTCGCGGGCGTGCGCCTGCACGGGCGGGTGCTGATGACGGTTGCCGCGGGCCGGGTCGCATACCGGCAGCGGGCCTTCGCCATGGCGGTGGCCTCGTGAGCGCGCCCAAGCTCGATCCCGGACGCGCAGCCCTCGTCGTCGTCGACGTCCAGGAGGCGTTCAGGAAGGTGATCCCGGACTTCGATGACATCGCGCGGGCCACCGCGACGATGGTCTCGGGGGCCGAGGCGACGAGCGTTCCCGTGATCGTCACCGAGCAGTACCCGCAGGGCCTCGGCTCCACGGTGCCGGAGGTCGCCGAGCGCCTCCCGGAGGGCGCGGAGCGGGTGTCGAAGCTCGTGTTCTCGGCGCCCGAGGCCGAGGGGTTCGACCTGCAGGGCCGCGACCAGGCGGTCGTGTGCGGGATCGAGGCGCACGTGTGCGTCAACCAGACCGTGCTCGACCTCCTGGACCAGGGCCTCGAGGTACACGTGGTCCAGAACGCGGTGGGCTCGCGGACGGCGGAGAACCGCGACGTCGGCCTGCACAAGGCCGAGCGTGCCGGCGCGGTCATCACCACGGTCGAGATGGCCCTGTTCGAGCTCGTCGGACGGGCCGGAACGGACGAGTTCAAGCAGGTGCAGAAGCTCGTCCTCTCCTACGCGCCAAATCCATGACGGACGGATTCGTCCTGCTCGAGGACGGAACTCGGTTCGACGGCGAGCTGTGTGGCGCCGAGGGCGCCGAGACCACGGGCGAGATCGTCTTCAACACCTCGATCACGGGCTACCAGGAGGCCGTCACCGATCCCTCCTACGCGGGGCAGATAATCACCTTCACCTACCCGCTCGTCGGCAACTACGGCGTCGCCGCGGCGGCCATGGAGTCGGATCGCGCCCAGTCCCGCGGCGTGATCATGCGCGACGCAAAGAACGACGAAGAGGCCGCCGACGCCGAGGGCGGCTGGCTCGACTGGTTGCGCGATTGCGGGGTGAGCGCGATCTCGGGCGTTGACACGAGGGCGCTGGTGCGCCGCATTCGCGACCGCGGCGCGATGCGTGGCGGGATCTTCTCCGCCGAGACCGGTCTACCCGAGGCGCAGGAGCGCGTGGCGGCCGAACCGTCGATGGCCGGCGCCGATCTCGCCCGCACGGTGACTCCCGCCGCCCCGGTCCAGATCGAGGGCCAAGGGCCGCACGTCGTCGGCATCGACACGGGCATCAAGCATTCGATCATCCGCGAGTTCCGCAAGCGAAACGCGCGCCTGACCCTGCTGCCGTGCTCGTCCGCGGCCCAGGAGGTTCTCGCGCAGGACCCGGATCTCGTCTTCCTCGCCAACGGACCGGGGGACCCAGCGGCTCTCGATTACGTCGTCGACGCGGTCCGCGTGCTCGTGGGCCGCAAGCCCGTGGTGGGCATCTGCCTCGGGCATCAGCTGCTGTGTCGAGCCGTCGGGCTGGAGACCTTCAAGCTGCCGTTCGGCCACCGCGGCGCCAACCACCCGGTGAAGGAGCTGGCCAGCGGCAAGATCGATATCACCTCCCAGAACCACGGCTTCGCGGTCCGTCCCCCCAACGGCGGGGAGCGCATCGAGGCGGACGAGCCGGTGCGATGGGAGACCGACTTCGGGGCCGCGGAGCTCTCGCACCTCAACCTCTATGACCGGACGGTCGAGGGGTTGGTCCTGCGCGACGTGGATGGCTGCACCGTGCAGTACCACCCCGAGGCGGGTCCGGGCCCGCACGACTCCCGGTACCTCTTCGACCGCTTCCTGGAACTCGCGGCATGAACCGGCACGAGCTCATCGGCCAGGTCTTCGACGCCGTCGAACGCCACGATCTCGAGTCCGTCGAGGCCTGGTTCGAACAGCACGCCCATCCCGAGATCGAGTTCACCTCGGCCTTGACGTCGGGTGTGGAGGGACGTGTCTACAGAGGCAAACGCGGCCTGGTCAACTGGGCCAACGACGTCTCCGACGCGGTCAACATCACCTACGGCCAGCGTGAGTTCCGCGATGTGGGGGAGGATGTGCTGGTCCTGCTGGTGCGCCCGAAGCTCGAGGGGCGCGGCAGCGGCGTCGAGCTCCAGCTCGAGGTCGGGTTCGTGGTCGAGTTCGACGGCGATCTGGCTCGCAGGGGCGCCAGCTACGCGTCGCACGGCGAGGCGATGGCGGCCGCCGAGGCGATTCAGGCCAGGACCACATCCGCCGACGCGAGGTCCGCCCGATGAGCAACGTCGAGCTCTTGCGCGAGTTCTGGCGCGTCTGGCACGAGGAGGGTGGTCCCGGCCTGGTGGAGCGTTACGACGACTTCTTCACCGAGGACGCCGAGTGGTGTCCGCCGGTGCGCGAGATGACCAGCTCGCGCTATGTCGGCCGGCACGGCCTCGAGCAGTACGTCCACGACCTTGGCCAGGTGCTGACCGATCTCCACGGCGAGCTCGAGGAGCTAACCGAGGTCGCCCCCGACGTAGTTCGCAGCCGGGTGCGAGTGCACGGGCACGGGAGGGTCAGCGGGGTGACCCTGGACGCGCCGATGATCGC
The DNA here is from genome assembly GCA_046728015.1 of Actinomycetota bacterium. Taxonomy (GTDB): domain Bacteria; phylum Actinomycetota; class Thermoleophilia; order Solirubrobacterales; family 70-9; genus DATAFO01. The sequence goes on from JBKPDQ010000055.1 coordinate 5,859, forward strand.
GATCGCCCGGTTCGAGCACGGCCGGATGTCAACGGCCTGGGCCTCCTACGACCCCGAGGCGGCCCGGCGCGCGGAGACCGCGATCGTCAACCGGGAGCCGCTGCCGGTCTGATGCCTCGGCGTGACGACATCTCGAAGATCCTGCTCATCGGCTCGGGGCCGATCGTGATCGGACAGGCGGCGGAGTTCGACTATTCCGGCGTCCAGGCCTGCAAGGTGCTGCTCGAAGACGGCTACGAGGTCGTGCTCGTCAACTCGAACCCGGCGACGATCATGACCGACCCGGAGTTCGCCCATCGCACATACGTCGAGCCCCTGCTTGCGGAATCGGTGGCGCGCATCATCGAGCGCGAGCGCCCGGATGCGCTGCTGCCCACCCTGGGCGGCCAGACCGCGCTCAACCTCGCCAAGGCGCTGCAGGACGAGGGCACCCTGGAGCGGTTCGGCGTCGAGCTGATCGGCGCCGACTACGACGCGATCCATCGCGCCGAGGACCGCGAGGCGTTCCGCAAGACCATGGAGGACGCCGGGCTGCGCGTGCCCTGGTCGGTGATCGTCGAGTCCGTCCCGGACGCCGAGCGGGCGCTGGCCGCCGCCGAGATCAAGCTGCCGGCGATCGTCCGGCCGGCGTTCACCCTCGGCGGCGAGGGCGGGGGAGTGGGGCGGACCGAGCCCGAGCTTCATCAGGTGGTCTCCGAGGGTCTCGCGGCAAGCCCGATCAACCAGGTCCTGATCGAGGAATCGGTCCTCGGATGGGGCGAATTCGAGCTCGAGGTCATGCGCGACCGCAACGACAACGTGGTCGTCATCTGCTCGATCGAGAACGTCGACCCGATGGGAGTTCACACCGGCGACAGCGTCACGGTCGCTCCCGCGCAGACGCTCAACGACCGCCTCTACCAGGAGCTTCGCGACCAGGCGCTGCGCGTGATCCGCGCCGTGGGCGTCGAGACCGGCGGCTCGAACATCCAGTTCGCCGTCAACCCGGCCACGGGGGAGATCGTCGTGATAGAGATGAACCCGCGCGTGTCGCGCTCCTCGGCGCTCGCCTCCAAGGCCACGGGCTTTCCGATCGCCAAGATCGCCGCCAAGCTGGCGGTGGGATACGCGCTCGAGGAGATCCCCAACGACATCACGGAGGCGACGCCGGCCTCGTTTGAGCCGACGATCGACTACGTGGTCACCAAGGTGCCCCGGTTCGCGTTCGAGAAGTTCCCGGGCGCCGAGGGCGTGCTGACCACGCACATGAAATCGGTCGGGGAGGCGATGGCGATCGGGCGCACCTTCCGCGAGTCCTTCGCCAAGGCGATGCGCTCCCGCGAGCTCGACTCAGAGCCGGAGCTACCGGCCGACACCGAGGAGCTGCTGGCTCGCCTCTCCACGCCACGCGCCGACCGCTTCGACGTGCTGCTCGAAACCTTTCGCCGCGGAGTGGACCCGGCCGAGGCGCGCGCCAGAACCTCGATCGACCCGTGGTTCTTGCGCGAGCTTCGGACGCTGGCCCTCGAGGGGGACGGGACGGAGGGGATGCAGCGCACTTATCGGTCGGTCGACACCTGCGCGGCCGAGTTCGAGGCGCGCACCCCGTACTTCTACTCGGCCCACGAGCGCCCGCCGACGCCGCTGCAGGGCGAGGTTCGGCGGGGCGATCGCGACTCGGTCGTGATCCTCGGCTCGGGGCCGAACCGGATCGGACAGGGAATCGAGTTCGACTACTGCTGCGTGCACGCGGCGATGACCGTGCGCGAATCGGGGCGCGACGCGGTGATGGTCAACTGCAACCCGGAGACCGTCTCGACCGATTACGACACTTCCGACCGCCTCTACTTCGAGCCGCTGACCGTTCCCGACGTGCTCGCGGTGCTGGAGGTCGAGCAGCCCGAGGGCGTGATCGTCCAGTTCGGTGGCCAGACGCCACTGCGCCTCGCCAAGGCCCTGGAGGAGGCGGGGGCGCCGCTGCTCGGCACCCCCGTGGACGCGATCGACCTGGCGGAGGACCGGGGCCGCTTCGGCGCGCTGCTGCGCCGGCTGGAGATCGCGCACCCGCCATACGGCACGGCCCACTCCGCCGAGGAGGCGGCGATGATCGCCGAGGACGTCGGCTTCCCGCTGCTGGTGCGACCCTCCTACGTGCTCGGCGGCCGCGCGATGGAGATCTGCTATTCGGCCGAGGGCCTGGCCTCGTATCTCGAGCAGAACGTCAAGGCCGACCAGGAGCACCCGCTGCTGCTCGATCGCTTCCTCGAGGACGCGATCGAGGTCGACGTCGACGCGCTGGCCGACGGCCAGCAGTGCCAGGTGGCGGCGATCATGCAGCACGTCGAGGAGGCAGGCGTCCACTCTGGCGACTCCGCCTGCGTGATCCCGCCGATGAGCCTCGGCGAGGAGATGCTGGAGGAGATCCGCGCCACTACCTCGCGGATCGCGCTGGAGCTCGGCGTTGTCGGCCTGATCAACATCCAGTACGCGGTCGCGGGCGGTCGGCTCTACGTGATCGAAGCCAACCCGCGCGCCTCGCGCACAGTGCCGTTCGTGTCCAAGGCGATCGGCGTGCCGCTGGCCAAGCTCGCCTGCCGGCTGATGCTCGGCGAGCGCCTCGAGGGGATCGAGCTCCCCACGATGCACAACGGCCACGTCTCGGTCAAGGAGGCCGTGCTTCCCTTCGCGCGGTTTGCCGGCGCCGACTCGGTGCTTGGGCCCGAGATGAAGTCCACGGGTGAGGTGATGGGGATCGCCGACGATTTCCCGACCGCCTTCGGCAAGGCCCAGGCGGCCGCGGGAGTCGCGCTCCCTGCGGAGGGCACCGTGTTCATTACGGTGACCGACACCGACAAGCCGGCCGCAACGCAGCTCGCGGCACGCTTTCACGACCTGGGCTTTCGAATCATCGCCACCGGAGGCACCGCTCAGGCGATCTCGCGCATGGGGATCCCCGTGAAGGCGATCAACAAGATCGCCGAAGGATCGCCCCACGTTGTCGACTACATCCGCAGCCGCGAGGTCGATCTGGTGATCAACACGCCAACCGGAAGCGGCGCCCGGTCGGACGGCTATGAGATCCGCACCGCCGCGGTGCGCGAGGGGATCCCGTGCCTGACGACGATGACCGGGGCTTCCGCCGCAACCCGAGCGATCTACGCGGCGCGAACGAGAGACGCCGAGCCGCGCTCCCTTCAGGAGCTGCATGGCGCGGCGGGCGGGCGCGAGCCGGCGAGGACGCCATGACCGAACGGGTCCTGGCTCCGCTGGGCAGTCGCCGCTGCGAGGTGACGGCCAACGTCCCCTCGGGCGGCTATCGGATCTTTTCCGCGCTCGATGCCGAGGGACCGGAGCCCCTTGCGGGGCAGTTCTACATGCTGGCCACAGACCGCTGGGGCTCGAGCACGGGTCGGCCGTACCTGCCGCGTGCCTTCTCCGTCGCCAACGCCGATCCGGAGGCCGGTGGAGTGCGCCTCGACTTCCTCGTGGAGGCCGTGGGACCAGGAACCGAGGCGCTGGCCGCCCTCGCCGAGGGGGGTGGCCTGGTGCTCACTGGCCCGCTGGGGAGGCCGTACTCGGCCGCGGCCGAGGTCAATCCGGATGTCGACGGCGCCGTGCTCGTCGGCGGGGGCATCGGCATCGCCCCGCTGGCGCTGCTGCGGCGCCAGCTCGCGGCCGCGGGCGTGCCGCAGCGCGTCCTCCTGGGCTTTCGCGACCGCGAGCACTCGGGGGGAGTGGAAGAGCTGTTTCGCTGCGAGGAGGTCCGCCTTGCCTCGGAGGACGGCCACGCCGGCCACCGGGGCTACGTCACCGACCTGCTGTCGGTGCTGCTCGCCGGTGACGAGGCCGGCGGCGCCGCCGTCTACGCCTGCGGCCCGCCGGCGATGCTGGAGGCAGTGCGGGAGCTCTGCGCGGCGCGCCACGTGCCGGCCGAATTGGCGATGGAGGCGCCGATGGCGTGCGGGTACGGATCGTGCTTCGGGTGCGCCGTGCCGCTCGCCGACGGCGGCTACATGCGGCTGTGCGTCGACGGCCCGGTGGTGAGGGCCGACGCCCTGCAGACCGCGCTCGTTGAGGGATCGGGGCATCGATGAGCGACCTCGCGCTCGAGTTGTGCGGGCTGCGCCTTCGGCATCCTGTCCTGAACGGGTCGGGAACGTTTGACGCACTTGCGGCTCGCCGGGCGTTCGGAGACGCACTGCTGGAGAAGTTTCCGTTCAGCGCCTACGTCTCCAAGACGATCACCCCGGAGCCACGGGCGGGGAACCCACCGCCGCGGCTGTACGAGACGCCCGCGGGGATGATCAACTCGATCGGCCTTCCCAACAAGGGACTGGAGGGATTCCTCCTCGAGGACCTGCCTCACCTCGCCGAGCTCCCAGTCCCGTTGATCGTCTCGGTCATGGCGCCGAGCCGCGAGGGCTTCGGCCATCTGATCGAGGGCGTGGGGAAGCGGGACGAGGTGGCCGCGATCGAGCTCAACGTCTCGTGCCCGAACGTGGAATCCGGGCTGATCGTCGGCGAACAGGCGGAGGAGACGCGCGGTTTGCTCCAGAAGCTGCGCCCGCTGACCTCCAAGCCGCTGATCGTGAAGCTGACGCCCAACGTGGCCGACCCTGCCGCCGTCGCCGCGGCGGCCGAGGCGGGGGGTGCCGACGCCGTCTCGCTGATCAACACGCTGCGGGCCAGCGCACGCGACCCCTCAACGCTCCAGCCGTGGCTCGGAGCGGGCAGCGGAGGGCTCTCCGGGCCGGCGATCCGGGCGCTCGCGCTCGATCAGGTCCGGCGAGTTGCCGAGGCCGTGTCGATCCCGGCGATCGGGATGGGTGGGATCGAGACAGGGTCCGACGCGGTCGAGTTTCTGGCGGCCGGAGCGACCGCCATCGCGGTCGGAACGGCCAATTTCCGCGATCCAATGGCGGCGGAGCGCGTGGTCTTGGAGCTTGCCGACGAGCTCCTGGCCCGCGGGATCGGAGGCGATCTCCAGCGTCTGGTGGGGTCCACCTCGACCTGAGGTCGAATCGAATTCTCGGAAAACGCTCGGTACCCCCTTGCGCCTCACGTGAGCGGGGATATACTCGCCGCCTCGATGGCCCCCTCGGTCGAGACCCCCACCGCCGTTCCAGAAAGAACTCACGAGCAGCGGATGCGGGCCCTCAAAAGGGCGAACGAGATCAGGACCAAGCGGGCCCAGCTGAAGCGCGACCTGAAGGCGGGCAAGGTGAAGATCGAACGGCTGCTCGGGGACCCGCCGGACTACGTCCTTTCGGCCAAGGCCTTCGACATGATCCTCGCGGTGCCCAAGTACGGGCGGGTGAAGGCGAACAAGATCCTCACTTCCTGCCGGATCTCTCCGTCCAAGACGATCGGCGGCCTCTCAGAGCGCCAACGCGTCGAGCTGGTGCAGTTCCTGCGCCGCTAAAGCGCCTGCAAATCACGGACTGGGGGAGAGACGGCGGCGTCCCGCCGCTCTACCGATCAGGATGGCGCCGATGGCGAAGGTCTTTGTGATCACCGGACCGTCCGGGGTCGGCAAGGGAACGCTGATCCGCGAGCTCTGCCGGCGCGTCCCCGGTCTGGAGCTGTCCGTCTCCGCGACGACCCGGCCGCCCCGCGAGGGGGAGGAGGATGGGCGCGACTACCACTTCCTCACCCCCGAGGAGTTCGCGCGCCGCGCCGACGCCGGGGAGTTCCTCGAGCACGCGACGTACAGCGGACATCGGTACGGCACCCTGCGCTCGGAGGTCGAGCGCCGGCTCGCCGAGGGCACCTCAATGCTGCTGGAGATCGAAGTCCAGGGCGCGCGCCAGGTCAGGGCCGCGATGCCCGAGGCGGTCCTGGTCTTCATCGCGCCCCCCGATCCGGAGGCATTGCGGGAGCGGCTCGAGGGGCGCGGCACGGACACGCCGGAGGCGATCGACGAGCGGCTGCGCACCGCCGAGAGCGAGCTCGCCGCCCAGCAGGAGTTTCAGCACGTGGTCGTCAACGACGACGTCGACCGGGCGGCCGAAGAGCTTGCCCGGATCGTGCGGGCCGAGCTCGCCCGCGATTAGTCGCGCCGCCGAGCCCAGTCTCTACTGACGCATATCCCGCGAAAGGAGACCGAGATGAACTGGACGCTCGAGGTGGTCGTCGTGCCCGTCGCCGACGTGGACCGAGCCAAGGAGTTCTACTCCGAGCAGCTGGGCTTCAACGTCGATCACGATTCGAAGTTCAGCGAGGAGATGCGGGTCGTCCAGCTGACGCCGCCTGGATCGGGCTGCTCGATCGTGATCGGAAAGGGCATCGCCGACATGGCCCCCGGCTCGCTGCAGGGACTGCAGCTCGTGGTCCCGGACATCCGCGCGGCGCGTGCCGAGCTGCTCGAGCGCGGCGTCGATGCGGGCGAGATCCAGATCGTGGGACCCGAGGGGCGGCGTCCCGCGGGTGAGGAGGACGAGCTCGACAACGCCGGATTCCTCTTCCTCAGCGATCCGGACGGCAACGGCTGGGCCGTGCAGCAGATCTCCAGCCGGGCATAGCGCACCGAGTCCCTACAATTGCGAATTCCTTAACGGCACCTGCTTCTTTCGTCGCCCGAAGGCGACTCACCTGAACACATGATCAAGCCCCGCGTTGACGAGCTGCTCGAGCGCACCGACTCTCACTACGCCGCCGTGCTGGTGGCGGCCAAGCGTGCGCGGCAGCTCAACAGCTACTACCGCGCCCTGGGCGAGGGCAGCTACGAGGAGTACACGCCGCCGATGGTCGAGACGGGATCGGGCAACTACCTGACGATCGCGCTCGAGGAGCTGGCGGCCGGCAAGCTCAACTACCGCTACCGCGTCTAGCTCGCGCAAGCGCCTGCCCGGAGTGGGCGACTCTCATCCGTAGCATCCAAGGAACCAACGAACTGCACATGCCGCTTTCGCGGCTGAAGCCGCTCACCTGAGAACCAACGAACTGCACATGCCGCTTTCGCGGCTAAAGCCGCTCACCTGAATCATGGCCCGAATCCTCCTCGGCGTGACGGGCGGGATCGCCGCCTACAAGGCGTTGGAGCTGGCGCGGCTCGCGACCGTCGCCGGTCATGGTGTGCGGGTCGTGATGACCCCCACCGCTCAGCGCTTCGTCGGAGCGGCGTCGTTCGAGGGCATCGTCGGCGCGCCCGTGCTCACCGACGAGTTCGAGCGAGATCCGATGCGCGGCGCGTTTCCGGGCGATCCGATTCCTGCGCACGATCCGATCGGCCATCTGGAGGTGGTGGCCAACGCTGACGCGTTCCTGGTCGCCCCGGCCTCGGCGAACACAATCGCGAAGCTGGCCGCCGGGATGGCCGACTCGATGCTGACGACCTCGTTTCTTGCCTGCGCGGCGCCGCGGGCCGTCGCCCCGGCGATGAACAACCGCATGTACACGGACGCCGCCACGCAGGCGAACCTCGACGCGCTTCGCGAGCGCGGCGTCGTCGTGATCGAGCCCGATACCGGTGCTCTCGCTTCTCGCGGAGAGCAGGGCATCGGCCGCCTGCCCGATCCTGCGCGCCTGCTCGCCGAGGTCGAAGCGATGATCGGCCAGGCCGGCCCGTGGGACGGCCTGCGGGTCCTGGTCTCCGCGGGAGGCACCCGAGAGCCGATCGACTCGGTCCGCTTTATCGGCAACCGATCCAGCGGCCGCATGGGCCTCGCCCTGGCGGCAGCCGCCGCTCGCCGCGGCGCCGAGGTCACCCTGGTGGCGGCGAACGTCTCCCTGGAGGCGCCTCCCGGGGTTGAGCGGGTCGATGTGGAAACGGCCGCTGAACTGGCCGGCGCGGTCACTGAGCTTTTTCCCTCTTCCGACGTTCTGCTGATGGCGGCCGCGGTGGCCGACTTTCGCCCCGTGGCCGCGGAGAGCGGCAAGATCGCCCGAGAGGGCGGAGCGCTCGCCCTGCGCTTGGAAGAGACCGACGACGTCCTCGCGCGCGTTGCTTCCGCGAGGCGGGAAGGACAGGTCCTGGTCGGCTTCGCTGCAGAGCACGGCCCCGAGGCCATCGAGCGCGCCCGCGCCAAGCTCGAGCGCAAAGCGGTGGACGCGATCGTTTTCAATGACGTCTCCAGAAGCGACATCGGCTTCGACTCCGAGCAAAACGAGGTCACGATCGTCGAGCGCTCCGGAGAGCGGCACCTGTCGCTTGCGCCGAAGGAAGAGATCGCCGCAGCGATCCTCGATCGCGTCGACGCCCTCCGTGCATCAGAGCCCGCCGCCCGTTCAGGAGACGCCGCCTGAGCGTCCTACACTGGATGAATTCCAATGAGGGGCATTCATGCCCCGAAAGGAGCATGTGCAGGCATAGATGATGGGGCAGAACGCTGGGCACACAGACGAGTCGGTCTACAGCCTCTATCGGCGCGGGGTCGAGCTCCTCGAGGATGGGAGCTTCAGCGAGGCCACGGTCCCGCTGGCTGAGGCGGCGCGCCGCGCGCCGGAGAAGAGCTCGGTGCGCGAGGCGCTGGGCCGCGCGTACTTTCGCAACCGTCAGTTCGCCGAGGCGGCCGAGGAGTTCGAGGCCGTCGTGGAGACGCACCCCGTCAACGACTTCGCGCACTTCTGCCTCGGACGAGCGCTCAGCCTGACTGGGCGTCGCGACCGCGCGCGCCATCACCTCGCGCTCGCGTCGAATCTGCGCCCCGAGCGTCGGGACTATCGGATCTACAGGGAGCGCCTGGCGCGGAGCGGTTGAGAGCGCTCGTCCAGCGCGTCGCTCGTGCCTCGGTCGGGATCGACGGAGAGCGCGTGGCGGCGATCGGCCCGGGCCTGCTTGTTTTGCTCGGGGTGCGCGACGGCGACACGGAGGCGATCGCCGACCGGCTGGCGGCGAAGGTGCGCGCGCTTCGGGTCTTCGAGGACGCCGACGGGCGGATGAACGAGGCACTCGGCGATCGCGAGGTGCTGGCAGTGAGCCAGTTCACCCTCTACGCGGACGCGAGCAAGGGCAACCGCCCCAGCTTCGTCCAGGCCGCGTCGCCGGAGCTGGCCGAGCCCCTGTACGAGCGGTTCTGCGACGCCCTCGGGGCGAGCCGCGGGGTCTTCGGCGCCCGCATGGAGGTCGAGTTGGTCAACGACGGACCGGTGACGATCCTGCTCGAGGCCTAGGCAGGAGCACCGCCTGCCGGGCGGGCAGGCCGTGGCTATACTCACCGCTAGCCTCTTCACGTACCCGAACCCTGAACTTGGTGGGCCCGGGCCCACTATTTTTTTGGCCAATGACCGACCTGACACAGCTTCAAGAACAGATTCAGACCCGGATCGCCGACCTCGACCCAGAGGTCGAGCTGATCGCGCTCGAGACACCGGCGGCCGAGACGCTGCGCCTCTACATCGATCGCCCCGGCGGCGTGGACCTGGGGCTCTGCGAGCGGGTCACCGATCATCTGCGCGACCTCCTCGAGAAGTGGTCGCTGGAGGTGTCATCGCCCGGCGCCGATCGCCCATTGACCAAGCCGGCCCACTACCGCCGGTTCCTCGGCCGGCAGGTTCGGGTCCGCACCCGCGAGGCGATCGCGGGACAGCGCAACTTCACGGGCACGCTCACGGCGGCTGATGACGAGAGCGTCTCGGTGGACTCCGATGGCGCCACCGTCACGATTCCGCTTGTGGACGTTCGCCGATCCAATCTCGTTCCCGATTTCTCTGGAGGTGCCGCGTGAGCCGCGAGATCGTCGAGGCGATCAGGGGCCTCGAGCAGGAGAAGGGAATCGACGCCGACACGCTGATGGCGGCCCTCGAGGACGCCCTGCTGTCCGCCTACAAGAAGACGCCGGGCGCCGCCAAGTACGCGCGCGTCGATCTCGATCGCAACACCGCCGACTTCCGCGTCTATGAGCTCACGCTGCCGCCCGAGCTCGAGGAGAAGCTGCTCGAGCAGGCCGCCGAGGAGCAGGAGCAGGAGATCGACCCGGAGACCGGGGAGCTGCGCGAGCCCGAGGAGCCCGAGCTCGATCCGGAGATGCTCAAGCCCTACGAGGACCAGATCAAGAGCACCGACGTCACGCCCGACGACTTCGGTCGCATTGCCGCCCAGACGGCCAAGCAGGTGATCCTGCAGCGGATCCGCGAGGCGGAGCGACAGATGATGTTCGACGAGTACCAGGATCGCGTCGGCGAGCTGATCACGGGGATCATCCAGCAGTCCGACAACCGCTACACGCTGGTTCAGCTGCGCGAGCGCGTCGAGGCGCTCCTGCCCCGCTCCGAGCAGGTCTGGAACGAGCGCTACGACCACGGGATGCGGATCAAGGCCGTGATCACAGACGTCTCGGCCGAGGGCAAGGGCCCGAGCATCGTGGTCTCGCGCCGCAACCCGGAGCTGATCAAGCAGCTGTTCGAGCTCGAGGTCCCCGAGATCGCCGACGGCCTCGTGGAGATCGTCGGGGTCGCGCGAGAGCCGGGCTACCGCTCCAAGATCGCCGTGATCTCGCACGCCGATGGCGTCGACCCGGTGGGAGCCTGCGTCGGCCCACGGGGCTCACGCGTGCGGATGGTCGTGTCCGAGCTGCGCGGCGAGAAGATCGACATCATCCCTCACAACGACGAGCCGGCCCGGTTCGTCGCCAAGGCGCTGTCGCCCGCCCGCGTCCGCGAAGTACTCGTGGACGACGAGACCAAGGAGGCGACGGTGATCGTCCCCGACGACCAGCTTTCGCTGGCGATCGGGCGCGAGGGCCAGAACGCGCGCCTCGCAGCCAAGCTCACGGGCTGGAAGGTCGACATCAAGTCTGAGACCGAGTTCAGCCACGAGGAGGAGCTCGAGTACGAGGAGACCGAGGAGGCCGACGGCCGCTGCGCCGCCGTCCTGTCGGCCGGGCGCCGCTGCCCCAACGCCGCCCTCGAAGGCTCGCGCTACTGCGGCCTGCCCCAGCACCAGGCGCTCGCCCGCTTCGACACCAACCAGGTCACCGTCCTCTCGGCGCTCAGCGACGACGAGGTCGCCGTGCTCGCCGACCCCAGTGCCTCAGACGACCACGTTGCCCCCCTCGTCGAGCGCGCGACGGCGGCGTTCTCCGATGAGGAGCAGGCGCCCGAAGAGAAGGTCGAGGCAAAGGAGGAGCCCGTCGCCGAGGAAGAGCCGCCGCCGGCGGAGGTCGCCGAGGAACAGGAGCCCGACGAGTCGCTCGTCGAGCAGCAGGAGCCAGCCGAAGTCGCCATCGATGAGGATGAATCGCCGGAGAAGCCCGCGGAGAAGGCAGAAGAGCCTCCGGCGGGTGAGGGCGCCGCGTCAGATGGCGCCCCGGATTCTGAGGAGACCGCTCCCGTCGGAGCCGCGTCGTCCGACGAGTCCGAGCAAAGCGAGGACTCCGAGGATTGAGCAAGAAGCGCGTTCACGAGATCGCCAAGGCCAAAGGGCTGACCAGCAAGGAGGTCATCGCCGCCCTCAACAAGGCGGGGATCGACGTCACCGCTGCGGCGTCGAGCGTCGAGGAGGACGTCGCGCTCAAGGCGCTGGCGGGATCTGACGGCGCGGGCGACGGCAAGGCCGAGGCGCCGCCGAAGGCAGCGCCCGCCAAGGCGGCCGCGACAACCAAGGCGCCGGCCGCGAAGGCGGAGGCCAGGCCCACGGCGAGGACCGACACCAAGCCCGTGCGCCCGGCTCGCCCGCAGGCCTCGGCGACGTCACCGCCATCCGGCAAGAAGCGCCGGCGCGTCGTCATCGACTCCCAGGCCTCCCGCCGGGACGAGATGCGCCAGGCGCCGCCACCGCGCCCGCCGCGCCGCCGTGGTGGCCGCCGCCGCAGGCCTCTGCTCGAGGAACCGGTCGAAAAGCCGCAGGTCGAAGAGGTCGAGCCCGAGGCGCTGAAGATTCCCTCTGGCGCCAGCGTGCGCGAGGTCGCCGAGACGCTTGGCGTCGGCAGCGCCGAGGTGATCAAGAAGCTGATGGGGATGGGGGAGATGGCGACGCTCACCCAGACTCTGTCCGACGAGACCATCGTGGCCCTGGCCAAGGAGCTCGACCAGAAGGTCGAGGTGGTCAGCGCCGCCGAGGAGGAGGTCGAGGAGCCGACGTTCGAGGACTCCGAGGAAGACCTCGTCGAGCGCCCCCCTGTGGTCACGATCATGGGCCACGTCGACCACGGAAAGACTTCGCTGCTCGACGCGATTCGCGAGACCGAGGTGGTCGCTCAGGAGGCCGGCGGGATCACGCAGCACATCGGCGCCTACCAGGTGGGCCGCGACGGCAAGACCATCAGCTTCATCGACACGCCGGGCCACGAGGCATTCACCGCGATGCGAGCGCGCGGCGCCAAGGTCACCGACATCGCCGTGATCGTCGTGGCCGCCGACGATGGCGTCATGCCGCAGACCGTCGAGGCGATCGACCACGCCAAGGCCGCGGAGGTTCCGATCCTCGTCGCGATCAACAAGATCGACCTGCCGAGCGCCAACCCCGACAAGGTCAAGGGCGAGCTCGCAAACCAGGACCTCACCCCGGAGGACTGGGGCGGCGACACGGTGTACGCGAACGTCTCGGCGAAGACCAAGGAGGGGCTCGACGACCTGCTGGAGCTGATCCTGCTCGTCGCCGAGGTCGAGGAGCTCAAGGCGAACCCCGACGCGCCGGCGTCGGGAACCGTGATCGAGTCGCATCTCGATCCGGGCCGCGGCCCAGTGGTCACCGTGCTCGTTCAGCGCGGGACGCTTCACGTCGGCGACGCCCTGGTCGCCGGTCCGCAGTGGGGCAAGGTGCGGGCGATGCAGGACTTCACCGGCGCCCGCCTCGAGACGGCTCGCCCGGGCGACCCCGTCGAGGTTCTGGGGTTCGACGGCGTCTGCGAGGCCGGCGAGCGCGTCGAGGTCGTCGAGAACGAGCGGCGGGCACGCCAGCTCGCCAACGAGCGCGGCCAGCGCCTGAAGACCGAACAGCTCGCGCGGCGTCAGGCCCGCAAGGTCAGCCTGGACGAGGTCTTCGCCAAGGCCCAGGAGGGCGAGATCAACCAGCTCGAGATCGTGCTCAAGGCCGACGTCTCGGGCTCGCTGGAGGCGCTTCAGGACGAGATCGCAAAGCTTCCGCAGGACCAGATCGGGGTCAACGTGATCCACGCGGCCGCCGGCGGGATCAACGAGTCCGACGTGATGCTGGCCGCCGCCTCCGACGCGGTGATCATCGGCTTCAACGTCCGCCCGCTCGCCGAAGCCCGCAAGGCTGCCGACCGCGAGGGCGTCGAGATCCGCACCTACTCGGTGATCTACAAGGTCACCGAGGACCTGCGCGGCGCGATGGAGGGCATGCTCGAGCCCGAGGAGGTCGAGGAGACACTCGGCCAGGCCGAGGTCAAGGAGCTCTTCAAGGCCTCGCGCGTAGGCACGATCGCGGGCTGTCAGGTCACCGACGGCAAGGTCGCACGCGGCGCCGAGGTGCGGCTGGTGCGGGACGGCACGGTCGTCTGGACCGGCCGCATCGGCTCCCTGCGCCGCTTCAAGGACGACGTCTCCGAGGTCGAGGAGGGCCTGGAGTGCGGCATCGTCCTCGAGGGCTACCAGGACGTCAAGGTCGGCGACGTGCTTGAAGTCTTCGAGACCAAGCAGATCGAAAAGACCCTCGAGTAGCGCGATAAGCGTCGCCTACCGTTGTCCTCGCCTGATCGCAACGGTCGGCGTTTCGATGCGGCCACAAGCGGAGCGCCCTACGCTTGAGCCATGGCGGCGTACGTGTGTCTGGTCGAGGTGCGGCTGCACCTCAACGACTCGGGGAGCCTGAAGTCCAAGCGCAAGGTCGTGAGCTCCTTGAAGGCGCAGGTGCGACAGCGTTTCGGCGCCTCGGTGGCCGAGGTCGACGGCCACGACACCTGGCAGCGGACGGTGCTGCTGTGCGCGCTCGTGGGCGGATCCGAGGTCGGGACGCGGGCGGACGATCTCGAGCGGTTCGTCCAGGCGCGGTGCCCGGACGAGTGCTCGTTCGAGCGCGACCTGCTCAGCCTGGCCGACCTGCGCGAGCTATAGTCGCCGGTCTCATGACCGAGCGCATAAGGCGCATCAACGAGGTCATGCGAAAGGTGCTCGGGGGCGCCATCCTGCGGGATCTGGAGGACCCGCGGATCGGATTCGTGACCGTGACCTCCGTGGACACCAGCCCTGACCTTCGTTCCGCCCGCGTGTACGTGAGCGTTCTCGGCGACGAGGCCGACCGCGAGGCGACGCTCACGGCTCTGCGCTCGTCCCACGGCCTGCTCCAGGCGGCCGTCGCGCGCGAGATCCGCATGAAGCGCACGCCGACGCTGACCTTCCACTACGACGAGGGACCCGAGCGCGCGGCGCGCCTGGCCCGCCTGCTCGAAGAGCCATGAACATCCCGGGGGCGACCGCGACGGCATCGGACGTCGACCGCGTGGTCGAGCAGCTGCGCTCGGGTGAGCGCTTCCTGCTCACGACGCACGAAGGACCGGACGGCGACGGGCTGGGATCGCTGCTGGCCCTCAACCAGATCCTCGGTCAGATGGGCAAGGACTCGGTGATGTTCCTGGGCGCCAAGGAGTTCCCCCTCCCAGTGGAGTATCGGTTCCTGCCGATGGAGGAGGTCTTTCACGAGCCGCCCGCCGACGTCGTCGACCGCGTGCTCGTGTTCCTCGACTGCGGCAACATCGATCGCATGCCCGTCGACTTCCTGCAGCGCGACGGCGCTCGCGTGGTCAACATCGACCATCACCACGACAACACGCTCTTCGGCAGCGTCAACCTGGTCGACACCGAGGCCTCCTGCACGGCCGAGATCGTGTACGAGATCGCCAAGCGCCTGGGCGCCCGGATCACGCCCGAGATTGCGTCCGCGCTCTACGTCGGCCTGGTGACGGACACCGGCCGCTTCTCGTACGAGAACACGGGTCCGGCGGCCCACTGCATGGCTGCGGAGCTGATCGAGGCGGGCGTCGACGTCGACGACATCCACCGCCGCCTTTATGAGCGGGTTCCGATCGAGAAGGCTAGGCTCGTAGCTCGCGCGCTGGAGAAGATCGAGCGCTTCGACGGCAACCGCGTCGCGGTCACCTACATCAGCCTCGCCGACTACGAGGAGACCGGCGGCAGCGAGGTGCTGACGGAGGGCATCATCGACCACGTCCGCGCGCTCGAGGGAACCAAGGTCGCGGCCGTGATCCGCGACAAGACCGACGGCGGGCGCTCCGCGCGAAAGGTGAGTCTGCGCTCAAGTGATGGGGAGGTGGACGTCTCGGCGATCGCGCGCCTCCACGGCGGGGGCGGACACCGGCGGGCCGCTGGATTCGGCACCGACCTCTCGTATCCCGAGCTGGTCGAGTTCCTGCGCGCCGAGGTCGTCAAGCAGCTTGGACGCTGAGGCGAGCGTCCTGCTCGTCGACAAGCCGGCCGGCGTCACCTCGCACGACGTCGTCGCCGGCGTACGTCGCAACCGGGGGGCCAAGACCGGCCACGCGGGCACCCTCGACCCCTTCGCCACCGGCTTGCTGCTCGTGCTCATCGGTCGCGAGGCGACGAGGGAGCAACGGCGCTTCTTGGAGCTACCGAAGACGTACCGCGCGACCGCGCGCTTCGGGGCGGTCTCAACGACGGGTGACCCGGAGGGCGAGATCACCGAGACGGGGGTGATGCCACCCGCGACGCTAGACCTGCCCGTCGGCGAGCTCCGCCAGCTCCCACCGGCCTACTCGGCGATCAAGCTCGGAGGCGAGCGCGCCTACGCGCGGGCCCGCCGGGGCGAGGAGCTCGAGATGCCGCCTCGTTTTGTCACCATTCACCGCTTCGAGGAGCTGTGGCGCGAGGGCGATCGCGCGAGCTTCGAGATCGAGTGCTCTTCGGGCACCTACGTTCGCAGCCTGATCGCCGACCTTGGCGACGCCTATTGCACCGAACTCCGTCGGACCGCCATCGGCCCGTTCTCCGTCGAGGAGGCGCAGGGAGACGGCGAGGTGGGGCTCGACGATGCTCTCGAGCGGCTGACTTAGAGTTCCGCGGCGATGCGCATCCGGGTGACCAAGCTCGAGGACGCCGAGCGCCGCCCGCGTCATGTCGCCATCGGGACCTTCGACGGAGTCCACGTCGGGCACCGGCGGGTGATCGACGACGCCGACACCGTGCTGACCTTCGATCCGCACCCCTTGAGCATCATCCACCCCGAGGCGGCGCCGAAGTTGATCATGCCGTTCGACGTCAAGCGCGACGTGATCGAGGGTCTCGGCGTCTCCGAGCTGGTGATCATCCCGTTCGACGAGGAGTTCTCGAAGATCAACGCCAAGGACTTCTCCTCCGAGATCCTGGTCGAGAGGCTCGGCGCCGAGCAGGTCTCGGTGGGGGAGAACTTTCGCTTTGGCGCCAAGGCCAAGGGCGACCCAGAGATGCTGGCCTCGCGAACGGAGTTCTCCACTCGCGTCGTGCCCCTGGTCGAGGTAGACGGCGAGACCGTGTCGTCGAGCCGGATCCGAGCCCTGATCGCGGCCGGCGAGGTCGACGCTGCGATGCGGTGCCTCGGGGCGCCCTACCTGCTCGAGGGCGAGGTCGTCGAGGGCGATCGCCGCGGCCGGGATCTCGGCTTTCCCACTGCCAACATCGTTCCCTCGGACGAATACGTCTACCCGGGGCACGGGGTGTACGCGGCGTTCGCGAACGGACACCCGGCCGCGGTCAATGTCGGCGTCCGACCGACCTTCGGGACCGGGCGCGGAATGCTCGTCGAGTCGTATCTGATCGACTTCGACGGCGACCTCTACGGGCGCCCGCTGCGGGTGGCTTTCATCGCTCGACTGCGCGGCGAAAAGCGCTTCGCCTCGGTCGAGGAGCTGGTCGCTCAGATGCACCGAGACGTCGAGGAGGCGCGCGAGCTGTGTGCTAGCTTCTCTCCGCCGTAGCTCTCCCCGGAGCGCGGCCTCTTTTTCGATGAGATGAGCCTCACCGCCGAAAGGAAGCGCGAGCTGATCGACAAGTACGGTCGATCCGAAGGCGACACCGGGTCCACCGAGGTCCAGGTCGCCCTGCTGACCGAGCGCATCAACGAGCTCACCGAGCACCTGCGCTCGCACACCAAGGACCACCACTCGCGCCGCGGTCTGCTGATGCTGGTCGGCAAGCGCCGGCGCCTGCTCCGTTACCTCGAGAGCTCCGATCTCGAGCGCTACCGGGGCCTCGTCGCGGACCTGGGCCTGCGTCGCTAGCGAGTGTGTTGGCGCCGTGCCGCGCGGCGCCGCGAGCAGCATGTGTAGTTAGGTAGGGGGCCGTGATCGAGCCCGGCGCCGAGGCCCCAGAGTTCACGCTCAAGAACCACCGCGGCGAGGACGTCAGCCTCTCCGACTACCGCGGGCAGAAGGTCGTCCTTTGTTTCTACCCCAGCGACTTCAGCCCGGTCTGCAGCGACCAGCTGTCGGTCTACCAGGAGGTCAAGCGGGAGCTCGACGCCGCGGGCGTGACGCTGCTCGGCATCAGCGTCGACCACACCTGGGCGCACCGGGCGTTCCGCAAGCACCTCGGCATCGAGTTCACGCTCCTCGCCGATTTTCATCCCAAGGGCGAGGTCGCTAGCGCCTACGGCGCCTACCTTCCGGACTGGGGCACGACCAACCGCTCCCTGGTCCTGATCGACCCCGAGGGCGTCGTACGCTGGGTCCACGAGTCACCGACCCCGCTGGAAGTACCGGGCGCGAACCTGATCTTCGACGCGCTCGGACGGCCCTGAGCGCGTGAGCGATCTCACCAGCGCGAACGTGCCGGCCGTCGGCCCGGACGATCACGTCAGCGGCGAGGGGCCAGAGGCGATTCTCTACTTCGATCTTGCCTGCCCGCACTGCGCCGCCGCCTGGGGTCAAGTGCGCTCGCTGAGGCTCCGCCTCTGCTGTCGCCACTTCCCGGTCGCCAGCAAGCATCCGCGCGCGCCGGCGCTCCACGCGGCCGCCGAGGCGGCTTCGCTGCAGAGCCCGGGCGCGTTCTTTTACCTGTGCGACTCGATCTACGCCGACCAGGCACACCAGGACGACCCGCATCTGTGGGAGCGCGTCGGGCGCCTGGGGCTCGACCTCGACCGCTTCGAGCGCGACCGACGCTCCGATGCGGTCGCCGCGCGGGTGCGCCGCGACTTCGAGGCTGGGATCCGTGCGGGCGTCACCAGCACGCCGGCCGCCTTCGTGGGCGGAGAGCTCGTATCGCGCGACGTGCCCGCCGCGCTCGCCGCGGCCAGCGATCAGGTGTGAGATCGCGACCCCTGTAACATCGCCGGCGTAAGAGAACGAGAGTTCTGAGCGAAGTAGCGGCCGCCACCCGGGCGGCTGGAAGGAAACACGAGTACATGAGCATGTTTGACGTGAGCCGCGTCTCGGTGGAGATCGGCGGCGAGGAGATCTCCTTCGAGACGGGCAAGCTCGCCCGCCAGGCGAGCGGAGCCGTCGTCGTCCGTCAGGGCGACACGATGGTCCTCTGCACGGCGACGGTCGGCGACCTCCGCGATGTCGACTTTCTCCCGCTGACGGTCGACGTGGAGGAAAAGCACTACGCCGCGGGCAAGATCCCCGGCTCGTTCTTCCGGCGTGAGGCGCGGGCGGGGGAGAGGGCGACGCTGACGGCGCGGATGATCGACCGTCCACTGCGCCCGCTGTTCCCGAAAGGCTGGCATTACGAGACGCAGCTCGTCTGCCAGCCGCTGTCGGTGGACAACATCTTCAATTACGACATCCTCGCGATGAACGGCGCCTCGGCGGCGATCGCGATCTCCCCGATCCCGGTGCCGACCAATGTCGGCGCGGTGAGGATCGGCAAGCTCGATGGCGACTTCGTCGTCAACCCGGAGGAGGAGACGCTCGAGGACCTGGAAATGGACCTGATCGTCTCGGGCTCGCCCGATGCGCTGCTGATGGTCGAGTGCGGAGCCAACGGCGTTACCGAGGCCGAGGTGCTGGACGCCCTCGACATCGCCCACACGGAGATCAAGAAGCTCTGCGCGACGATGGACGAGCTGCGCGCCAAGGCCGGCAAGGAGAAGCTGGATGTGGAGGCGCCGAAGGTCGACGAGGAGCTGGTCTCCAAGATCCGCGCCTCACACGGGGCCAAGATCGACGAGGCCACGCAGATTCCCGAGAAGCTCGCGCGACAGGAGGCCGCGAGGGCGGTCGAGGAAGAGGTTCTGAATCAGTACGCGCCGACCCCCGTTGACGGGGATCCTGATCCCGAGCTTCGGGCCGAGGTCTCGCGCGCCTTCGACCAGCTCGAGAAGGAGATCGTGCGGCGGCGGATCGCGGTGGACAAGAAGCGCCCGGACGGCCGCGCCACCGACGAGATTCGGCCGATCGAGTGCGAGGTGGACGTTGCACCGCGCGCCCACGGGTCCGCGCTCTTTACGCGCGGTGAAACCCAGATCCTGTCGAGCGTGGCACTCGGCACCAGCCGAATGGACATGAAGGTCGACAACCTGAGCCTGGTCGAGAGCAAGCGCTTCTGGCACCACTACAACTTCCCGCCGTTCTCGGTCGGGGAGGCCGGTTTCATGCGCGGGCCGAAGCGCCGCGACATCGGCCACGGTGCGTTGGCCGAGCGAGCACTGGCGGCGACGATCCCGTCCGAGGAGGATTTCCCCTACGTGATCAGGGTCGTCTCGGACACATTGGAGTCCAACGGCTCCTCGTCGATGGGTTCGGTCTGTGCCTCCTCGATGGCGCTGATGGCCGCCGGGGTGCCGGTCTCCGAGGCGGTCGCCGGGGTCGCGATGGGCCTGATCAAGGAGGAAGAGGACTACGTCGTGCTGACCGACATCGCCGGCGTTGAGGATCACCTGGGCGACATGGACTTCAAGGTCGCCGGCGGCGCCGAGGGAATCACGGCGCTGCAAATGGACATCAAGATCTCGGGCGTCACGTTCGAGATCCTTGAGAACGCCTTGGAGCAGGCGCGTCGCGGCAGGCTGTTCATCCTCGAGCGGATGTCCGAGACGGTCGCCGAGCCGCGCGAGGAGATGTCGCAGTTCGCGCCACGGATCGAGTCGATCAAGATCGACCCCGAGAAGATCGGCGCCGTCATCGGCAAGGGCGGGGAGACGATCCGCGCCCTCCAGGAGGAGTTCGAGGCGGAGATCGACATCGACGACGACGGCACGGTGCGCGTCTACGCGCCCACGGGTGCCCTGGTCGACGCCTGCGTCGATCGCATTCGAGCGATGACCAAGGAGGCCGAGATCGGCGACCGCTACACGGGCAAGGTCGTCAAGACGACGACCTTCGGCGCCTTCGTCGAGCTGACGAAGGGCACAGACGGGCTGCTTCACATCTCCAACGTGAAGCCCGGCGAGCGCGTCGGCGCAGTCGAGGACGTGCTCTCGGCCGGCGACGAGCTCGACGTGACCGTCGCCGAGGTCGACCCCGAGCGTGGCCGGATCGGGCTGCGGCTCTCCGACGATCCGGCGATCGAGGGCAAGACGCCCGAGGAAATCGCGGCGCTGGGCACCGGCGACCCGCAGATGGGTGGCGGTGGCGGCAATCGCGGTGGCGGTCGCGGAGGCCGCGGCCGGGATGGGCGTGACGGTCGAGGCCGCGGCGGTCGCCAGCGCGAGCGCCTGGACAACGGCGGCGGCGACCGCGAGCGGCGCGACCGCGGACGCCGTTGAATTCGCTTCCCGAGGGTGTCGAGCTAACCGAGCTGGACGGCGGCCTCCGGGTCGTTACCGAGGCCGTGCCCTCGGTGCGCTCGGTTGCGCTCGGACTCTGGGTGCGCACCGGCTCGCGCGACGAGACCCCAGAGCAGGCCGGCGTCTCGCACTTCCTCGAGCACCTGCTCTTCAAGGGAACCGAGCGCCACTCGGCGATCGAGATCTCCGAGCTGTTCGACGGGATGGGCGCGGCCGTGAACGCCGCGACGAGCAAGGAGTCAACGCAGCTGCACGCTCGCCTGCTCGACGAGCACGTCCCAGAGGCGCTCGACCTCGCCTCGGAGATGTTCCTTGAGCCCTCGCTTCCTCCAGATGAGATCGACTCCGAGCGCGAGGTCGTGCTCGAGGAGATCGCGATGTACGAGGACGAGCCCCAGGACAGAGTCCACGATGTGCTCGGAGAGGCCATCTTCGGCGAGCATCCGCTCGGGCGGCGCGTCCTGGGCACGGCAGAGGTGATCGGCTCGATACCGGTTCCGGAGATCGCGGCCTATCACCGGGCGCGCTACGCGGCGCCAGCGATCGTGCTGGCGGCGGCCGGTCACCTCGAGCATGAACGCATCGTCGCGCTCGCACACGAGCACCTGAGGCCCCCGGCCGAGTCAGGCCAGAGCCCCAGCGGAGCCGGCGAGCCCGAGGGCGCTCGCTTCCGCTTCTATCCGAAGGAGACCGAGCAATACCACGTCTGCTTCGGGGGTCCGGGCATCGCGCGAAACGACGAGCGGCGCTTCGCCCTGAGCGTCCTCGACTCAGCCTTCGGCGGCTCCGTTTCGTCGCGCCTGTTTACCGAGGTCCGCGAGAAGCGCGGCCTGGCGTACTCGGTCGGCTCCTACACGGAGCAGTTCGTCGATCGAGGCCTGATCGCCCTGTACGTCGGCACCCGCGAGGACAACGTCTCCGAGGCGTGCGAGATCATCGGCCGCGAGCTGGTGCGCCTGCGCGACAGCGGTATCTCCGACGACGAGCTCCGACGTGCCAAGGAGCACATCAAGGGCCGGATGGTCCTCTCTCTGGAGTCGACGAGCGCGCGTGCTGCGCGCGTGGCCCGGGGGATCCTCTTCGACGTGCCGCTGCTTTCTCTCGACGAGATGCTCGAGCGGATCGAGTCCGTCACAGCGGACGAGGTCGGTGAGCTCGCCCGCGAGCTATACGACCCTGCACACCTCTCCGGGGCCTGCGTGGGACCGGATGAGGACTGCTTCCGCTCGGCGGCGGGGCAGGTCAGCGAGGCGCTCACCGCGGCGTGATTCGCGTAGGCGTCTCAGGCGCTGCGGGACGGATGGGGGAGACCGTCTGCGAGGCTGTCGAGGGAGCCGACGACCTCGAGCTCGTGGGCCGCGCGGACCCTTCGCTCGATGCGCCGCTCGCCGACGTCCTCGAAGACGCCGAGGTGATCGTCGACTTCAGCACCCCGGAAGCCGCGCCGGGCAACGTCCGCGAGTCCGTCGCCGCCGGCGTCCACGCGGTGGTGGGCACCACCGGCTTCGACCTCGACGCCCTGCGGAGGGAGGTCGAGTCCGCCCGCACGGACGGCGCCAACGCCTTCGTCGCGCCCAACTTCGCGATCGGTGCCGTGCTGATGATGCGCTTCGCCCAGGAGGCCGCGGCCCACATGCCCGAGGTCGAGATCGTCGAGCTTCATCACGATCGCAAGCTCGACGCGCCATCGGGAACGGCAAAGCGAACGGCCGACTTGGTGCGCGAGGCCGGCGGGAACGTGCACGAGCCGATCCACTCGGTCCGGCTTCCGGGCCTGGTCGCCCACCACGAGGTGATCCTGGGAGGCGAGGGTCAGACGCTGACGATCCGCCACGACTCGATCGACCGGCACTCGTTCATGCCCGGCGTGCTGCTGGCGGTGCGACGAGTATCCGAGCTGGAAGACCCCTTCACAGTCGGCCTGGAGCACCTCCTCTAAGGTTCCGGGCGATGGCGGTGGGGGATCTGGCACGCATCGACGCGACCGCGCAGGCAGAGCTTGTGCGCACCGGCGAGGCAAGCCCGGCCGAGCTGGTGGAGGCGGCGATCCGTCGTGTCGAGCAGCTCAACCCCGAGCTCAACGCGGTCATCCATCCGCTTTTCGACGAGGGACGGGCGGCGGCGTCGAACAGCCTTCCGGACGGCCCCTTCCGCGGCGTTCCGTTCCTGTTCAAGGACATCGGGGCGATGCTCGCCGGACAGCCGTTTCACATGGGCATGAAGCTTCTGAAGGAGATCGGGTTCCGCGCGCCGCTCGACAGCTACCTCGGCCAGCGCTTTCGGGATGCCGGGTTCGTGACCATCGGCAAGACCAACACCCCCGAGCTCGGGATCCTGCCGACCACCGAGCCGCAGGCCTACGGGCCAACTCGCAACCCCTGGGATACCACTCGCTCGCCGGGAGGATCGAGTGGAGGCGCCGCCGCCGCGGTCGCTTCGGGGATGGTCCCCGTGGCCCACGCCAACGACGGCGGAGGCTCGATTCGCATCCCCGCGAGCTTCTGCGGCCTGGTCGGGCTCAAGCCCACCCGCCAGCGCATCAGCCAGGGACCGATCGTCGGAGACACCCTCACCGGAATGGTGTGCGAGCTGATCGTCTCTCGCACGGTGCGTGACACCGCTGCGGTCCTCGATGCCGTCCAGGGTCCGGCGCCCGGCGATCCGTACGTCGCGCCGCCGCCTACGCGCCCGTACGTCGACGAGCTCACCGCCGACCCGCAGGGCCTCCGGATCGACCTGGTCACCGAGTCCGCGGCCAGGATCGAGATCGACGCCGTCACGGCGGACGCCGCGCGCGGAGCGGGCGAGCTGCTCGAGTCGCTCGGGCACTCGATCACCGAGCACAGCATGACCGGGGTCGCCGCGGGCGATCCCGACGAGCTCGTCGAGACGTTCATGACGCGCTGGATGGGCGGGCAGGCCGCGACGCTTGACCAGCTCGGCCGCTTGCTCGGGAGGGAGATCGGCCCCGACGACGTCGAGCCGCTCACCTGGGCGCTGGCCGAGGAAGGACGCCGTCGCAGCGCGGGCGACTACCTCAACGCGGTCGATCGCCACCACCTGGTGACCCGTCTGATCTCGATGCAGCTCGACTCCGACTTCGACCTGCTTCTGACGCCGACCACCGGTGAAGCGGCGCCGGAGCTGGGGACCTTCGACGATTCGGGCCCCGACCCGTTGCGAGCGATCCGGCGGGCGTACAAGACGGCGGCCTTCAGCGGCATCTTCAACGCCACCGGTCATCCGGCAATCTCGTTGCCCCTGCACTGGACCGACTCCGGGCTACCGATCGGCGTGCAGCTCGTGGCCGCGCACGGCCGCGAGGACATCCTGATCGCGGTTGCCGCCCAGCTCGAGCGAGCGCAGCCCTGGGCGGACCGGACTCCACCCGTCTTCGCATCAGGCGATAGCTAAGCGGCCCCCGGCCCGAACGCGGGCGACCTGGGTGGCTGCAAGCCGTCGCCTGGCTGCGTCCTCGGTCGCCGGAATAGTGCTTGACTATTCCGGCTCCCTGCGTCCTTGCCATGCTCGACTTTCGCACACCCAGCGACGACCGCCTCCGAGCCGGGGGCCGCTAGGAGCGGGATGCCCGAGATCAAGGGAGTTATCACCGCGATGGTCACGCCGTTTGCGGCCGATGCCACCCTCGACCTGGACGCAGCGCGCTCGCTCGCGCGCCATCTGGTCGACAACGGCTCGCACGGGCTGGTGGTCTCCGGCACCACCGGGGAGGCGCCGACGCTGTCGGACACCGAGAAGCTGCGCCTGTTCGAGGCGGTGCTGGACGAGGTGGGCGACCGCGCGACGGTGATCGCGGGCACGGGCTCAAACGACACGCACCACACGGCGGAGCTGAGCGGCAAGGCGGCCCGCGTCGGCGCCCACGCGCTGATCGTGGTGACGCCCTACTACAACAAGCCCAACCGCGCCGGCCTGCGCGCGCACTATGAGACGGTGGCCAAGGCCGCCGGGGACACGCCGATCGTGCTCTACAACATCCCGTCGCGCTGCGTGATCAACGTCCCGCCGGACCTGCTTGCAGAGCTCGCCGCCGCGATTCCCAACGTTGTTGCCGTAAAACAGGCCAACAACGACGACTTGGCGCCGATCGAAGGCCTCGACGTGCTGGCCGGAAACGACGAGATCTTCCTGCGCACCCTCGAGATCGGGGGCGCCGGCGGGATCCTCGTCGCTTCACACATCGTGGGCAACGAGATGCGGGCGATCTACGACTCGGCCACGTCCGGCGACTCCCCCCGCGCCGGCGAGATCAACGAGGAGCTGCGTCCGATCTACGAGATGCTGACGGTGACCTCCAACCCGATTCCGGTCAAGACCGCGCTGGAGATGCTGGGCGTGATCGACTCGCACATGCGACTGCCCATGGTGCCGGCGTCCGAGGAGGAGCGAACGACCATCAAGAGCGCGCTCGAGCGCCAGGGCATGCTCGTCGCAGGGAGCACGGCTAGCTAGTTGGCGGAATCGGTGCGCATCCTGCCCCTGGGGGGGCTGGGGGAGATCGGCAAGAACATGACCGTCGTCGAGCGCGGAGGCAGGCTCGCGATCGTCGACGTGGGGCTGATGTTCCCCACCGCCGAGATGCTGGGCATCGACCTCGTGCTGCCCGACTTCTCGACCCTGCGCGAGCGCGGCGACGACATCGACGCGATCGTGCTGACGCACGGCCACGAGGACCACGTGGGGGCGCTGCCCTACTTCCTGCGCGAGGTGGGCATGCCGCGCGCCATCTACGGCGGCGCGCTCACGATCGGACTCGTTCGATCCAAGCTCGAGGAGCACAAGATTCGCGACGCGCCGCTGGAGGTGCTCGAGCCCGGCGAGCGGGTGGGCGCGGGTCCGTTCGGGCTGGAGACGGTGCACATCTCCCACTCGATCCCCGATTCCAGGGCCGTGGCGCTGCGCACAGACCTCGGGACCGTTCTGTTCACCGGCGACTACAAGTTCGACCAGACTCCCGTGGACGCCAACCCGGCGGACGTCTCCCGGCTCGCCGAGCTCGGCAGGGACGGCGTGCTGTGTCTGTGCGGCGACTCGACCAACGCCGATCGAGCCGGCGTCGCGCCGTCGGAGTCGAGCGTGGGGCCCGCGTTGCTGGAGGTGTTCTCGCGCTGTGAGGGCCGGATCATCGTCACCTGCTTCGCCTCCAACGTGCACCGGGTCCAGCAGGTGATCGATGCCGCGGTGCAACTCGACCGCAAGGTCGCGCTGGTCGGCCGATCGATGCGAAAGAACTTCAACATCGCCTCCAATCTCGGCATCGCGGCGGCGCCGGATGGGCTCTTCATTCCCGCCAAGGAAATCGAGGACTTCCCGGACCACAAGGTGGTCGCGATCTCCACCGGCAGCCAGGGCGAGCCGCTCTCGGCGCTGCGGCGGATGGCCCACGCCGACCATCCCGACGTGGAGCTTCATTCCGGCGACACGGTGATCTTCTCCGCCACTCCCATTCCAGGCAACGAGCGCTCGGTGAACGAGACGATCGATCGGATCTTTCAGATCGGCGCCCAGGTGGTGACCGCCAGCGACGAGCCCATCCACGCTTCCGGCCACGGCTCGCAGGAGGAGCTGAAGCTGATGCTCAACCTGACCAAGCCGCGGTACGTGCTTCCGTATCACGGCGATCACCGCCGACTGCGCCTCCACGCAGAGTTGGCCGAGGCAGTCGGGATCGATCGCGAGCGGGTGTTTCGCGGACGCAACGGTCTGGCGCTCGAGATCGACGAGTCGGGTGCCCGGCTTGGCGACGACGTCCACGCGGGCATGATCTTCGTCGACGGCGTCGACATCGGCGACCCCGACGACGTCGCCTTGCGCGACCGCCGCATGCTCTCCGCCGACGGCGTGTTCATCGTTGTCGCGACCGTGTCCTCCGACGACGGCTCACAGGTGGTAGCCCCGGAGATCATGTTCCGCGGCGTTCCGTTTCTGGAGACGGCCGAGGCCGATGGCTTGGTCGACGAGCTGCGCGAGGTGGTCGAGTCGTCGCTCGCAGCGGCCGCCGAGGACGGCGTGCGCGAGCCGATGCTCCTCCAGCAGGATCTCCACGACGACATCGCAGGGTTCGTCTACGGGCGCCTGCGCAGGCGACCGATGGTGCTGCCCGTCGTAGTCGAGATATGAGCGCCCGCCGGGGGCTCCCGGCGCTGCTCGTGGCGTTGGTCCTCGTGGGCGCGGCTCCCGCCGCCGGCGCGATCGGGCTGCGCGAGGCAAACGCCCCCAGGGCGGAGCTCCAGCGCACGGCGACGCTGTCGGTGGCGGCCGGGGGCGAGATCCGGCGCTACCGGCAGGAGGTGGCGGGCTACGCGGTCTTCGACGCCGAAGCCGTGGTCGCCGATCCAGCGGGGCGACCCTCGCAGCTGGTCGTCGATCGGACGGTGGCCCAGGTCGCACCGTCCAGGCCCGCGACTGTCGACAAGGGGACAGCGTTGGTGAAGGCGAGAACTGCTTCGGGCGCAGGAGCGCTTCGCGCTCCACCGCGCTCTCGGCTGGGTGTCGATCCCCAGACCGGGAGGCTCGCGTGGCGCGTGCTGGTGCCATCCGGCAAGCCACTCGGGGACTTCGAGGTCACGCTCGACGCGCGGTCGGGCCGGGTGCTTTCCGTTCGCGACCTGTTGCGCAGGGCGACGGGCAGCGCCTCGTTGTTCGACCCCAATCCGCTTGTCACGCACGGAACCTCCGTGGGCTTGCGCGACCGCCACGATCGAAACTCCAAGCTTCTCCAGCGGCTGCGAGTTCCTGTCGCGCTCCCGCGGCTCAACGACCCTCGCGGATGCCTGAGGGGTGCCTACGTGAAGGTCGACCTCGGCCGCAAGGAAACGCGCGTCTGCAAGCGCTCGCGCGACTGGAGCGTTGGACGCTCGGCGGAGCGCTTCGAGGCTCTCATGGCCTACTACCACGTCGACCGCACCCGCGCGTACCTCGAGAGCCTCGAGCTCGACGACGGCTTACGCAGGCGCCCGGTGCACATCCACGCGAACGCGATCCGACCCGATCAATCCTTCTTTTCGCCGCGGACCCGCGATCTGACGTTCGGCGCCGGTGGCGTCGACGATGGCGAGGACGGCGACGTGATCGTCCACGAATACGGGCACGCAGTTCAGGACCAGCAGGTCTCGCGATTCGGCCGCCGCCCGCAGGGCGCGGCCATTGGGGAGGGGTTCAGCGACTACCTTGCCGCGGTGATGTCGGCCGAAACGACCGGCGGCAGCGAGAAGTTCGATCCCTGCATGTTCGAGTGGGACGCCACGTCCTACACGTTGAACCGCTGCCTGCGGCGCACGGACACCGAGCTCACCAAGAGGCAGGTCAAGCGTCGCTGCTTCGGCGATGAGCACTGCGTGGGCGAGGCGTGGTCAGGAGCGCTGTGGGACCTGCGGCCGCTGCTCGGCACAGACGGTGCCGGCCACGTGATCACGGATCGCGTGGTGCTTCAGTCCCACCTCTTGCTGACGAAGAACTCGAACCTGCGCGACGGCGCGCGGGCCCTCATCGCCGCGGACGAGCTGCTCTACGGCGGCGCTCACGTCGCTTCGATCGAGGCCGAGATGGTACAGCGCGGCTTCTGCAGCTCGACCGGCTGCTAGTCGACCGCCCACCGGAGGGCGCGAAAACCGAGCTCGGCCCATCGGTCTGCCGACGACCGGAGGGCGCGAAAACCGAGGTCGTCCCATCGGTCTGCCGATGACCGAAGGGCGCGAAAACCGAGCAGGTCGGCTGACGCAGGCCGAGATGCGAAGCGTTTGCAGCGCCCGAAAAAGTTGGGCCGCCGGCTCAGGGAGGGGGAAGCCGGCGGCCCGATTGGCTCAGACTGGCCAATGTCGCCCGTCGAGGTGGTGTCGGGGGTTCCTCGACGAGCGGTTGTCTCGTCCAGTTATGAAGGCTAGACGAGCCACGTAAAAAGGCAGTAAATCTGCCTATACCTGCGCCGGCTCGCTCGCGCGGGCGCGTGTGACCTCGCTGGCCATTGGGAGGCGAACTGTGAAACGGGCGCCGCCGTGAGGTGCCTTCCCGGCCTCGACCCGGCCACCGTGCGAGGTCGCGACGGCCTGCACGATCGCGAGGCCGAGCCCCGTGCCCCCATCGCTCGCCGTGTCGGCGGGACCAGTGCCCCTGACGAAGCGAGAGAAGACCTGCTCATCCATGCCCGGCGGGAGGCCGGGGCCGTCGTCGGCGACCTCGAGCACGGCGGTGTCGTCCTCGCGGCACAGGTCGACGTGGATCCGGGTCCCCGGTGGCGTGTGGCGCATGCCGTTCTCGAGCAGGTTCACGACCATGCGATGGAGGTCGTCCGGGTTCCCCTTGACCGGCGTCGGCTCCATGGGCCCGACGAGCAGCTCGTGCTCGGTGGCGACGGGTCGGACCTCCACCAGAGCGCTGCCGACAAGCGCGGCCAGATCGCAATCGCTGCGGACGCCTGCGCGCCCGGCATCGGCACGCGCGAGCAGCAGCAGATCGGCCACGAGGCGTTGCATCCGCTTCGACGAGTTGAGCGCCCCCTCG
>JBKPDQ010000056.1:0-6335 GCA_046728015.1 Actinomycetota bacterium
CTTTCGGAAGGCCTGCACGTCGAGCGCTCCGAGTTCCTCATGGCAGATCAGTCGAAAGACGGTCAAGACCTGATGCTCGACTACCTCGCGACGACAGAGTCCACCGGCGAGCTGCCCCTCTACAACCCGGACACATACGCGCGAGCACTCGAGGCGGGCCGTGTGGCCAGCGGCCGCTCGCTACTCCAGGGCGGCACAAGAAAAGGGCAGCCTTCCAGAGCGGCCCGAGGTGAGGACCCGAGACCCTGATCATGTGTGGGGCGTCGCCTAACACGCACCTGAAGCTGCCGTTGGCAGACAACACGTGTCGATGTAGTTAGTAACGCAGCGGAGCGTTTCCACGTCGCCGGCAGGCTACCCTCACTTGGGAGAGAGACCCGATGCCTGAGCTTCGACTCCGTATCAACGGTGAGGACCGAGTCGCGAATGTCGCGATCCAAACGAGTCTGCTCGACGCGCTCCGCGAGCACCTGTGGCTGACAGGCACCAAGAAGGGCTGCGACCAAGGGGCCTGTGGCGCCTGCACCGTGCTGGTCGACGGAGTGCGCATCCTGTCTTGCCTTGCACTGGCGGTGCAGTACGAAGGAAGAGAGATCACCACGATTGAAGGCGTGAGCCATCCGCTGCAACAGGCGTTCGTCCGCAACGACGGCCTGCAATGCGGTTACTGCACGCCGGGCCAGATCTGTTCGGCGATCGGAATGCTGAGTGAGTACGCCGCCGGCGCACCGAGTGCCGCCACCGAGGGAGCGGCCGCCGCAACACTGACGGCCGCGGAGATTCGCGAGCGGATGAGCGGCAATATCTGCCGCTGCGGGGCCTACAACGGCATCGTCGACGCGATTCTGGAAGTGGCGTCATGAAGACATTCAGCTACATCCGCGCCCAGGGCGTTGACGCCGCGTTGGAGTCGATCACCGCCGAACGCGGCGCCAAGTTCCTCGGCGGCGGGACCAACCTCGTCGATCTCATGCGCGAGGGCATCGAGACGCCCGAGACGCTCATCGACATAACCAGGCTGCCGCTTGACGGCATCGATGAAATCGCCGGCGGGGGGCTGCGTATCGGCGCCCTCGTACGCAACAGTGCCCTGGCAGCCCACCGGGTTGTTCGCGCGCGTTACCCGTTGCTGTCGGAGGCGATTCTACTAGGAGCCACGGGGCAGATCCGCAACATGGCCACGGTCGGCGGCAATCTGCTGCAGCGCACTCGTTGTCTCTACTTCTACGACGAAGCGTCTGCGTGCAACAAGCGAGAGCCCGGCGTGGGTTGCGCGGCCCGCGAGGGCATGAACCGCGGGAATGCAGTACTCGGCACGAGCGACTACTGCGTCGCCAGCCACCCTTCCGACATGGCCGTGGCGCTGGCCGCGATCGACGCCGTCGTCGAGGTCCGCAGCCGACGTGGCTCGCGGCGTATCGCGCTAACGGATTTTCACCGTCTGCCGGGCACGACTCCGCATCTCGAGACCGAGCTGGAACCGGACGAGCTCATCACCGCGATTGAGCTGCCGCCGCTACCCGTCGCCGCTAAGTCTCACTATCGGAAGGTGCGCGACCGGGCATCGTATGCCTTCGCACTGGTCTCGGTCGCCGCAGCGCTCGACGTCGCTTATGACGGCCGCATCACTGACGTCCGGTTGGCACTCGGCGGCGTCGCGACCAAGCCTTGGCGGGCCCGGATCGCGGAGCAGATGCTCCTCGGCGCCGAAGCCACCGAACAGACTTTCGCCCGGGCCGCCGCCGCCGAGCTTGCACCCGCTCAACCCCTGTCCGGTAACGCATTCAAGATCGATCTGGCTCGCCGAACAGTCGTGGCGGTGTTCCGCCGGCTTGCCGCCGAACGGAGCGTCTCATGACCACACGCGCTGAGCCGCCCGTGACCACACTCGCCAAGACTCCTGCCGAACGCGGCGCGGAGGCATCCGTGCCCGTCGGCGCCGCAGTCGGCCGGCCGGTTGACCGCCGGGATGGCTACGCGAAAGTGACCGGCGGCGCGCTGTTCTCCGCCGAGCACCGCTATCCGAATCTCACGTACGCCACCTTGGTGCATGCCACCATTGCCCGGGGCAGAATCACCGCCATCGAGACATCCGCAGCAGCCGCGCTTCCCGGCGTCCTGGCGGTTCTCACTCATCTCAACGCGCCCAAAATCCGTTCGGAGCGCAAGTCCAACATCGTGCGGGAGCGCGGGCCGAGCGTTTCGGGCACCAACCTCAACTACCTCAACACCGACCAGGTGTTCTGGGACGGTCAGCCGATCGCCGTCGTGGTCGCGGAGACCTCGGCCGCGGCGGACGAGGCGGCAGCGCTCGTCACGGCGACGTACGATCTGTTGCCAGCGCGAGTGGACTTCGCCGCCGAGCAACAGAATGCCACGGTGGCCAAGGGCGACATCACCTTCGCCGGTGTTGCGAAGAAGGGCGATGCCGAGGCAGCGCTGGCCGCAGCGGAGGTCTCGGTCGACTTGCGCTACACCACGCCCGGCCTACAGCACAACGCGATCGAGCCGCACGCGACGGTCGCCGTTTGGGAGGGTGACCACCTCACTGTGCACGACGCCAGCCAGGCCATCGACCAGAGCCACCGCTACCTAGCCAGGCGGTTCGGCGTGCCGGCGTCCCACGTCCGGGTTCGGGCGGAGTTCGTGGGTGGTGGCTTCGGTGGGAAGTTCGCCGTCTGGCCCGGTACGGTCATCGCGGCGATGGCGGCCAAGGCCGTCGGAAGGCCAGTACGCCTAGCGCTGAGCCGCAAGGCCGTGAATCGGGCCGCCGGCGGTCGTACCGCATCGACAAATCGGATCGCGCTCGGAGCGACACGGGATGGCCGACTGACGTCGCTGATTCAGGACAGCATTACGCGCGTCGCCGCGGTCGGGGGCCTGCTCGAGGCGACTAGCTCGCCGGCGCGGCACCTCTACTCTGCCGCGAACATGCTGACGCGGCAGAACCTCGTCGAGATGCACCTGCTGCCGAACACCTGGCTGCGTGCGCCCGGCGAGGCGATCGGCAGCTTCGTGCTGGAATCGGCCATCGACGAGCTTGCGCACAAATTGTCGATGGATCCAATCGCCTTGCGGATGCGCAACGAGCCCGCGACCGACCCGACGGGTGCCAGGAAGTTCTCTCACCGAATGCTGCGGGAGGCCTTCGAGGCCGGGGCCAAACGCTTCGGTTGGGCGGACCGCGACCCCGAACCCCGCTCGATGCGCGACGGCGAATGGCTCATCGGCATGGGCACGGCCACCGCATACCACCCGGTTCTGCGCCTGATCGCCGACGTCAAGGTTCGGCTGAGTGACGACGGCACTGCACTCGTGCAATGCGGCTTCCATGAGATGGGGATGGCGGCTGCGACCGCACAGGCACAGATCGCCGCGGACGCCCTCGGCATCGCGTACGAAAAGGTCCGGGTCGAATACGGTGACTCCGCTCTTCCACGTGGCCCGATGGCCGGCAACTCGAACCAGACCGCGACGGTGGCCACGGCGGTCCTCGCCGCGTGCGCCGAAGTCACCCGGAAGGTCACCGCGTTGGCCCGGCGTACGGGAACGATTGGCCAGGAGCCAGCCGCCACTCTACGAGCGGCGGGCTCTCCGTTCGTCGAGGCCTCTGTCGGATCGACCACCCGCTTGGGCTCATTGCGCAGTCACGGCAGATTCCTCGGGACCTTCCTTAAGGATCAGCGCTGGTCCAAGGCCGCCCGCGGTGCACAGTTCTGCGAGGTAAGGGTGAACGCGGACACCGGCGAACTGCGTATTTCGCGCTGGCTCGGAATGTTCGACGTAGGTCGCATCATCAACCCCAAGACCGCCGCCAGCCAGCTCCGCGGCGCCATCGTCATGGGCATCGGTATGGCGCTCTCGGAGCAGACGCTGGTCGACCCCCGCAACGGCCGCAACATGAGCGTCGGACTCGACTCATACTATCTCCCTGTGCACGCCGACATCCCGCCGATTGACGTCGCCTGGCTCGACCAACCCGACCCGACCATGCCTCTGGGAATCATAGGATTGGGAGAGGTGGGCATGACTGGCGTCGCGGCCGCGATCGCGAACGCCGTTTTCCACGCCACTGGCCGGCGCATTCGGGACCTGCCAATCTCCTTGGACAAGCTGCTCTGACGTACGACGGCGGTGGTGCGACTCGCCGCCAGCTCGTAAATGCGCCACGCTTGGATGCCCGTCGCTTCGGCCAGCTCCTCGACCGTCGGCGTGCGCAACTCGTCTAGCACGTTCGTACTCACCTGCACCTCACACGTAGAAGTGAACTGCTCCTGACCCTGCAAGTACAACTGAGTGGCCTTAGTTCATCATCCTCCACCGCCTACCGCCATCCAGCACGGTCCTGTCAGCATTTCGCGCGTTTTTCGCGGCACTAGGTTTTTTCACTAGGTGTTCGGAACCAATGGGCACGAAAAAGCCCGCCAAAACTTCTAGGTCTGGCGGGCTAAGTCGTTGGGAGAGCGGATGGGGCGAGATTCGAACTCGCGACACGGGTCACCCCGTGCAGCTTTCCAGCGGCCGTCCACCACTGCGACCCAGTCCCATCTTGTTTGGTATCGTCGCGCCTAGCAAGCAGATACCAGCGACTCGTGGAACTGGATGTGAGCTTGCTCGAGGGGTGTCGCGTGTCACTGGAGACGGCGCGCGGGACCTCGGTGCGCTACGAGGTGGAGGGCTCCATCCTGGAATCCTGCTCCTGCTACGCACCCTGCCCCTGCCGGCTGGGCGCCGACCCGGACGGCGGCAAGTGTGACGGCTTCATCGCCTACCGGATCGAGAGAGGGATGATCGGGGATGTGGACGTCAGCGATGTCACGCTCGCTCTCGTCGTCCAACTATCCGGTAACATCCTCGCGGGAAACTGGAAGGTCACGTGCTTCGTGAGCGACAACGCGACGCGCGCCCAGAAAGACGCCGTGCTGGACGCGTGGCGGGGGAGGCTCGGCGGGCCGCTGGCGGATCTCGCCCGGCTGGTTGGCGAGGTTCGCGGCGTCCACGACGCGCCCATCGAGTTTCGCATTGAGAAAGGAACGGGAACGCTCAGGATCGGCCGGAGCGTCCAGGCCGAGCTTATGCCGTTCGCCGATGCCAGTGGCAACCCCACGGCCTTGACGAACACGGTGTTCACCACCATTCCCGGCTCCCCGGCTTACGTCGCGAAGGCGACCTCGCACCGGGTGACGCTCCCGGAGCACGGGATGGAGTGGTCGTTCGAGAACCGGAGTGCCATTCATGGCTCCTTCCGCTTCAAGGCCTAGCTGACACGCTGGCTCAGGGCTGACTTCGTCCGCGAACCCCCCTTGGGGAACGGGGGAAACGGAGTCGGCCCCCGCCGCAAACGTGGCCAGGAGTAGATGATGTGCTCAAGGCCGCCCTGAGGTTCTCCCAGGGGGTCGACACCCTGTCGCTTCGACGTGGTCGGCGTGTCGCTGGATGAGGCCGGCGGCGTGACCGGAGTGCGGCACCTGCGACACGCCTTCGATCTCGAGGGCTGGACGTCCTGACGGATACGCCCCGTATGACGGTGAGGCCATCGGCGGGGTCGCATCCCGGGTAGGCACGGCGGAACTCCGCGCGCGGTCGAGCGGCGGTCCCCGGAGCGCACCTTGCAGCGGTTCCCGACGTGCGCTGGATGTGCCGGGGGACCACTACACACGTGGAGCGAGCACCGCATCCTACGCAGGGCGGGTGATGCTGGCGCGGGTCTTCTCCGCCTGCCTGGCCGGGGTCGAGGCGGCGCTGGTCCGTGTCGAGGTCGACGTGAGCCAGGGGTTGCCCGCGTTCGCGACCGTCGGCCTCCCGGATCCCGCGGTGCGGGAGAGCCGGGAGCGGGTCCGCACGGCGATCCGGAACTCGGGCTTCGCGTTCCCGCTCGAGCGCGTGACCGTCAATCTGGCGCCGGCGGACGCGCGGAAGGAAGGCGTCAGCTTCGATCTGCCGATCGCGCTCGGGCTCTTGGCGGCGACGGGCGCGGTCAAGCCCGACCGGCTCGCGCGCCTCCTCGTCGTGGGAGAGCTTGCCCTCGACGGGGCGATCCATCCCGTGCGCGGTGTGCGCCCGATGGCGCTCCGGGCGAGCCACGCAGGGCTCGACGGGTGCCTCCTGGCCCCCGGCAACACCCCGGAGGCGGCGGTCCTCGAGGCGCTGGCCGTGTATCCGGTGGCTTCCCTCGCCGAGGCAGCGGCGTTCCTCAACGAAGAGCGGCCCATCGCCACCGTCCGGGCAGACCCCGGACGGCTCCTCGCCGGCGCGGCAGCGGGATCAGCTGGAGAGGGTCTGCCGCTACATTCTGCGCCCGCCCTTGGCCCTGGAACGACTCACGGAGAGCACGG
>JBKPDQ010000057.1:0-15132 GCA_046728015.1 Actinomycetota bacterium
ACCTCGACGCGGCCGGTCGCGCGGCGCTCGCGCGCGACGATCTGCCCGCCGCCATCGGTCTCCTGGATCGGACCGCCACGCTGCTACCGGACGGCGATCCGCGCCGAAGCGGGCTTCTTCCAGAGCTTGGCATGGCGATCATCGAGACTGGTCGGCTTCACGATGCGGAGCGCGTTGTCGAGAGCGCGGCCGACGAGGCCACTGCCCGCGAAGACACGATCGCAGAGGCGCATGCAGTCGTCGTCCGCCTCTTCGCCCGGTTCCAGGTCGATACCGAGTCGAGCGCCCGCGAGGTGCGCCAGCGATTTGACTTGCTGCAAGCGGTCTTCGAAGAGGCCCGCGACGACCTTGGCCTCGATCGGCTGTGGCGCCTGCGGGCCCTTGTGCACTGGATCGAGGCGCGGTCAGCGGAGGCCGAAGCGGCGTGGCAACGCGCGGCGGAGCATGCCCGACGCGCCGGGGACGATCGCGGCTGGGCGGACGCGCTGCTGTGGTTGGCCTCGTCGGCTTGGGTTGGACCAATCCGGGTCAAGGACGGTATCTCTCGCTGCGAGGCGATCCGAGCGCAGCTGAGCGGGGATCGCCGCTCGCAGGCAGCGGTGCTCGATTCGCTCGCGGGGCTGTGGGCAATGACCGGGGACTTCGCGACGGCGCGCCGTCTACTCACTGAGCGGAACACGATGCTGGCCGAACTCGGCCGAACGATGCACAGCGCTGTCTCGCATCAAGAGGCATTCGTGGCCCTCGCGTCGGGCGATCCCGCCGGGGCAGAGGGCGTGCTTCGCGCCGGCTACGAGCGCCTCGCCGAGATGGGCGAGAGGGCACTGCTTGCGTACACGGCGGTGATGCTTGCCCGCGCCGTCCGCGAACAGGGCCGTTTCGACGAGGCGTTGACCTATACGCAGGTGGCTGAAGACACGGCCGCCGGCGACGACCTTTCGGCGCAGATCAGCTGGCGCAGCGAGCGTGCCCGGCTGCTGGCGGCCCGCGGCGCAACCATCGAGGCCACGCGGATGAGCGCCGAGGCGGTCCGCCTTGCAGCGCGGACCGATTGGTTGAGCGAGCACGCCGACGCGCTGGTCGCGCACGCTGAGGTGCTTCAAGCGTCGGGCGAGCGGGCCCGTTCGATGGCCGCTCTGCGTGACGCGATCGCGCTGTACGAGAGCAAAGGCAACACGATTGGTGCCCAAAGGGCCGAATCACTAAGGGGCGCTCGGGTTCCCGCGTGAGGAGTTTCAGCGAACGACAGGAGGTCAACGATGGTTTCGAGGTTCGATAGCCCGGCCAAGATCGTCGATGGGACGGTCGAGGCCTGTGGTCCGCTCGACTGGGCCGCGGACGAGGACAAGGCGATGGTCGTGATCACGATCACGCAAAAAGGCGAGCGGGTCGCCGGGATGGCCAGCTCGCCCTACGGGTTCGCCCCCGGTGACGAGGAGTGGATGCTCGAGGTCCCGCCGGTGACGCACAAGAAGTTCAAGGATGGTCCGGCGCATGCGGACGGCATGGTCTGTGTGACGACTGGCGCCGGTGAGGCCGCGGTCTTCCACTGGAGCGAGGACATCGAACTAGAGGCCTGAGCGCGCGAATCCGTGCGTGTGCCCTGCGCATGGTGGGCGGTTGGAAGCGTGACGCAATTGGCCCCGCGCCGTTAGGGCGACGGCCGCGCCCTAGCCCTCGGCCGTTTCGCGCCGCCGCCGGCGGAAGGGGAGGTCGAGGACGGTGAAGAGAGTCAGCGCGAGCATCGCGGACCCGAGGATGTACCACGGCCAGGGGCCCATGTAGTCGAGCAGGCTGGCGGTCTCGGGCCGCTCGCTAAGGAACATGTAGTTCCCTCCCGTGATCGTGTTTCCGATCGCGGCGATGCCCGCCCACACCGCTGTCGCGGTAAAGACTCGCCAAACGGCGCCCCTACGAGGCGTCAACGCCAGCCCGAACGCGAGGAAGAGCGCGGCGACGACCACCCCCGAGTGGGTAATGAAGTACTGCCAGTAGAGGAAGGTTGAGGCGTCCTGGTCTGCGGAGAGCGCCGGCGTCAGCACCGCCTGAGCGGAGGCGGAGAGCCCCCAGAAGTAGGTGAGCTCGAAGCGAAGCGGTCGCGGGCTCCAGAGGGCGAGCGCCGCCACCACGGTGACGATGTCGGTGAGGTGGAGGGGTAGGTCGGCGTCGAGCTCGTAGTCACCGCGGAAGCCTTCGACGAGCGGGTAGGCGAGAAACGCCGCGAACAGCAGAACCGCGAGCCCGCGAGATACCACCTTCGTCCACCGGCCCGGGTGTTCGTACGCCGCCGCCGGTAGTGCAACGCATGCGGCGGCGGTGGTGAGCAGGGCCGCCACGTGGCTCAGGGAGAAGAGGAAGCTCGCGATGGGGAACGTCGCGTGGCTAGGATGCCCGCCTGACGCCGCGGGGAGCGCTCCGCCGTCTAGTCGCCGGGGCGCGCGACTACGGCGGCGTGCCGGCGGCCCCGCCGCACCCGATCGTGACCCCGACGCCGGCCTCCTCGCACGGGTTGGTCACGGAGGCAGGCAGCGGGCGGGCCGTGAACGCCGGCCGCTCGGCCGTCGCGGCCACAACCGCAGGGGCCGGTTCGCCGGCACCCGCTGGTACCGGTTCGACGACAGGTTCAGGCACCGGCTCGGGAGCGAGTGCTGGAATCCGCGCCCGCAGGGCGGTGAACGCGACAACGATCGCGACGAGCACCAGCCCGGCGCCGATGAGGTAGGCGAGGTGGTAGCCGGAGTTGAGCGCCTCGGCTGCCGGCTCGCCGTCGGCGACCAAGCTCTCGGTGCGGTCGGTCGCAAACGTGGCGAGGATGGCGAGGCCGATCGCGCCACCCACCTGGACGCTCGTGTTGACCAGCCCTGAGGCCAGTCCGGCATCGCTCTCGGTGGCGCCCGACATCGCGAGCGTCATCAGCGACGGAAAGCCGAGCCCGGTACCGAGGCCGAGCAGGATCATCGAGGGCAGCAGGTCCACCACGTAGTTCGCGTCGATGGGCGTCCGCGCCAGCCAGAGCAGCCCGGCGGCGATGAAGACCATCGCCGGTATTAGCGTCGCCTCCGGCCCGTACTTCAGGTTGAGCTCCCCGGTGAACCGGAAGGACATCGTGCCCATGACGATCGTCAGCGGCAGGTACGCGAGACCGACCTGCAGCGCGTCGTAGCCGAGGATGCGCTGCATGTACAGAGCCCCGAGAAAGAACATCCCGAACAACCCGACCACCATGAGGGCCTGGACCAGGTTCGCCCCGGACACCTGCCGCGAGCGAAACAGGCGCAGCGGCATCAACGGGTTCGCCACTCGCGCCTGGCGGGCGACGAACGCGATGAGCAACGCGATCGAGACCGCACCGAGGAGGAGGGTCTGGCCCGACCCCCAGCCCTCCTCGGCCACGCCGAGAATCGTGTAGACGAAGAGCATCAGACCGCCAGTGAGCAGCACGGCGCCCGGGAGGTCGGCGCCCGCAGTGAGGCCGAGCCCCTCGCGGTCATCGACCAGCCTGATCGCCGCAAGCCCGGTCGCCAAGCCGATCGGGATGTTCACGAAGAAGATCCAGTGCCAGTTGATCGTCTCCGTCAGCACGCCGCCGAGCAGCAGCCCAATCGAGCCGCCGGCAACGGCGACGAAGGTGTAGGCGCCGATCGCCTTTGCCTGCTCCCGCGGCTCCGGGAACATCGTCACGATCATCCCCAGGATGACCGCGGAGGTCAGCGCGCCGCCGACGCCCTGTACGAACCGCGCGCCGATCAGCACGCCCTGGCTCTGGGCGAGCGCGCAAAGCAGCGATGCGCCCGTGAATACCCCGAGGCCGATCAGGAAGATGCGCCGCTGGCCGATCAGGTCGCCGATCCGACCGGACAACAGGAGCAGGCCGCCGAACGCGATCAGGTACGCGTTGACCACCCAGGCGAGGTCGTTCTGCGAGAAGCCGAGGTCCCCCTGAATCGTGGGCAGCGCGACGTTGACGATCGTCGCGTCGAGGACGATCATCAACATCCCGAGGCAGAGCACGTAGAGCGCCAGCCAGCGCCGCCGTTCCTCCGCCGGCGTCATCACTGCCTCCGTCGCGACTGCCTCCTGCGCCATCCGGCCGATCGTAACGAGCCGGGGCTCCGCTCTTGGTTCGGTTATCCGAACAGCTGACCAGACCGCCTGGGCGACAGTCGCCCCCGTCGACGACCGTCTTGTTTCGCGCCGAGCCGGGCTTGGGCAGCCCGGATTTCATCGCCGCGCGATACTTGGCTCGGGATGTCGGAGGAGAACCTCGAGATCGTCCGCGGGATCTACTGCCGCACGCTGGCGCTCGACCCGGACCTGCTGGTCGCCCTGGCCGAGTTCGCAACCCCCGCCACCGAGTTCGACTTCACCGACGCCTACCCCGACGGGCAGGTGGTCAGGGGCGTGGAGGGCGTGCGCCGGATCGCCGCCAAATGGCCCTGGGGCGATCTGCACTTCGAGCCCGAGCGCTTCTTCGACATCGACGCGCGGGTCCTCGTCTTCGTGCATGCAACCGCCACCGGGGAGGGGAGCGGCGTCCCGGTGGAGCGGCGCACCGCGCACGAGCTCACCTTCAGCGACGGCCGCCTGGTGAGGTTCAAGGTCTACTCGGAGCGAGACGCAGCGCTCGAGGCGGCCGGGTTGCTCGGCGCGGACGGCAGGTTGCGCAGCGGCATCTGAACGATCGCTTGGCGCGCGTCCTCGCCCGTGCGGCCGTTGACCATCTCGGTGGCGAGGTCGTCGCGGATCCTGACCGCGCTGCCGAAGCGCATGTCGACCTCGACGCCGCTATCGACGCCCCTGGCGCGGAAGCGAATCGTCCCCACCACGCAGTCGCCGTCCTCCTCGATCCCATCCACCTCGATCCGGAAGCTCTCCCACGGCTCGCGCATCTGCTCCCAGAACTTCTTCGCTCGCGCATGCCCGCGGTAGACGGGGGAGAGGTCCGGGAAGGCGCCGGAGGTGTGGATCTCGACGTCTGGGTGCAGCAGTCGCAACCACGCCTCGCAGTCGTCGCGGTTCCAGGCGTCATAGCCGGCCAGGAGCAACTCCGTGTTCCGGGACATTGCGTCCCAGGATTCCAGATGGCGGGGCGGCGGGGCCGGGAAGGTTTCGCCCGCGCGGGCCAGGCAATATCCGCGAGATCGAGGCTGCCGTCTACCTGATGGTCACAAAGCCGGGACTGTGAGCAGGTTTGCTCAGCGACTGCCGCGAGCACTGTCACAGGCGGCGCCTCTATCTCGTCTCAGAGGGTGATGGCTACGGCTACCCGTACTCCAGAAGGCTGGCTAGCCGCCTTTCGCGCATCCGGCTGCCGCGAGAGGCTGCGCATTGGCATCCTTGTGACCGAGTTCTTTACGGTTTCGAACGCGCAAGCACGTATTAAGGGCTCCGAATGACGCGTTTCCTCGCTCGTCTAGCTGATTGGGACTGCCGCCACCGCGGCCGGGTGATCCTCGTGTGGATCGTCGCCGCCGTCGTGATCATCGGCGTGGGCTCCTCGTTCGCCGGCGAGTACGAGGCCGACTACGACACCCCCGGTTCGGAGTCGAAGGCGGCGAGCGACCTCACCAAGCGTGAGTTCGACGGCT
This sequence comes from Actinomycetota bacterium, assembly GCA_046728015.1. Taxonomy (GTDB): domain Bacteria; phylum Actinomycetota; class Thermoleophilia; order Solirubrobacterales; family 70-9; genus DATAFO01. The sequence goes on from JBKPDQ010000057.1 coordinate 5,589, forward strand.
ACTCCGGGCAGGAGGTCTACGTCGCCTGGAAGGACGAGGCCGGCGCCGACACGCCTGAGGCGCAGGAGAAAGTGGATGCGTTCCTCGCCGAGGCGACGCAGGTCAAGAACGTCGAGGACCCGACGCCGATTCGGATCTCCGAGGACGGAACGATCGGCACCACCACGCTGCCGCTGACGATCCCCGGCTGGGAGGTGGAGAAGGCGGACGGCGAGAAGCTGATCGACGCCGCCGAGGAGAACAGCACCGGCGGGCTTGAGATCAAGCTCGGCGGCGACCCCATCTACCGCGCGCAGGAGGCCGGCAGCCCGGAGGGCTACGGGCTGCTTGGCGGTGCGATCGTGCTTCTGATCGCTTTCGGCTCTGTGGTCGCCGCCGGGCTCCCGCTCGCCATGGCCCTGGTCGGGCTCGGCATCACCTCGGCCGGGTTGATCGCCCTGCTCGCGAATGTGATCAACGTGCCCGACTGGACCACCGCCGTCTCGGGCTTGATCGGAATCGGCGTCGGCATCGACTACGCGCTGCTCGTGCTGACGCGGTTCCGCGCCGCGATGGCGCAGGGCAAGAGCGTCCACGATGCGATCGTCGAATCGGTGATGACCGCTGGACGGAGCGTGGTCATCGCCGGCGCAACCGTCGTGATCGCCGTGCTGGGCCTCTTCCTCACCGGGCTGCCCTACATGTACGGGGTGGCGATCGCGGCCTCGCTCGCGGTCCTGGTGGTGATGCTGGCCGCCATCACGCTGCTCCCCGCGCTGCTCGCCTACCTCGGCCCGCGCGTCGATAAGTGGCACATCCCGCTGCTCGGGCGCACCCTGCGCGCCGAGGGCGATGCCGACTCGCCGGCGGCGCGCTGGAGTCACACCGTCCAGCGCCGGCCGTGGCCCTTTGCGATCGGCGCCGCCGTTCTGCTTCTCGCGCTCGCCGCCCCGGCGCTGGGCATGCGCCTGGGCTTCCCCGACGCCGGCAACGACCCGCCCGACACGATGACTCGCCAGAACTACGATCTCCAGACGGAGGGCTTCGGGCCAGGGACGAACGGTCCGCTGGTGATCGCCGCCGAGCTCCCCACGCCCGAAGCGGAGCAGGACATCCAGTCGCTCGCGCAGACCCTCGACGGGGAGGAGGGCGTTGAGTTCGTCGCCGACCCGGTAATCAACGATGCCGGCACTGCGGCGATCGTCACCGTGATCCCGACGACCTCGCCGCAGGACGAGGAGACCGAGGAGCTGGTACAGCGGCTGCGCGAGGACGTGATCCCCCAGGCCTTGAGCGGCACCGGCGTCGAGGCACACGTCGGCGGGGTTACCGCCGCACTCGACGATCAGAGCGAGTACATGAAGGACCGGCTGCCGCTTTTCATTGGCGGCGTCGTGGGGCTCTCGTTCCTGCTCTTGCTTGTCGCCTTCCACTCCCCGTTGATCTCGCTCAAGGCGGGGATCATGAATCTGCTGTCGGTGGGTGCCGCCTACGGCGTGATGACTCTCGTCGCCAACGGCGGTGGCGTCGCCGAGCTGATCGGAATCGACCACGAGGTGCCGATCGCGCCGTTCATGCCGGTGATGATGTTCGCGATCCTCTTCGGCCTCTCGATGGACTACGAGGTCTTCCTGGTCTCGCGAATCCGCGAGGAGTACCTGAAGGACGGAGACACCCGCCGGGCCGTAGCCGACGGCCTGGCGAAGACGGCGCGGGTGATCACCGCCGCGGCGGCGATCATGGTGGTCGTCTTCCTCGCTTTCGTGACCGCGCCCGACGTGTTCCTGAAGCTGTTCGGCATCGGGCTCGCCACGGCGATCTTCCTCGACGCCACCCTGGTGCGGATGGTGCTCGTTCCGGCGGTGATGCAGCTGCTCGGCGACCGCAACTGGTGGATCCCGAACTGGCTCGAGCGAATCCTGCCTCGCCTGGACGTCGAGCGCGTCGCGGTGCCCGCCCAGAGCCCGCCCTAGGACGACGCGTCGTTGAGACCGGCGGCCTCGAGCGCCGCCTTCCGGCTGGAGTAGACGACCAGCCGGATCACTCTTCCGTCCCGGAAGGTCCAGACGTGGGCTCCCTCGGTGTCGACCGCTGCGCCGCTGGTCTTGCCGCGCCCGCGATAGCGCGTCAGGGCGACGACGGTGTCGCCCTTGGCAACGAACCGCTCCGCCTCGCACCGCCAGTTCTGCCAGCCGCTGAGCCATTCGCGCAGGCGGCTGCTCCTCTCGCTGTCGTCGCGAACCATGCCCCCGAGATCCGGAAACTCATCCGACCAGCCCCACTCCATGTCGGGCGCGTACACGGCAAAGCGCGGCCCCCAGTTGCCGCGTGCCCACTGCTCGTAGATGGGGCGCAGCAGCTCGACGTTCGAGGTCGACATCGCCTGCAGTATCGCGGGACCCCGCCTACGCCGACCGACCGCGGCTCCGGTAGTGAGCGCGAAGGTCCTTGTCGAGGTGCTCGATCGCGTCGCGCAGGCCGCGGCGCGGCATTCGCGCCGCGTGCTCGTCGAGGAATGCCAGCAGGCGCGGGCGATCGTGCTTTCCCGCCTCGCGCAGCAGCCCGCCCGTGACCGTCTGCACCATCTCGTGCTCGTCCTCCGCGAGGATCTGGGCCAGCGCGAAGGTGTCGTCGAGGTCGCCCTTGCGGACGAAGTGCAGCGTGCTGAACATGGCGATGCGCCGCTCCCACCAGTCGTCCGAACGGGCGAGGTCGTAGAGGGGGTCGCGCGGCTTGTCGAACAGGTACCCGCCGACGACGTGATGGGCGCTGACGTCGACGAGGTCCCAGGTGTTGATCCGGTCCGTGCGCCTCATGTAGAGCTCGTAGAGCTCCTTCTTGCGCTCCTCCGAGGCCCGCTTGCGCGTGGCCTGCTTGCCCATGATGCTGACCGCACCCACCCTGGCCTCGTGAGTGGGACCGTCGAGCAACTTCTCGATCTCGTCGGGCTCCATCTCCACGAACTCCTTCGCCAGCCCGAAGATTCGGCCCGTCGGGATTCGCTCTCCCGACGACGCCAACGTGTCCAGCTCTTCGAGAAACGCGGCGGCGGTGGGCTCTTCGGGCACAGCCGAATTGAAACCGACTGCCGCTCGCCCGCGGTACGGCTAACCCCACCCGCGCTCGGGTGCCGGCCGCATTGGCGATGGCGTCCACGGCGGTGATCATTCTGTGGTCCCCCGCCAACGCCCCCGTCCCGTGAGGTCCGCCGATGAGCAACGCAACCCGCCCGTCCGCCCCGAGCCGCTCCAAGGCCGCCCGCTGGGCGCGCCGGCGGGCCAGCCAGGCGATGGACGCAGGCCTCCGCACCTTCTACGCCGCTGATTCCCGCCGCGGGCCCTCGCGCGAGCGCGACTTCGGTCTTTCCTGGCGAAGCGTCCACGGCACCACCTACCGCGCCGCGTGGATCGCCGACACCGAGGAGCTCTATTCCGTCCGCTACAGCGGCGACACCGATGATGCCGAGGTGACCGTTCTCGCTCGGCTCAGCGCCGAAGCGTTAGAGCGTTGTCTGGCCGGCTGGCGACGGATCTGCGAAGCCGGCGAGCCGGGTTCCTACGAATGGCTCGTCGAGCGTGCTCGCGCCGCCTGGCGGTCCGCGGCGCCGGCGTTCTGATCTCCGCCTAGGCCGACTGCGCGGCGATCGCCGGCGAGCAGGCGGCCAGCTCGGTCCCCTGGGGCATGTCTCGACGCAGTTGCAGGAACGCGATCGCGCCGACCACGAGCGGCAGCCAGAACAGGATCACGCGGTAGCCGAGCACGGCTGCGGCGGTCGCGGCTGCGGGCGCGCCGTAGACGATCAGGGTGCCGATCAGTCCGCCGTCGATCCCGCCGATGCCGCCAGGGATCGGCAGCAGCCCGCCGAGCTGGCCGATGAGATACCCCATCAGGATCACGGTCAGGGGAGGCGAGGCACCGACGGCGTGGAAGGTGGCCCACAGGACGGCGTTGTCGAACGCCCAGTAGCCGATCGACCCGCCGATGACTCTTGCGTTGCCGCCGCGCAGGATGAGGATCGCCTCCCTGGCGCCGTCGGTCACCGCTCGACGCGTTGCGGCCCATACGCGACGAGGCCCAGACGCGTCGGGTGAGGCCTCGGGGACAGGGCCGAGCCGAGAGATGCCCACCACCGCGGCGATCACCAGGGCCGCGATCGCCGCCGGGAACGCCGTCAGCCAGAGCGACTGTTCGGGGCCGAGGCCCAGCGCCATGGCGGTACCGAGTACCGCGACGGCGAGGAAGTTGACGCCGCTCTTGATCAGGAAGAACGCGACCGAGCGCCTCGCGATCCGCGGTAAGTCCATCCCGCCGCGATGCAGGATCCAGGCGCCGAGCGCGAGGCCGCCGGCGCCGCTCGCCGGCACCAGCGAGCCCATCGCCAGCTCCGATCCGCCGATCTGCCAGCTCCTGCGCCGCGGAAGCCCCGTGCAGAAGATCGGCCCGAACATGACCACGTACGAGGCAAACGACAGCGCCTCGAAGCCGGCGGCGACCGCGAGCCAACCGGGACTCGCGTCGGCCAGGGCGTCGCGAACCTCGCCCAGGCCGGGAGTGAGCAGGACGATCGCGACCAGAACGGCCAGGGCGGCAATGGCCTGCAGGGCGCGGCGGCGCAGGGTCGGCGTCTGAAACTCACTCGGCAACTCGGCCGGGGCCGCGGTCTGAAGTTCGATCTCGCGCGCTTCCACCATCTGCGAAAGGATGGCGTCCCATGACTTCCACCGGTCCCCTCGGTGGCATCGACCTCGGCGGCACGAAGATCCAGGCCGCGGTCGTGGACGCCGACCACAAGGTGCTCGGCGAGGCACGAGAGCCCACCCCAACTAAGGGCGGACCGCCCCATGTCGCCAAGGCGATGGTGAAGGCGATGCGGGCGGCAGCCGAGAAGGCCGGGATCGAAACCGCCGAGCTGCGCGGCATAGGCGTGGGCTCCCCCGGGGCGGTGGACGCCGCCACCGGGACGGTATCGGACGCGATCAACCTTCCGGGGTGGGAGGGATCGTTCGAGCTCGGCAAGGCGCTCTCGGACGCGCTCGGAGCCGAGATCCGTATCGGCAACGACGTCCAGGTGGCAACCGACGCGGAGTTCCACCTCGGGGCCGGGCGCCCCTACGACTCGATGCTCGGCGTCTTCTGGGGCACCGGCGTCGGCGGCGGGATCGTGCTCGACGGGCGGGACTGGCTCGGAAGGGGAGCGGCCGGTGAGATCGGCCACGTGGTGGTGCAGGTAGACGGGGCCGAGTGCGCGTGCGGGCGACGGGGGTGCATGGAGGCCTACGCGGGGCGACGGCCGATGGAGGCGGAGGCGCGGCGCCGAGTCGACAAGGGCGAGCACACCGAGCTCTTCAAGATCATGAAGAAGAAGGGGCACGACCGGCTGAAGAGCGGAGTCTGGGAGGAGGCCCTCAACGAGGGCGACAGGATGGCCCAGAAGCTGCTGGACCGCGCGGTAAGGGCGCTGGGCGCCGGGGTGGCGTCGGTCGTGAACGTGCTCGACGTCGAAGCGGTGATCATCGGCGGCGGGCTCGGCGTTCGTTTCGGGGAGCAGTTTCGCGACCGGATCGCAGATCAGATGTCAGAGCACCTGTTCGCGAACGATCGTCCCCCCGCCATCCTGGTTGCCGAGCTTGGCGACCTCGGCGGGGCCATCGGAGGAACCCTCCTCTTCGACAAGCCCTAGAGGGCTAGGCGGGGAGCCAGGGATTCCGCCAGCCGCCGTTCTCCGCCGGCAGCGCCTCTGCGCTCTCCGGACCCCAGCTACCGGGCTCATAAGCGTCGAGTCCGCACGGCTGGTCGATCAGCGGCTGAACGATCCTCCAGGTCTCCTCGATCGCGTCCTGGTTGGGGAACAGGCCCGGCTCGCCCAGCACCGCGTCGCGAAGCAGCCGCTCGTAGGGCTCGGGCTGATCGCCGACCTGCTCGCCGAACAGCAGATCGAGATGCACGCGCTGTAGCGCCTCCGCGCCGCCCTTCTTGGCGAGGAGGCACAGCTCCGCGCCCGGCTCAGGCTTGATGCGCAGGATCCACTCGTCGGGGTCCGGCACCATGCGTCCCCCGATGCCGAGCCGCGGCGGGCGCTTGAAAAGGATTCGGATTTCGGTCGAGGTGACCGCCAGCTCCTTGCCGGCTCGGACGAAGAACGGGACCCCAGCCCAGCGCCAGCTGTCGACCTCGAGCTCCAAGGCAACGAACGTCTCGGTGGTCGAGTCGTTGGCCACGCCGTCGATCTTGCGGTAGCCGGCGTACTGCCCGCGGACGAACCGTTCGGGACGCGCCCCGGGCATCGCCCGAAAGAGGTCGGTCTTGCGGTCGCGGATCGAGTCGGCGTCGCCCGGCCCTGCGGACGGGGGCTCCATCGCGACCAGGGCCAGGACCTGAAGCAGGTGGTTCTGGACCACGTCGCGCAGGGCGCCGACGCTGTCGTAGAAGCCGCCGCGGTCCTCGACGCCGAAGTCCTCAGCCAACGTGATCTGAACCGAGTCGACGAACTGGCGATTCCAGACCGGCTCCAGGATCGCATTGGCAAAACGCAGGTAGAGGATGTCCATCACCGGCTCCTTGCCGAGGAAGTGATCCACCCGCAGAATCTGTGACTCGTCGAGCACCTCCAGCAGCTCGTGGTTGAGCTCGCGGGCCGAGGCGAGGTCGTGGCCGAACGGCTTCTCGAACGCCACCCGAGCGCCCTCGGTCAGGCCCGCGGCGGCCAGGCGCCTGACCACGTCGGCGAACAGGTTCGGCGGCATCTCCAGGTAGAACAACGGACGCCGCGCTCCCGAGAGCTCCTGTGCCAGGCGGGAGTAGGTCTCATCGTCGTCGAAGTCGCCGCGCAGGTAGTCCAAGCGGCGTTCGAGTCGACTGATGATCTCCGGGTCCGGGTTCTCCACCGTGGCCTCGATCGAGGCGCGGGCGCGACCGTCCAGCTCCTCCTGGCTCCAGTGCTGGCGGGCCATGCCGATGATCCGGCAGCCGAGCTCGCCGCGCTTCTCCAAGGCGTAGAGCGCGGCGAAGGTCATCTTCCGGGCGAGATCGCCGGTGATGCCGAAGATGACCATGACGTCAGAGGCTGCGCTCATCCCTCGGGAATCTAATGCTCGGCACGCCCTGCGCTTAGTATCGCCCTGCGCTTAGTATCGGGGCGTGCAATTGGGGATGGTCGGACTCGGGCGGATGGGCGCCAACATCGTGCGCCGGTTGATGCGCGATGGCCACGATTGCGTCGTCTACGACCGCGACCCCGCCGCGGTAGAGAAGCTCTCCGCGGAGGGTGCGACCGGGGCCGACTCGGATGACGACTTCGTCGCCAAGCTCGAGCGGCCGCGCGCGATCTGGTCGATGGTCCCAGCGGGCGAGGTCACCGAGGCCGTGGTCCGGGACGCGGCGGACCGGCTCGATCGCGGAGACGTGATCGTCGACGGTGGCAACACCTACTACCGCGACGACATCCGGCGCGCGGCCATGCTCGCCGAGCGCGGCATCGACTACATCGACTGCGGCGTCAGCGGCGGGGTCTTCGGGCTCGAGCGCGGCTTCTGCCTGATGATCGGCGGCCCCGACGCCGCCGTGGCCAGGCTGGAGCCGATCTTCGCCTCGCTCGCTCCTGGGGTGGACGCCGCCGGGCGCACGCCCGGGCGCGACGGCGACCCCTCGCCGGCCGAGCAGGGCTATCTCCACTGTGGCCCCAGCGGGGCCGGGCACTTCGTGAAGATGGTCCACAACGGCATCGAGTACGGGATCATGGCCGCCTACGCCGAGGGCCTCAACATCCTCCGCCACGCGGATGCCGGCTCCCACCCCCGCGAGACAGACGCGGAGACCGCACCCCTCGACCACCCCGAGTACTACCGCTACGAGGTCGACGTCGCCGAGGTGGCGGAGGTGTGGCGCCGGGGCAGCGTCGTCGGCTCCTGGCTGCTCGACCTCACGGTCGCCGCGCTGCGCGAGTCGCCCACGCTCGAGGAGTTTGGGGGTCGCGTCTCCGACTCGGGCGAGGGCCGGTGGACCTCCATCGCCGCGATCGAGGAGGGGGTGCCCGCCCCGGTGCTCAGCTCGGCCCTGTACTCCCGCTTCGCCTCCCGTGACCTCGACGACTTCGCCAACAAGGTCCTCTCGGCGATGCGAAAGCAGTTCGGCGGGCACGAGGAGAAGCCAGGCTGAGCGCCGGCGGGGCCCGGCCGACGGTCGAGGTCTGCGACGACGCCAGGGCGGCGTCCGCGCGGGCCGCGGAACTGATCGCGGAGGCCGCCTCGGCTGCGCTTGCCGATCGCGGCTCCTTCTCGCTCGCGCTCAGCGGCGGTAGCAGCGTCGGCCCGATGCTCTCTGAGCTCGACCCCGCAGCCCTCGTCGGCGAGGGGGTGTCGATCTTCCAGGTCGACGAGCGGGTCGCGCCTGATGGAGATCCCGATCGCAACCTGACGCAGATTCGCGCGGCGCTGCCGGCCCTGGCGCTCGAGCGCCTGCGACCCATGCCGGTGCTCGAGCCAGACCTCGAAGCTGCCGCGGCCGCCTATGCGGCCGAGCTTCCGGAGGATCTCGACCTGGTACATCTCGGGCTCGGCCCCGACGGCCACACGGCTTCGCTGGTCCCCGGGGACCCCGTGCTCGAGGTTCGCGACCGCCTCGTCGCCGTGACCGCCGGTGAGTATCAGGGCCGCCGCCGGATGACGCTGACCTATCCGGCCCTCGAGGCGGCCCGGCGGATCGTCTGGCTCGTCACTGGCGCCGACAAACGAGAGGCGCTCGCGCGACTGCTCGAGGGTGATCGCTCGATCCCGGCGGGCATGCTGCAGGCTGGGGACTCGACGGTGGTCTGCGACCGCGCCGCCGCTCCCGAGCCGGCGCCCTAGTCGCCGCTGGCTCGATGCGCGTCCTGGCGTTTGCCGACGAGGCGCCTCCGGCGGACGCTGCGCTGCTCGTGGCTCAGAACCGCCCCGACGCCGTCGTCACCCTGGGGACCTCGCACCGGGCTGGCTCGCGCCGCTAGCCACGCTCGACCTGCCCCGCCTCGGAGTCCTCGGCAACCACGACGACTACGAGCTGAAGGCGTTGAGGATCCGTGACCTTCACCTGTCCCGAGCCGAGGCGGGGGACTGGAGCTTCTGCGGGTTCGAGGGGTGCTTTCGCTACGGCGAAGGCCCTCATCCGTACACGCAGGAAGAGGCCGCCCGGCTCGTCACCCGGCTGCCCCCCCGCGGACGAATTGCTGTGCCATTGCCCGCCCTGGGCATCAACGACGAGCCCGACGACCCGGCCCACTTGGATTTCGCGCGCTGCGCGAGTGGTCTAGCAGCAGGGCCCGCGCTACCTCCTGCACGGTCACACGACCCCGGATCCCCGGACGCAGACGCATCGCCTGGGCGTCACCGAGGTGACATGGGTTCGCGGCGTGGCTCTACTTGTGCTCGAGCGGACTTGAGCACGTGCTCAGGCGACGCTGACCTTCGCCTTCGCCTCTCGCCAAGGGCGCTCGAAGGGCAGCCGCCAGCGGTTGGGCGCGATCAGGTCGCGGATGGAACCGGGTCCCCACGAGCCCGGCGCGTAGAGCTCGACGGGGGGCGGGTTCTCCAGC
>JBKPDQ010000058.1:0-20146 GCA_046728015.1 Actinomycetota bacterium
ATCTCGAACGTGCCGACCGCGCTCTCGCTCGCGGCTTTGCGTGGACGCTGCCGATGGTCCTCGTCTGTTCGTCGGGGGCGTGTTGGCCGATCGCTTTCGAGCGCCGTCGGCTGCTGATCGCCTCGGACGTAATGCGGGGTCTCGCCATCGCCGGGATCGGCGTGGTCTCGCTCGCGGGAGCGATCGAGCTCTGGCACGTGGTCCTGCTGGTTGCCGTGTACGGCGATGGGCAGGCGCTGTTCGCACCGGCGCACGAAACGACGATCCCCGCGATCGTTCCCCGGCCGCTGCTGCTCCAGGCGAACTCGCTATACGAGCTCGCGAGCCGATCGCCTAACGCTTCGCCGGGCCGGCCCTCGGCGGCCTGCTCGTCGCCGGGCTCGGAGGAGCATTGCTCACGCTCGCCTTCCTTCTCGTTCCGGGGCTCCGCGCCCCCGATGATTGGGAACAACCCGGCGCTGACCTTAGGCTCGATTGAACCTCGTCCGCTAGCTTTCCCCGCCGCATGCCCACCCGCAGAGAGGACAGGGAAAGGCGCCGCGCCGAGCGCCAAGCCGCCGAGCGCGCCCAGGCTGCGGCCGAGCGCCGGCGCCTGATCATCGGCTACATCGTCGCCGGCGTGCTGGGTGCGGCCGTGCTCGCCGGAATCGTGATCGCAGTTGCGGGCAGCGGCGGTGGCGCTGGCAACGGGAACCCGGATTCTGGCGACATTCCAGACGCCGCGCACGTACAGATCGAGAGCGGCACGACTGACGGTGTCCCGTTTTGGGACCAGGACGGCACCCCTCCGCCCGAGCTCCAACAGGGTGACCTCGAGACGGCCGCCAAGGAGGCGAACTGCGACCTGCGGCTCGATCTCGAGGACGAGGGCAACACCCACGTTCAGAACGACACCGTCAACTACAAGACCAACCCGCCGACCTCGGGCAACCACAACCCTAATCCGCAGGCCGATGGGGCGTACACGGAGATGCCCGATCCGGTCCACTTCGTCCACTCGCTCGAGCATGGCCGGATCGAGATCCAGTACTCGCCCGACCTGCCCGAGGACGAGCAGCTCGAGCTCAAGGGCGTCTTCGACGAGAGCCCGCAGGGCGTCCTCTTCTTCCCCAACCCGGACATGCCCTACGAGGTCGCGGTCACGGCTTGGACGAACCTCATGGGCTGCGACCAGTACGAGGGGCCGGCCACCCTCGACGCGATTCGCGACTTCCGCGACATCTATCGCGGCAACGGGCCGGAGCAGATCGTCCCGATCTTCTTCGACTAGAGCGGTCCGCGCTCCGCGCCGGGCGCCGCGACCACGAAATCCCTGCAAACCTGGCACCCTGGACCTGCCCATGCAGGCTCGCGTGCAGGCGCGGGCACCGGCAGGGGCGAAGCGAATCACTCCTGCACGGAGAGTGTTGGAGGGAAGGGGAGCGCTCCGGTTGCGCGTGCGACGAACTGCCAAACACATATCGGTCCTCATAGCGATCGCGGGCTTGGCCTGGTTGGCGGCACCGGCGCTGTCGCTGGATCCACCGCGTCCGACCGCCGAGGACTTCGAGCAGCGACTGGAGGCGATCGAGGGCAGTGCCACCCCGGTCGCCGCTCGAGCGGCCACCGCATCGCATTCGCACGCCGGGGAAGGTCCGGTGACTCATGTCTCGGAGCCGATCGCCGCCCCGTCGGAGTTCGACCTGGCCGGCATCGCGGGCGAGCTGCGGCCCTACGAGCTGCGGGCTCGCGAGGGCGAGGGCTCGTGGAGCGACTGGATCGAGACCGCGAACGGGGACCCCGTCTACTTCGGTGAGGCCGACGAGCTACAGGTGCGCGCCCGCGGCTGGCAGCCTGCCGGGAGGCTCCACTACGTCGATGTGAGCAATTCGGGGGAAGACGGCGGCCTCGTCGGCGGCGTCCGGGGGGCGATCAACGACGCCCTCGTCTCGGTTGCCTCGCTTGTGCAGCCGACGGCCGAGGCGGAGACGGTAAGGCCCGACTACGTCAGACGCGCCGAGTGGGGCGCGAAGGGCGCCGGCGGATGCCATCCCCGCGACGACCCGAGCGAGGGCAAGGTGAAGATCGCCGTCGTCCACCACACCGTGACCGCCGGCAACTACACGCCTGACGAGGCGCCGGGCATCGTGCTCGGGATCTGCCGCTTTCACCGCAACGGCAACGGCTGGAACGACATCGGCTACAACGCGCTGATCGATCGCTTCGGGACGATTTACATGGGTCGCGCCGGAGGCCTGGGCAAGGCGATCATCGGCGCCCAGGCTCAGGGCTACAACGCACAGTCGACCGGCGTGGCGGCCATCGGCACTCACACGACGAAGCCGATCCGCGAGGCGTCGCTGCAGTCGTTCGCCGAGCTGCTCGCGTGGAAGCTCACCCACCACGGCCGGCCGGTCCGGGGCAGGACCCGCGTCCGCTCGGCCGGGGGCTCCACGAACCGCTACAAGGCCGGCAAGCGGGTGCGTTCAAAGCGCATCACGGGCCACCTCAAGCTCAACCTCACCGCGTGTCCCGGCGGCGCCCTGAAGACGCAGCTGAAGGAGATCCGCGCCCGCGCCGCAGAGATCGTGGCCGGCACGGCTCCCACGCCGCCCAAGGAGCTGCCGCCGTCCGGGGGCACCGGCGGCGGCTAGTCGCGCGACGCTCCCCGCCCAGCGTCGAACTGCGACGCTCTCTGAGTGCTGACGTATGAAATCGCGAGGCTCGACACCGGGCCACGCCAGCCCGGCGCCGAGCGGATGTACAGGGACTCCGGCTACGCCCCGATCGCCAACTTCAATCGCAACCCGGTGGCGAGCTTCGCAACCCGGTGGCGAGCTTCTTCGGCGAGAAGGCGCTCTGAGCGGACTCAGTCCGCCCGGTAGGCGGGGAAGAACCCGCCCTGCGGGCGGTCCCCGCTGAGGCGCGCGTATTCGGCCTCGTCGCAGACGATCTCGTGCGTGCGGAAGGGAAGCTCCGCGTTGGCGAAGCCGCGCTTGAAGGCTTCCAGGCCGTCGCCGGGGCGGACGCCGCCGCCCAGGTTCAGGGGCAGGGCCAGCTCGTCGGCGAGGCTGATCATCGCCTCGACCACGTTCTTGAAGGGCGATTCTGAGAGCTGGTCCTCGGCGGTCCCTCCGAGGAAGTAGTGGAGCATCGCGTCGCTGCGCGCCACGAGGGCTCCCGCGCCGACCTCCCCACCCGCGGAGATCGCCAGGAGCAGCCAGCTGTCGACGAACGAGGTCACCGACGCGAAGTAGTCGCTGGAGAAGAAGTACCGCTCCGCGGCGTCGGTCCTGCGCATCGTCTGCTCGTACGCGCGCTCGAACGCCGCCCGCCGCTCGGCGCTGGCCTCGGGGCCCCGCACACGCTCGACGCTCCAGCCGCGCCGCTCGTTGCTGCGGATTTGCTCGGCCAGGCGCGGGCGCAGGCGTCGGTCGCGCGCAGGGTCGTGGAGCAGGACGGCGGATCGCTCGCGCGCACCGGCGAGCCAAGGTTCGCCGCCCAAGCGCTCCCGCGCGAAGATGCTGACGAGGCCCGTGTCGCTCCAGTCGACATCGCCCACGGCAGGGGCCGCGCCCTCGTCTTCCACGACCGCTCCGGGGTAGCCGTACGGGGAGCTGGCGTCGACACGGTCGGTTCCGTGGATCCCGCGCTCGAGCATCGGAACCCGCGCCTCGCCCCCACCCGCGACCACCCGCAGCGTGTGCGTCACGCCCTCGGCGACGTAGAAGTCGCGGCACCGAAAGAAATCGTCGCTGGTGGCCGCCTCGCCGCGATCGGCGATCAGCTCGGCTCTGATCTCGGTCGTCACGCCGTCATCTAGGACTGACGGCCGGTGAAGTCCTCGGGAAGCAGTCCCCAAACCTCGTTGTCCACGGGACCGTCCTCGCGAAGAATTGCCTTGCGCATCACGCCCTCGCGCTGAAAGCCCAGGAAGGTGACCACCTTCTGCGCCGCCTTGTTGGTGGCAGGGATCTCGGCGTGGATGCGGTGCGCCGAGTAGTCGTCGAAGGCGTGGATGCACGCTTGGCGCTCCGCCTCACGCGCGACGCCCTTCCCCCAGGCCGCGGGGTCGCCCACGAGCACCGCGAGCTCGGGGCCCGTCTCGCGGTCGAGCCCGAACAGGGCGACGAATCCAACCGCGTCGTCGGCGCCGTCGATCGTGATGGCCCACTTGCGGTCGCGGCTCGTGTCCATCGCCCGTTCCACCCAGCTCCGGGCGTCGTCCAGAGCGAACGAGTCACGGCTGCCCACGAGGTCGGCCGTCACCCGCTCGTCGTTGAACCAGCGGTGAACGGCCTCGGCATCGTCGAGACGGAAATCGCGCAGCATCACCTCGACGGCCATCGCGGCGTGACCCTACTCGCCGTCGCCCGCAAGCGACTTGATGAATCGCTGCGACGCGGGCTCGAATCCGAGGTCCCGGTAGAACGCGTGCGCGTCGGCGCGGCGCTCGGCGGACGTCAGCTCGAGGCGCTCGCAGCCGCGGGCGCGCGCCTCGGACTCGACTCGCTCCACGAGCGCGCGGCCGATGCCGGCGCGGCGTTCGTCCGCAGCGACGACGATCGCGCTGAGGCGGCCGAGCGGGGCACGCTCGATGAGCGGCATGACGTGCATCGAGGCCAGGCCGACGACGCGGCCGTCTCGCTCCGCGACGAGGACCGTCACGGCGGGATCCGCGACAAGCGCGGCCAGGCGCCGCTCGAGCGTCCCGGCGTCCGCGGGGTAGCCGAGCTCGGCCAGCAGCGAAACCAGGGCCGGGGCGTCATCGAGCCTCGCCGGCCGAACCGCCACCGTGGTCTGCACGCCCGGCCGGCTCATCCGTACAGCCCTCGGCCGGTCAGGAGCAGCCGAGCGGTGCGGCCCAGGATCCGCAGATCGAGCCAGGGCGAGCGGTTGTCCACGTACCAGACGTCGAGCTCGATGCGCTCCTCCCAGGGGATCCCGGCCCTGCCGTTGACCTGTGCCCAGCCCGTCAGGCCCGGCTTGACCTCCAGCCGCCGGCGCTGGCGCGGGGTGTACTGCCCCACCTGGGCCTCGAGCGTGGGACGGGGGCCGACGACCGCGAGCTCGCCGCGCAGGACGTTGATGAGGTTCGGCAGCTCGTCGAGCGACAGCCGGCGCAGGAAGCTGCCGACGCGGGTCACCCGCGCGTCGCCCGGGAGCACGGGCGTGCCCACTCCGACCGGGTCGTGCCCCGGGTGCATGGTCCGCAGCTTGTGGAGGTAGAAGGGCGTCCCGCCCCGGCCGGCACGGCGCGAGCGGTAGATAACCGGGCCGCGCGAGTCGAGCTTGATCGCGATCGCCGCGAGCAGCAGCGCCGGCGAGGTCAGCACAAGGGCGGCGCCAGCGATCGCCACGTCTGCCGCTCGCGGCAGCCCACGACGCGGAGAGTCCGCCGAGGCTGTCGAATCGGAAGCCTCTATCTCGTGCCCTCCGCCTTGTCCCACGTGACCGGGACGCCGCGGCGCAGGTAGTCCCAGAGGCCCGCGCCGCTCGCCGCCGTGACGGCGACGTAATATCGCGCGATCCGAAACGGCGCGGCGGGCACGACGGAGCCAAGCGCCGCGGTCACCAGCAACGCCACCTGCAGCGCGAGCGTGATCGCGTACACCGTGCCGGAGCCGAGCAGGGCGATGTTGGCGCCGAACGCGACCAGGTGCAGCACCGGGGAGGCGTAGCGCAGCAGGCGGTGCGAGCCGATCTCGAGCGCGTACAGCGGGCCGTAGCCCCGCGGGGAAAGCATGCCGCCCGCCAGCATCGTCGCCCAGGCTCCCGTCATCATCCGCCGCTTGCGGGTGAACTCGGCGTCGATCGTCGCCGCCATCCGCTCGGTGGCGACAGCGGCCGGTTCGTAGACCGGCCGCCAGCCGCGCTTGACGAGCTGGAAGGGGAGCGCGATGTCCTGACCACGCTCTGGATCGAGGAACACGTAGGCGTCGCGGCGAACCGCGTTGATCGCCCCGTTGCCGCCGGTCACACCCGCCAGGCGCGACTCGAGCGAGCGCACCGCCAGCTCATAGCGCCAGTACAGCCCCTCCTGGTTGTCGCCACCCGGCGCCTCGAAGCGAACCTGGCCGCAGACGTAACCCACCTCGGGCTCGGTCAGCCGCTCGACCAAGCGCCGCAGCGAGTCGCGCGCCCAGAAGCTGTTTGCATCCGAAAACGCCAGCACCTCGCCACGGGAGCCCTCGACCGCGGCGTTCAGGGTCGCGACCTTGCCGACCCATGGCCCCTCCAGGACGAGGTCGGCGCCGGCGGCGCGGGCAAGCTCAGCGGTGCGGTCGGTCGAGCCGTCGTCGGCGACGATCAGCTCGAGCTTCGAGCGCGGATAGTCGAGGGCGAGGGCGTCTCGCACCTTGCGCTCGATCACGTCTTCCTCGTCGTGCGCGGCGACGATCAGCGAGACGGTCGGAAGCTCGCTCGACGGCTCCTGCACGGGACGCGGTCCGCGCAGCGCCACCAACGCGCGCAGCAGCAGTGGATAGCCGACGTGCGTGTACGCGAGCAGGCCGACCGCGGCCCAGAAGACGACTTCGAGAGCGAGCACCTGCGCAGGTTCTCAGGTGAGCCGCTTTGGCGGCGAAAGAAGCATGTGTCGTTGATTGTTCATCCGCTGGTGAGCTCGCGGTAGAGGGCGAGGTGTTGCTCCGCGATCGCGTCCCACGAGTAGGGGCCCGCGGCCGCTGCGCTCGCTCCCGCCGCCAGCCGTTCGCGCTCGGCCGGGTCGGCGAGGAGCTCTGAGATCGCCGCCCCCAGAGCGTCGGGATCGTCGGGCGGCGCCAAGCGGCCGGCCCCCTCAGCCGCCACCTCGCCGAAGCCGCCGACGTCCGTCATCACCATCGGCTTGCCGAACGCCAGAGCCGTGAACAGGACTCCCGATTGCTCGGCGTCGCGATGGGGCAGGACGACCAGGTCTGCCCGTCGAAACAGCGCCGGAACCTCTTCGTCGTCGACGAAGCGGGTCACCATGCGGACCGGGGAGCGACTCTCGGCAGCGATCGCCCTCAGCTCGTCGACGTCGACGCCGAGCGGCCGCCCGACGATCCACAGCTCGGCGTCGGAGATCTCGCGGAAGGCGCGCAACAGGACGTCGACGGCCTTGTAGGGGCGAATGAGCCCGAAGAACAGCACCACCGGAGCGTCGACCGCCGCCAGCTCGCCCGGCAGCGGCGCCTCGTCCGGCAGCTTGGTCAAGTAGTCGAAGGCGCCGTGCGGGATCACGCGCACGCGTTCAGGCTCCACCCCCGCGAGGTCGCGGGCGATCTCGGCTCCGTACTCGGACAGGGTGACGACCGCGTCCATGCGTCGCAGCAATCGGGCGAAGGGACGCCCCTCACGCCACGCCTCCTCGCGCAGTAACCCGTGTGGGGTCTGAACCAGCGGCACCCTGCTCGGCAGCAGGTGAACGTCGACGCGGGGAAGCGTCAGCCACTGAAAGTGGGCCAGGTCCGTGCGCCCGGACTCCCGGTTGCGGTAGCGCAGCATGTCGCCGAAGTGCTCGGCCGCAGCCAGCGGCCGTCGGCCACGCGATCTCGGGCCGAGCCGCGCCGCACGGCGATAGAACGACTCGCTCACCCGATAGCCGTCTGCCTTCGGCACGCTGCCCCATCGAAACGGGCTCGTGACCAGTTCCACTCCGGCGCCCGCGCGGGCCAGCGCCGCGCTCAGCGAGCGGTCGTAGGGAGGCGTGTAGGCGGGGGGATCGACGATCTGGACGCGCATCGGCTAGCAGCGTCCGTGGCAGGTCAGGTGGTCTCTGGGCGGGCGAAAGCCGAGCATGGCGAGAACGCAGGGCGCGTGGCGTACTTGAAAAGTACGCGAGCGGCCGAGGGCGAAGCCAGGCGACCGCTTGCAGCCGCCCGAGGCCGCAGGAGCTTGCCACGGCCGCTGCTTAGGTTCGCAGCGACTGGTCGCTTAGATTCTTCCCGGTGGAGCTTTCCTACTGCGTAGTCAACACCAACGGTCGCGACGATCTCGTCGCCTGCCTCGAGGGCATCCGGCGCACGCATCCCGCCGGCATCGGCCACGAGCTGCTGGTGCTCGACAACGCCTCCGACGACGGCTCAGCGGAGGCGGCTCGGCAGTGGGCGGCACCGCCGGGCGACTTCGGCGACTCTCTGCGCCTGATCGAGCGCGACCGCCGCGCCGGAAAGGCTGAGAACGACAGCCTGCTGCTGCGCGAGGCGCGCGGCGAGCTCTGCCTGCTGCTGAACGAGGACTCTGAGCTTCAGCCGGGTGCCACGGGCGCCCTGATCGAAGCGCTGCGCGCCGACCCGGAAGCTGCGGCGGCGGGCGCCCAGCTGCTTGACGCCAACGGTCGGCCGCTCGCCTGTGCCTGGCGCCCGCCCGGCCTCGGCTCCGCGCTCGCCACAGCGCTGTTCCTGCACAAGGCGCTCGTCACGCAGAGCGGGGGCTCGCAAACCCGCCGGGTCGGCTGGGTGCAATCGGCGGCGATGCTGGTTCGCCGAGAGGCAGCCGAGCAGGTTTCCTACCTCGACCCCAAGTTCTTCGTCTACTCCGACGAGACCGACTTCTGCAAGCGCCTGACCGACGCGGGTTGGCGGATCCTGCACGTGCCTGCCGCGCGGGCTGTGCACCACGAGCAGCTCGCGACCGATCGCTCGGCGGGAGCGCGGCGCGTGGTCGAGTTTCATCGCGGGCGGGATCTGTACATGCGAAAGCACGCGGGGGCGGTGCGGGCCGCGCTTTACCGCGTCCTCAGCGCCTGGTCGTACGTGCCGCGGGCGCTGGCCGCGCTGGTGCTGCCAGGGCACGACGCGGGCTGGTACTGGCTTCACGCTCGCCGGGCGCTGCGCCCGTGGCGCGACGAGGGCCTGGCCGAGGCGGCGGAGGCGTATAACCGCCGCCGCCTCGCAGCCTCAGGTGCTGTTAGTGAGCGGCTTTAGCCGCGAAGGCAGCATGTGCCGTTCGGTTGTTCTGCGATCAGCCCAGCTCCTCCGCGTAGCGGTCGCGCAGCTTGGCGAAGTCGTCGAGCGAGATCTTGCTCCAGTCGAACATCGGTCGACCGTCGAGCGCGTCCGCCAGCATGTCGAGGTGGCCGTGCCACCCCGCCAGGGTCTGCGGGGCCATCTCGTCGGCGAAGTCCTCGGGCAGCGTGCTAGTGAAGGTCAGGGCACAGCCCGATTTCGTCTGGCGTAGCTCCCAGCGCAGGACTCCGAACGTGTCCGTATGCATCTCCAGCAGCCGCGGCGGGTCAACGGCGGTGAACGTGCCCCTGACAATGTCCTCGGCCTCGGGGTCGAAGTCGTCGGGAAGGATCACGCCGTAGCGCTCCCACTCCCGCTTTTGCTCCGGGGTGTTCAGCCACCGCAGCACGACCCGGCCACCGACGGCGAGCTTGAGCTCATCGGCGGCGGCCAGCCAGCCAGCCAGCTGCTCCGGCTCGGTCAGGGCCGACCACACCTTCTCGATCGGGTGATCGAGCCGGCGCTCGAACCGAAGCACCCGGCTGCCGTCCACCTGCTCGACCCTCCCCAAGTCCGTCTGTTGCTGCGCCGCTTGCGTGTTCATCGAGGCTCCTCTCGATCGAGGTGTCGTTCCAGCTCGTCGAGCTTGCCGGCCCACAGCCGTCGATAGGGCTGAAGCCAGGCGTCGATCTCGCTAAGGGGTTCGGGTCGGAGGCCATACCACCGCCGCTGTGCGTCGCGGCGGACCTCGACCAGCCCGGCCTCCCGCAGCATCCGCAGGTGCTTCGAGACGCCAGGTTGGCTGAGTCCCAGGTGATCGACGAGTTGCCCGACCGACCGCTCTTCCTCCCGCAGGAGGTCGAGAATCGTGCGGCGTGCGGGCTCGGCTACGAGCTCGAAAGTTGTCATCGGGCTATATATTACCAGAGCGTTATATGTCTGGTTGGCTATGCGAGACGCGAACGCCGGACTCGTGGTCAGACGCCGCCGCGATCCTCGTCACGCGCAGCCTGCTCGTAGATCTCGGCACCGCCGCGCCCCGCTTCGACACTCGCGGGCTCACGCGGCGCCGGCGCCTCTCGCAAGGCTCCCAACCGGGCGCGCACTGCCTCGGGCGAGAGCATCGCGCGCAGGCGCCGGCGTTCCTCGGCGGTCGGGAAGCCGGACGCCCAGAGTAGCGCAGGCAGGGCGAGCCACAACGCCCCGCGCGTGACGATCGCGGCGATCCCATCGGTTGGAAGCGCCAGCTCTCCGGCCGCGATCGTCGCCGCGGTGACCAAGATCAGCAACGCGAGCCGGCCCCACTCGTAGGGAACCGGGAACAGGCGCTGCGTGAGCGCGTACATCAGCGCCAGCACGATCAGGTAGGAGCCGATCAACGCCAACCCGGCCCCCACGATGCCCAGCGGCGGGATGAGGATCAGGTTGAGGACGACGTTGACCACCGTGCCCGCCGCCGTCGCCGGGAAGCTGAACTCGGTGCGACCGGTGCGTCCGAGGATCACCACCAGCGCCAGGTAGAGCGCATACAGCGCCACGCCGGTAGCGAGCAGGCCGATGGCCTCGTGGGCCTCCGCGAAGTCGTCGGCGGCAAACAGGTCGACCAGCGACCGCGACAGCAACCAGAGGCCCGCAACGGCGAACGCGCACACGGCCGCAAACCACGTGAAGAGCAGGCTGTAGGCGCGGCGCGCCTCGTCGTCGTCTGCGATCGAGTAGGCGAGCGGCGGGAAGGCGAGCTGGAACCCGCGCGAGAGCACCTGCATCGCGTTGGCGAACTTGATCGCCAGCGCATAGAGCCCGGCCTCCGCCAGACCGGCGAGCCTGACGAGCAGGATCCGGTCGATGAAGTTGAGGGAGTAGAGCGTGAGCTCGGCCGGCATGGTCGGAAGGCCGAAGCGCACCATCCTGCGCAGCAGCTCCCGATCCGGCAGGAGGCTCAGTCGCCGCCGTTCCTCCCACAGCCGCCACAGAAGAAAGAACACGCCGGTGCCGAAGGTGCCGAGCAGGATTGCGTCGGCGCCCAGGTCCGCCTCGACCACCAGGTAGACGGTGACCGGGATCGTGACCGCGACGTTGATCACGGTGAGCCCGAAGTACAGGCGCGCTCGCTCGTCCAGCCGCAGCAGCGTGAGGACGAACTCCCACATGGTCAGCGTCCACAGGCCGAGGATCGCGAGCCGCGCCAGGCCGGCGTCCTCCCGCTCCAGCAGCAGCTCGGAAATCGGCCCGGCGAACGCGAGCGCGACGAGGGCTCCGGCGGTCGAAGCCAAGAGAAGCGCCGAGAACCCCGTCGCGACCACCGCGCGCCGATCCTCGTCGGCGACGTAGTAGAAGCGCAGGATCGCCTCGATCACGCCGAACCGCACGACGATGCTGGCGGCCACGACCGCCGCCAGCATCACCTCCGCGGCCCCGTACTCGCTCGGGGACAGGTACTCGGTGTAGACCGGCAACAGGAAGACCGCGATCAGCTTCGAGAGCACGCTCGAGGCCGTGTAGGCGGCTCCCGTGGTCGCAAGGCGACGCAGGTACTCGAACACCGCGTCCCCCTAGGGTGCTCGGGCCCGAAAGGCGACCCCGAGCGCGAGCAGCGTCCAGGTGGCCGGATCGATCACGAAGGCCGCGTAGGCGATGCTGTGGACGATCATGGCGATGAAGCAGGCGGCAACCGCGCTTCGCTCCGGCGAGCTGCCGGGACGAGCTCCAAGCAGCGTCGCGAGAGCCGTGCCGAGCAGCGCCAGGTACACCACCACGCCGACGGCCCCCTGCTCGGCCGCCACGGTGATGGGCTCGGCGTGAGAGACGATCTGTTGGGCCTTCTCGTCCACCTCCTGGACGAAGGCGGCGCCGAAGGACCCGGATCCCCAGCCGGCGATCGGGCGATCCTCGGCCAGCTCGAGCCCGCCCTCGATGAGGTCGCTGTGACCGCTGTCGATGTCCCGACCGCCAACATCGCTCTCGGGCGTGCCCCCGGCGAGCAGCAGGGCGATCAGGGCGACGGCGGCCATCGAGCCGACCGCCAATACACCGCGCCACGACCACCGGAGCAGGGCGAGCATCCCAAGGCCGGCGAGCAATGCAGCGAAGCTCGACAGCGAGAAGCTCAAGGCCAGGCCGACGAGTGCGACGCCGGCAGCCAGGGTCGCTAGCGCGATGCTCCGCGACGATCCATTCCAGGCCAGGTATGCCGCCAGCGCCACGATCGCAAGCGCCAGATAGCGACCAAGGACGTTCGGGTCGAAGAAGAGCGAGTTGACCCGGAAGTACAGGTGGAGCTGGCTGGAATCGAAGAGGTCGTCGTTCAGGAACAGGTCCCGCGCGGCGTACTGGTAGATCGCGATCACGCTGAAGAGCGCTGCCATGGCGCCGATCGCGGCCAGCGCCTGCCCGAGCAGCCGGCGCGTCCAGCGAACCTCGCCCAGGAGCACGAACAGGGCGGCGAACGGGATCAGGAAGAAACCCGCGTTCTCGATCGCGTTCGACACGTCCTCGCTGTAGGCCGTCTGGATCGCGTACAGGATCAGGGTCGCCGCGAGCGCCCAGCGCAGCCAGACCGCCACCCTCGGCTCCTCCGGCACCGGCCCATCGGAGGGCTCGAACAGCCAGGCGATCGCGCCGGCCGCGATCACGACGTACAGGGGAATCAGGAGGTTCGCGGTCTCGCCGCCGATCTCGACCGGAACGCGCAAGGGCAGCAGCGCCAGGGCGAGCAGCGGAAACGCCGTGGGCAGGCGCCTCATCAGCGCGACTGCGGCACCGATTGCGACCAGGAGGGCGACTCCAGCCGCAGCAACGACAGCAGGGTCGTCGCGGAAGCTCACCACCCGCTCCTCGTGCCAGACGTCCCCCAAAACGAGCGCCGGCGCGGCCAGCAGGGCGACGATCAGCGCCGCTCGGCGCAGGCGCACGTCCCGGCCTGCGATGGCGCACGCGGCGGCGCCACAGCCGACGAGCATTCCCGCCAGCTCGAGCGCTGATGCGTTCATCCGGGGGGCTGCTCCGGTTCAGGGAGCGTGCTGGGAACCACCCTGATTCGCCTCGGCCAGGTCATGTCGCGGTCGCTGTCCGGGAGCTCCACGTGCAGGAAGTAGCTCGCGGAAGCTACGAAGTTGCCGGCGTTGTCCCGGCCGTCCCAGCGATACGTCACCTCCTCGTCCTCTTCGAGCGCGACCCCGGCGTCGAGCGTTCGCACCGGTTCGTCGTTCTCGCCGACGATGGCGACGAAGGCATCCGCCTCGTCCTCGCGGACGAAGAACGTGATCAGCGCGCTCTGACGCTGCGGGTCGAACGCGAACGTCTGCCCCGTCCGGCCCACACACGGCTCGGGCTCACACGCTCGCTTGGTGACCTCGAGCGCCAGGTCGGGGTCGCGAGCCCGCACCACCAGCACGGCCGCGATCAGACTGGCCGCGAGCAGAACGCCGAACAGCGCCCCGCCCAACGACAACCGATGGCTCAAGAGCGCGCCCTGTCCTCGCCCGCGATCACGATGACGTCGGGGTTGAAGCCGGCGGCCGCCTGCCGCGCCTCCCGGCTGATCTTCTGCACGGCCGTCACGTCGAGCTGCCGTGCGACCTTGCGCGCCGCCTGCTTGTTTCCAGGCGCGAACATGACCACGGTTTGGTCGAAGGTCGACGGGGCGTTTGTGATCGCGCCCTCGGGCACGTCGTAGTCCTTGGCCCGCAAGTCGTCGGCGACCAGCCCTGCCAGACCCGCGGCCGTGGTCCCGTTGAGGACGACGACCTCCACGGAAGCCGGGTCGACGACGCCCGCCCCCGGCGGGCCCTCCTCACCGTCTCCGCTCAGCAGCCGCTCCGAGGCGAATATCCCGCCAACGCCGACGAGCAGGCCCACGAGCCCGATCGCCGCGAGGACTCGCGGCTGGGTCAGGCGACCGGCGAAGCGCCGCCAGCGGGGATGTGGCTCGAGGGCTGCACGCTCCATCGTGATTCGCTCCAGTGCCGGGCGTTCGCTGGTCACCCGGGTGGCCGCTGGGATCGGCGTCACGGGCGTGGATGGAGGCGGCTGCACCTCGGGCTCGGCGGGCGCGGCGGGCTTCGCCCCGGTCAGCTCCTCGAGCTCTGCCTCGGCACGATCAAGCATCCCCTCGCTGGCGGCAATGTCCTCGGCCGGGTGACCGGGCTCGCGGTCCATCCAGGCCCGAAGGCGCTGCACGTCGCGGCGTTGCGACAGATACAGCGGGAGCGCCAACAGCACGCCGACTGCAGCCGCCAGCGAGACGAACGCTCCGGCCAGATCGAAATCGATTAGGTCCATCTGCCTAGAAGTCTTCGTCGTCGAGACCGACAACCAGAGCCAGGTCGGCGCCGCCGACCAGGTCACGCACCTCCTGGATCATCGGCTCAACCGGGGTGGGCCCAAGCTCCGGCTCGACAGCGGCCGCGAGGTCGTTGGCCTCTCCCTCGTGCCCGGGCTCGAACATGACCACGGTGTCCGCGAACCCCTCGGCCGCGTCGTCTCGCCGCCCGACCTCATATCCGGCGGGCTGCAACACCTGCGTTGCGACCTTGTCTGCCAGGCCGGACACTCCCTGAATCGGATTCCCCGCCGAGTCCTCGGTCTGAGTCGCGTTCAGCACCGCCACGTCGGGCTTGCCCTCCCCCCCTCCCTGCGCCTGGCCCTGCCGCTGCTTGCGGCCCTCGTTCGCCGGCGTGTCGTCGCCGCCGAAGACTCCGAAGCCGCTGGTCACCACGCCCGCCGCGATCACGCCCGCGGCGAAGACGATCAGCAGGTACCGCGGATGTACCGGCAGGCGCCGGTCGAGCTCGCGCCAGCCGGGCTCCAGGCGGTTGCGAACGCCCTGCCACCAGGTTCCCAGCCGACCACGTGCGCGGGGCTCCTCTTGCGCCACGTCTCCCCTCGCCTCGGCGGCGGCGAGCGAAGCCTCCGACGCATCTTCGGCGCGCTCCGGAGCGCGTCCGGCCCACTCGCGCAGGCGCCGAATCTCGCGCGCCTGCTGGAAGATCAGAAAGGCCAGGATCGAGAGCCCGAGGAAGGCGACGATGCCGACGACGGGCCCGATCCTCTCGATCAGGTCGATCATTGGAAGTGGGGCATGTTATGGCCGCTCAACCACGCAAACGCTCGTGAGCGGGTCGCGAGGCTAGAGGTCCAGCTCTACCGGCCGAGTCTCGGCCTGCTCAGTGACCAGCTCGACCACGCGCTCCGCGAGGCCTGACTCATCCCCCGACCCGACCATGGCGGCCAGTTGCTCCACCGTGCGCTCGACCCAGTCGGGATCAAGCGGGTGCGTGCGAACCGCACGGACGATGCGCTCGGCAGCGGTGGCCTGTGAGCGTTCGTCCGGGTTGAAAAGCTCCTCGTGGATCTTTTCACCCGGGCGGGTGCCGCTGAACTCGATCGCGATATCGGTGTCGGGCTCGTACCCGGCAAGGCGGATCATATTTCGGGCCAGATCGACGATCCGGACCGGCTCGCCCATCTCGAGCACGAAGACCTCGCCCGAGGCGCCGCCCAGGTCCGCCGCTTGGATCACGAGCTGCACCGCCTCTGGGATGGTCATGAAGTACCGCGTCATCTCGGGGTGAGTGACCGTTACCGGCCCCCCGCGTTCGATCTGCGAGCGGAAGATCGGCACCACGCTGCCCGACGAGGCAAGCACGTTCCCGAACCGGACGATCACGAAGCGCGTGGCGGGGTTGCGCTGCCCGACCGCCTGCACGATCCATTCGGCCATCGCCTTGGACGCGCCCATCACGGTGCGCGGGTTGACCGCCTTGTCGGTCGAGACGAGCACGAAGCGCTCGGCGCCGGCCGCAGCGGCGGTCTTGGCGGTCACCTGGGTGGCGATGGCGTTGTTGCGAACGGCCTCGAGCGGGTTCGTCTCCATCAGCGGCACGTGCTTGTAGGCGGCGGCGTGGAACACGACCTGAGGCCGGAAGCGCTGCATCACCTCCAGCATCCGGTCGCCTTCGCGGCAATCGGCGAGCACGGCCTCGGAGCGGGTGAAGTGCCAGCGCTCGGTCAGCTCGCGGTCGATGTCGAACAGGTTGTCCTCGGCGTGATCGAGGAGCACCAGAAGCCTCGGGTGGACGCGGCCGATCTGCCGCGAGAGCTCCGCGCCGATCGAGCCGCCGGCGCCGGTGACCAGCACAACCTTGTCCTCGAGATACGCGCCGACGCGATCGAGCTCCATCCTCACCGGGTCGCGACCGAGCACGTCCTCGACCTGGACCTCTCGCAGCTGCTTGGTCAATTGCACTCCCCCGCGCAGCAGCTCGAACACCGTCGGCAGCGTTCGCACCGGGATGTCGCGCTCCCGGCAGGCGGCCACCACCCGGGCCCGCAGCACCCCCGGCGCGGACGGGATCGCGATCACTACCTCGCCGGGAGAGGTGCGGTCGAGGATCTCGCCGATCTCGTCCG
This sequence comes from Actinomycetota bacterium, assembly GCA_046728015.1. Taxonomy (GTDB): domain Bacteria; phylum Actinomycetota; class Thermoleophilia; order Solirubrobacterales; family 70-9; genus DATAFO01. The sequence continues at coordinate 16,320 of JBKPDQ010000058.1, forward strand.
TCGAGCCGAGGACCTTCAGCCCGAGGTTGTGCATGCCTCGCTTGCGGGGGTCGTCGTCGACGAACCCGATCGCCCGGGCGCCGAGATTGGGGTTGAGCTGCAGCTCGCGCACGACCATCTGGCCGCCGGAGCCCGCGCCGACCACGAGCACGTCCCGACCCCTGCGGCGCTGGGCGGCGCGGGTCGGACGCTCGGCCAGCGAGCGCCTGGCCAGGCGGGCGCCGCCGCAGAAGACGATCAACAGCAGGAAGTCGAAGATCACCACCGATCGCGGCAGGTCGTCCGGGTACGGCTGCGCGACCGCGAAGACGAGGACCAGGAGGCCGACCGCCACGGCTGCGGCACGGATCAACGGCCAGAGATCGGGCAGTCGGAAATACCGCCACCACTGCTGGTGCTGGCCGAGGAGATCGAAGACCAGCGCTTGGCCCAAGGCCACGAACACGATCGAGCCGCCGAGCATGGTCTCGTAGCGCTCCGGGATCCCACCGGAGACGTCGAGAAAACGAGTCTTGAAGGCGACGGCGTATGCCGCAGCGGCGAGGACCGCGTCCGCCCCAAATGCCAGGACCCGCCGTCTGTACACGGGGTCGCTCAGGCGGGACATCGCGCACGAGTGTAGTTGCAGGTGCTGCGAGGCAGCCAGCTAATCTGGCCGCCGCATGACGGACTTCATCGTCGATCCCATCGTCGATGCGGCAGTGGATGTGATCGATGCCCTCGGCTACGCGGGCGTGTTCTTCCTGATGCTGCTCGAGAGCGCCTGCATCCCCGTGCCCAGCGAGGCGATCATGCTCTTCGCGGGCTTCAACGTCCACGAGGGTGACATGACCCTGTTCGGGATCGTGGCCGCCGGCGTGCTGGGCAACGTCGTCGGCTCGTGGGCCGCCTACGCGGCGGGTTACTACGGGCGCCTGGAACTGCTCGAGAAGAACCGGCTGATCCACATCAACCGCAAGCACCTCCAGTGGGCCGACAACTGGTTCGAGCGCCACGGCGACGCGACCGTGTTCTTCACGCGGATGCTCCCGATCATCCGCACCTTCATCTCGCTACCGGCAGGCGTCGCACGGATGCCCTTCTGGCGCTTCACCGCGCTGACCCTCGCCGGGTGCATTCCGTGGGTGCTGATGCTCGGCATCATCGGCCGCGAGGTGGGGTCGCGCTGGGAGGAGTGGCGCGACTACCTCCACTACGGCGACTATGTCGTGCTCGCCGCGATTGGAGTCGGAATCGTCTACCTGCTGATCCGTCGGCGCCGCGATCGCACGCGCGCTGCCGAGGCGGGGCCATAGAGGCCTTGAGCCCGAGCCGGGCGGCGCTGGTGGGCGCTGTCCAGGGCCCCACCGAGCTGCTCCCTATCTCCAGCTCGGCCCACATCGCGCTGATCCCCTGGTTCGCCGGCTGGGACTGGCAGCGGGCCGATCCCGAGGCCAAGAAGAGCTTCGAGGTGGCATTGCACGCCGGCGCCGCGGGCGCCCTTCTGATCGGCCAGCGGCGCACGATTGCCGCCGAGCTCGCGGCGTTCGACTCGCGCCGCGCGGCGGTCGTCGCGCTGTCCTTCATCCCGCCCGCAGTCGCCGGCTACACGCTCGAGCGGCAGATCGAGCGCCGGCTCGGCGGTCCCCGCAGCATCGTCGCCGGACTCCTCGGCGGCGCCATCGCCATGGTGTTCGCGGACCGGCGGCCGCAAGAGCGCGGGCCGGGCGACGCCAGGGCGGCCGACGGGCTGGCCCTCGGTATGGCGCAGGCGGCAGCGCTGATGCCCGGCGTGTCGCGAAACGGCGCGACCCTGGTGGCGGCCCGCTTCCGGCGGTTTGACCGCGAGCACGCGAACCTGCTCTCTCGCACCGTCGCGCTGCCGGTGATCGTCGGCGCCACCCTGCTCAAGGGCTTCCGGCTTCGGCGCCGGGGCGTGCCGTCGGAACTGAGGACGGCGATCGCGGCGGGCGTCGCCGCGTCCTTCGTTTCGACGCTCGCCTCCCAGCGGCTGATCGACCTCGTCGAGCGCGACCGCGCCCTCTGGCCCTACGCCGCGTACCGCGTGGCGCTCGCGACCGCGGTTGCCGCGAGAATTGCGAAGGACAGATGAGCGAAGCGCTCCGATGACCGAGCAGGAGGCCTACGCCCGCGCCGGGGTCAGCCAGCGCCAGGCTAACGCCGCCGTGGAGGCGCTGGTCGCACACCTGAGCAAGATCGATCCGGGGCGGCCATCGCGCGTCGTCCCGCTGCCGGGCCACTACGCCAGCGTGATCCGCCTCGACGACGAGGTCGGGGTCGCAGTCTCCACGGACACGGTCGGGACGAAGATGGTCGTCGCCGAGCGGCTCGGGCGCTTCGACACGATCGGCATCGACTGCATCGCTATGAACGTCAACGACCTCATCTGCGTCGGTGCGGAGCCGCTCGCGATGCTCGATTTCATCCTCACCGAGCGGGCCGATCCGGAGGTCTGCGACCAGCTCGGCATGGGCCTCCGCCAAGGGGCGGAGCGCGCGGGCATCGAGATCCCGGGCGGCGAGATCGCCCAGGTCGGCGACATCGTGAACGGCCAGGAACTGGGCGGGACCGCGATCGGCACCGTCAGGCTGGACTCCCTGGTCACGGGGGCGTCGATCGAGCCTGGCGACGCCGTGCTCGGGATCCCCTCCTCCGGGCTTCACTCCAACGGCTACACCCTCGCCCGCAGCGCGCTCGCCGACCTCCACCTCTCCGATGATCGGCTCGGCCGATCACTCGGCGACATCCTGCTCGAGCCGACCGAGATCTACGTTCGGCCGATCCTCGAGCTGCTGCGCTCTCCGGTCGAGGTGCGCGGCCTGGCGCACATCACCGGCGACGGGCTCAACAACCTCCTGCGGATGGAGGCCGAGGTCGGCTACGAGATCGATGATCCATTGCCCGTGCCCGCGGTGTTCACGCTGATCGGCGAGCTCGGCGAGGTGTCCGACGAGGAGATGCATCAGGTCTTCAACATGGGCTGCGGGTTCTGCTGCGTGGTCGCGGCCGCCGACGAGAGCCCTTCCCTGGGGCTGCTGCGCGCCCACTATCCGGACGCGAAGCGAACCGGCCGAGTCACCGACCGGGCGGGTTCGGTCGAGCGGCAGCGATAGCTGCGCGCCGTGCTTCGGGTCTGGTCGCCACGCTTGTCATGAGGTCGGGGCCCGCACAGCAGCTGCCGGTCCTCTACGACGACGATTGCGGATTCTGCAAGTGGACCCTCGACAAGATCCTGGCCTGGGACCGTCGCCGCCGACTGCGGCCCGTCGCCATCCAGAGCGACGAGGGCCAAGAGCTGCTGGCTGAAGTCCCTGAGGCGAAGCGACTGGATTCGTGGCACCTGGTCCTGGCATCGGGCGAGGTTCGGTCGGCGGGCGCCGCCGCCGAGCCGCTCGCCCGCCTCTTGCCGGGCGCCAGGCCGCTGGCGTGGCTGTTTCGCACCTTCCCAGTGATCACCGAGCGGGCCTACCGCTTCGTCGCCGACCGCCGCGATCGCTTCGCACGGCTCGTGGGAGTCGACGCCACCTGTCAGCTGCGGCGCTGAGGGCTCCAGGGCGTGCCCGAACCCGCGCGTTGGTCTTGGCGCGAGCTGCTCTTTCAGCGAACGTCGACGAGTGAAGAGCACTCGGCCTGGATAGAAGGAAACCATGACGACTCTCGCGGTCGAGCTTCCGTTAACGACGCAGACCGCATACAACGCGCGTGCGCTGATCCGCGAACGGCTCGGCGAGGTACTTCCCGCGACCAGACTCTGGGACCTGTTGACCGTGGTGACCGAGCTGGTCACCAATGCCGTCCGTCACGGGGACGGCGACACCGTTCGCATC
>JBKPDQ010000059.1:0-6291 GCA_046728015.1 Actinomycetota bacterium
GTAGAGCATCGCGTTGTCCGCGGTTCCCGGCCCGTCGCCGGCTTCGTACGTGCCGAGTGTGATCAGGACCGTGCCGAGGGCGACGACTGCACCCAGCAGAGGCGTTGCAACCGGGCGCCGGATCAGCATGAGCACGGCGCCGACCGCGATCGCAATCGCGGCGACGGCAGCGACGGCCGCCTCCGAGCGCTCGGCGGCGGGCGGGAGCAGCAACATGAGCATCGCGATCGCGCCCCCGGCAAGCATCAGGGCGCCTGCCGCCCGCACGCTCGGCGACCGTCCGGAACCCCCTGTCCGCCCAACCTGGTCCACGCCTGGTGGATCGACGGCAGGACGGGGCGACTTGAGGCGCCGGGCACGAAGTTACCCGCAATCAGGTAGGACAACTACGTCGATCCGGGCACGACTCGTACGTTGACCACGGTCGGCGGGGGCAACGTGCGACTCGACTCCGTCGGTAGGTTTCGCGCCTTGGCGCAGCCGACCGCCACGACGAGCGACTCGCACCTCGATTCCGCCTGGCACCGAGGCCTGCTCGACGAGCTTTGTGCGATCCACCGACCCAGCGCGTCGCCCGGTGAGCGCGAGGCGGCCGAGTGGCTGATCGCGCAGCTGAGCGAGCTTGGGATCGACGGCCGCATCGAGTCGGAGCCGGCTCACGGCACCTACTGGTGGCCCATGGGTATCGCCGCCGGGCTAGGAGCGATCGGAGGGCGCGCAGCCTTGAGGGGCCGGCGCCTCGTCGGCGCGCTGCTGGCCGGGCTCGGAACCGCCGCCGCCCTGGACGACCTGCCGCCGCACGGCCGCCGCCGCTTGCGAAAGCTCCTCCCTCAGGGCGAGCGCTCGCAGGTGATCGCCGAGCTGGGCCCTGCCGACGCCGAGCACACCGTCGTGGTCATGGCGCACCACGACGCCCCCCGCACGGGAGTGCTGTACAGCCCGGTGATTCCCGAGGCGCTGCTGGGACGCCTTCCCAAAGAGCGCATCCCCGACACGAGCCCGCCGTTGATGTGGGCGGCATTTGGAGGCCAGGTCGCAGCGGCGTGTGGCGCGGTGTTGGGGAGTCGGGCGCTGACCACGGCAGGGACGGTGTGGTCCGCGGGGGCGGCCGCCGTGTTCGCGGACCTGGCCGGCCGCGACGCCGTTCCGGCCGCCAACGACAACGGCACCGGGGTCGTGGGACTGGTCTCGCTGGCCCGCGCGCTCGCCGACGACCCGCCGCAGAACCTACGGATCCTCTTTCTCTCGACGTCCGAAGAGGCCACCTGCGACGGCATCGCGGCGTGGGCCGAACGCAACTTCCCCAAGCTGCCGCGCGGGAGCACGTTCTTTCTCTGCCTGGAGACGATCGGCTCGCCTCATCTGGCGGTGCTGCGGGGCGAGGGAATGCTGCGAATGCGCGAATACCCGCCTCGCTCGCTGGCGCTGCTCGACGGTCTGGCCGACGAACTGGGGATCGAGCTGGAACCGAACCTGCGCAACCGCAGCGCGACCGATGGCGTGCAACCGTTGTTTGCCGGCTATGAGTGCGCCGCGATCGTGTCGGTCACCGACCTGCACCAGCTCGCCAACTACCACTGGCCCACAGACGTCCCCGAGAACGTCGACTACGACACCGTGCGCAACGCGATCCGGCTCTCGGAGGCCGCGGTTCGGCGGCTCGACGAGCGCTGGTTTTGAGCAGGAGGTAAGTGTCGGGTTTAGAAACTATTTGCGTGGTTAGTTTGCGCGCCATAGATTCCGGTGAGTCGCCGTAGGCGACGAAGGGAGCGCGTGTCGTTGCATAGGTTGAGCCTCATTGGCCCGGACAGGCGAGAGCTGACGCGGGTCGGGGAGCTCCAGCAGGGACGTGTCTGGATGACCGTCGCCGACGTGCTGGGGATCACCGTCGGAGCCGGCGTCGCGATCGTCCTGCTGCTTACGCTCTTCGTCTAGCCGACTAGAGCGCCGGCGTGTGGCGCTCGACGATGCGCCTGAAGTCGACGCCCGGCGGCAGCGTGCCGAACGCGCGCCCGCCGTCGCCGCCGAGCCGAGAGCCGCAGTAGGCATCCGCCACGGCCTGGTCACCGAAGCGCACGAGCAGCGATCCCTGCAGCACCAGGGCCATCCACTCGACCACGCGACGGGCACGCGACTCGATCGCGTCCAGGTCGGCCAGCTCCTCGCGCAGCTCGCCCGCCGCCGCATCCAATCGGGCGTCGGCGCCGGCGGCCTCGTCGACCTCGGCGAAGAACGCCTCCAGTGACGTCGGGCTCTTGGCCATCCCTCGCAGCACGTCGAGACACTGGACGTTGCCCGAGCCCTCCCAGATGGACGCCAGTGGCGATTCGCGGTACAGGCGCGGCATTCCGGACTCCTCGACGTAACCGTTGCCGCCCAAGCATTCGAGCGCTTCGGCAGCGTGCGCTGGCCCGCGCTTGCAGATCCAGTACTTGAGCACGGCGTTCGCGAGCCGCTTCAACTGCTCGGCCCGCTCGTCACCGGCGATCGCCTCGTCGTAGGCGCGGGCCAAGCGCAGCGCCGAAACCGTCGCCGCCTCTGACTCGATCGCGAGGTCGGCGAGGACGTTCTGCATCAGCGGCTGGTCGATCAACCTCTTGCCGAACGCCGAGCGGTGCGCGGCGTGCCAGCTGGCCAGAGCCACTCCGGCGCGCATTCCCGTGGCGCTGCCAACGGCGCAATCGAGCCGGGTGTGGTTGACCATCTCGATGATCGTCGGCACCCCGCGACCCTCCTCGCCCACGAGCCGGGCCCAGGCGGCACGGAACTCGACTTCCGAGGAGGCGTTGGAGCGGTTGCCGAGCTTGTCCTTGAGCCGCTGCAGGTGAATCCGGTTGCGCTCGCCGTCGGGGGTGAAGCGCGGCATGAGAAAGCACGAGAGACCGCCGTCGGCTTGGGCGAGGACGAGGAACGCGTCGCACATCGGCGCCGAGAAGAACCACTTGTGGCCGGTGATCTCGTAGTCGGAGCCGGGACCGCCACCGTTCAAGGACCGGGCGGTCGTCGTGTTTGCCCGCACGTCTGACCCGCCCTGCTTCTCCGTCATCCCCATCCCGCACAGGGCGCCCTTCTTGTCGGGCGCCGGCACCATGCGCTCGTCGTATTCGAGCGAGAGGAAGCGCGATTCCCACTCCTCCGCGAGCTCCGGCTGGACGCGCAGGGCCGGGACCACCGAGTACGTCATCGAGATCGGGCAGCCCACCCCGGCCTCGACCTGGCTGGTGAGCATGAACATCGCGGCCCGAGCGACGTGGGCTCCGGGCTTCGGGTCGCGCCAGGGGAGGGCATGGAGCCCGCGCTCGACGCTGAGTCGCATCAACTCGTGCCAGGCCGGGTGAAACACGACCTCGTCGATGCGGTTGCCGAAGCGGTCGTGGGTGCGCAGCTGTGGCGGGTTCTCGTTTGCCTGCACCCCGAGCCGGAGGGTCTGGGGGCGCCCGCAGATCGCGCCGAGCTCGCGCGCCGACTCTTCGGCCCAGTCGGCGCCTTCGCGCCTCAGTGCCTCGACGAGGACTCGATCCGACTCGAACGTGTTATAGCCCTCCAGGGGCGGCGGCTGGTTGAAGACCTCGTGGGTGGCTTCGCCCGTCGCCCCCCGGCGCTCGTCGATCGTCGCCATGAGGCTGATTCTGGCAGGCCTAGACGAGCTCGACCTCGGATACCGAGAGGAGGACGTACGCGTGGCCGCAGCTGCAGCCCGCGCGCTCTGCGTCGTCGAGATTCTCGACGACGAGCTCCAGCTCCTCGCTGCACTCGTCATCCGAGCATGTCAAGTGGACAAGCCACATGCCACTCAGGCTTGCGAGCGGCGCGGATGGAATCCCGGGAGTCCGCCGGGCACGCTGCGGCCGCTAGCATCGCGCGCCGGCGTGGAGAAGATCACAGTCACAAAGCCGATCGTCGAGCTCGACGGCGACGAGATGACCCACATCATCTGGGCCTTCATCAAGGAGCAGCTGATCCTCCCGTACGTCGACGTTGAGCTGATCTATTTCGACCTCGGCATCGAAAGCCGCGACGCCACCGACGATCAGATCACCGTCGACGCGGCGAACGCGATCAAGGAGCACGGGGTCGGGGTCAAGTGCGCGACGATCACGCCCGACGAGGCCCGCGTGAAGGAGTTCGGCCTCAAGCGGATGTACCGCTCGCCGAACGGGACGATCCGCAACATCCTCGGCGGGGTGATCTTCCGCGAGCCGATCGTGATCTCCAACATCCCGCGCCTGGTCCCCGGCTGGACGAAGCCGATCGTGATCGGCCGCCACGCCTTCGGCGACCAGTACCGCGCCACCGACACCCTGATCCCGGGCGAGGGCAAGCTGATGCTCACCTTCACGCCCAACGACGGCTCGGAGCCGCTCGAGCTCGAGGTCTTCGACTTCCCGGCCGGCGGCGGGGTCGCGATGGCGATGTACAACCTCGACGAGTCGATCCGCGACTTCGCCCGGGCCTCCTTCCGCTACGGCCTCGAGCGGGAATACCCGGTCTACATGTCGACCAAGAACACGATCATGAAGACGTACGACGGGCGCTTCAAGGACCTGTTCCAGGAGGTCTTCGATTCCGAGTTCAAGTCCGACTTCGACGCGCAGGGCCTCACCTACGAGCACCGCCTGATCGACGACATGGTCGCTGCGGCCCTGAAGTGGGAGGGAGGCTACGTCTGGGCGTGCAAGAACTACGACGGCGACGTGCAGTCGGACACGGTCGCCCAGGGCTTCGGCTCGCTCGGGCTGATGACCAGCGTGCTGATGACGCCCGACGGCAAGACGGTCGAGGCTGAGGCTGCCCACGGCACCGTCACGCGCCACTACCGCCTCCACCAGCAGGGAAAGCCGACCTCGACCAACCCGATCGCCTCGATCTTCGCCTGGACGCGCGGGCTTGCCGCCCGGGGCCGCATGGACTCAACCCCCGACGTCAGCGACTTCGCTCACACGCTCGAGCGCGTCTGTGTGGAAACGGTGGAGAGCGGGAAGATGACGAAGGACCTGGCGCTGCTTGTGGGTGAGGGCCAGGAGTTCCAGACCACCCAGGAGTTCCTGGCGTCGATCGACGAGAACCTGAAGAAGGAGATGACTTGAGCGCGGAGCAGAACAGTCCGGTCAAGGTCACCGTCACCGGCGCGGCCGGGCAGATCGGCTACGCGATCCTGTTCCGGATCGCATCGGGGGAGATGCTGGGCTCTGACACCCCCGTGCACCTGGATCTGCTGGAGATCCCGGACGCCGTCAAGGCCGCGGAGGGCACGGCGATGGAGCTGGACGACTGCGCCTTCCCGCTGCTCGCCGGGATCGGCATCCACGACGACCCGAAGCCTGCGTTCGAGGGCTGCAATCTCGCCCTGCTCGTCGGAGCGCGCCCGCGCGGCCCTGGCATGGAGCGCTCCGACCTGCTGGAGGCAAACGGCGCGATCTTCAAGCCTCAGGGCGAGGCGATCAACGCCGGGGCGGCCGACGACCTCAAGGTCCTCGTGGTCGGCAACCCGGCCAACACCAACTGCCTGATCGCGATGTCGAACGCGCCCGACGTTCCCAACGAGCGCTTCACCGCGATGGTCCGCCTGGACCACAACCGGGCGATCGCCCAGCTCGCCAAGCGCACGGGTGCAGCGGTCTCGGAGATCACGAACATGACCATCTGGGGCAACCACTCGACGACGCAGTACCCCGACCTCGTCAACGCGAAGGCGAAGGGCCAGTCGGCGTGGGATGCCGTCGGCGACGAGAGTTGGATCGCCGACGAGTTCATTCCCACCGTCGCCGAGCGCGGCGCCGCAATCATCGACGCGCGCGGAGCCTCGAGCGCCGCCTCGGCGGCCAACGCGGCGATCGACCACGTCCACGACTGGGTCCTCGGCACGCCCGAGGGCGACTGGGTCTCGATGGCGGTCCCCGCCAACGGCTCCTACGACATCGCCGAGGGCGTGATCTCGGGCTACCCGTGCGAGTGCGCGAACGGTGAGTGGCGGATCGTCGAGGGCCTCGACGTCCCCGACTTCTCCCGCGCGCGCATCGACGCCTCGATCGCCGAGCTCAACTCAGAGCGCGAGGCGGTCGAGGGCCTCGGCCTGGTCTAGGCCGCGCTGTAGCTTCGCCCGTCCTTCTTCACCCGTCCCTCGCGCTCGAGGTCGGCGAGAACGCGGTAGAGGTAGTTGGGCTTGATCCGCATCTTCTTGGCGATGTCCGAGGCGCTGATGCCCGGGTTCGCCTTGACCAGGCGCACGGCCTGATCGGCGCGCGTGCCGCGCCGGCGTCCGCGGCGGCTGCCCGTCGCGCGCCTCGTCGA
>JBKPDQ010000060.1:0-55561 GCA_046728015.1 Actinomycetota bacterium
GCCGATGTCGAGGACCTCATCACCCGGGCTGATCTCGTAGGCGGCGCGAAGGTGCTCGTGGTGAGCGCGGAGCTCGGCGTCGTAGAAGTCCAGAGCGATGCGCGAGGGCACCGGCGCGATGCTATGGAACGAACTCAGCTGGCGACGGCGACATGCTGGACGCCCTCGCCCTTCTCGGCGAGGAAACGCGCGGAAGGCGACGGCCGTCGGCGTCAGCCGTATTGAGTCGCTAAGCCGGCGCGGGGGTCGTCGCCACGCCGTGGCGGATCAGGCTCTCGCCCGTTTCGGCGATCGTGTCCTCGACAGGGCGGGGCGCCCAGCCGAGGGCGCTCCTCGCCTTCTCCGACGACAGCTCGGTCCGCTTCCCGAGCGTGCCGACCACGGATCGAATACCCGGGTCGAACAGCGCCATGGCCCGCACGAGCAGGTTCGGGACCGTGCGGGTGGGCACCTTCGAGGCCGCCTCCCCAAGGCGCTCGCGGAGGATCTCGCCGATCTCGGCCATCCAGAGGAACCGGGTTGTCGCGATGAAGCGCTCGCCGCCGGCTTCCGGCGCGGTCATCGCTTTGAGCTCGAGATCGGCAACGTCGCGGACGTCGACCAGGTTGAAGCCCAGCCTCGGCATCCCGGGCATGCCCTCCAACAGCCGCTGGACCGACTGCAGGGAGTAGGAGAGGTCGTCGTTCAGCACTGGGCCGATGATCGCGCCGGGGTTGACGACCCCAAGGCGATCCTCCCCGCCCCGGTCGCGCACCAGGTCCCACGCCGCTCTCTCGGCGATCGTCTTCGAGCGAACATACGGCGTGAGCCCCGGGCTGTCGGGGTCCGTCCAGTCCCCTTCGTGTAGCGGTCTTGCGGCCGCGCCCTCACTCAGCCTGATCGCCGCGATCGAGGAGGTGACCACGACCCGCTTCACCCCGGCGTCGAGGCTCATGCGGAGGACTCGCAGGGTCCCCTCGCGGGCCGGCACGATCAGCTCGTTGGCGTCCCTCGGTTGCTTGGGCGGGAACGGCGAGGCGACATGGAGCACGTAGTCGCAGCCGTCAATCGCCTCCGCCCAGCCCTGGTCGTCGGTGAGGTCCGCGGCGAGCACCGTCAGCCGATCGCCGGGGTCCACCTCCGAGCCGACGGCGGCTCGCACCTGCGCCTCGCGGGCGAGGCTGCGAACCGTTGTCCTCGCCGTGTAGCCGCGGCGCAGGAGCTCGATCACGCACCAGCCGCCGAGAAAGCCGGAGCCGCCCGTGACCAGAACCGTCTGACGGGGATCCGCAGCCATCTTCTCCAACCCTAGCCGGGCGGCTACGGCCCTAGAGCTGGGACGGTCCGTGCGGGGGCTCGACCTCGGGTCTTCAAATGCCGCGGAAGCGCCCCGCGCGGGACCCATCCGTGGCTGGCGCAATTCGCGCAAAGCGACAGCGGGCAGAGCTCCACCGGGATAACGCGGCGCAGGGTGTTCAGGAGCAGTACGAGCCTGTCGGCTGTACGGATTGTGGTCGAACATGACGTGGTGGTTAGCCCACACCTGCCCGATGAACAGGGATGTGACGGCGTAGGCCAGATAGGACGGCCAGAGCGCGAGAAGGCCATGCAGCAAGCTCTTATCGTCGGTCGGTGGCGTGATCTCCAGATCGAGATTGCGATGGCCTCCGGAACTCGCTCCTCGCGAAGACGCCTGCGTCAGTCGTCCGGCAGTGGAAGGGCGAACTCGCGGGCTGCTGCCTCGAGGTCGGCGAGCGAGACGAGCCGGACGCCGTAGCGGCGCGCCGCCTCGCGGAGTCGCGCCGGCGGGCCGGTGGAGCGCGACCGCTCGTTGGCCAGGGCGATGACAGAGGCGTACTCGGCCCGGAAGCCAGCGGCGTAAACCTCGATCTCGCCCCATGCCGCGACCGCTCCCACGGCCGGGTGCCCGAGCTTGAGCCTCTCGTCATCCGGGTCACGAAGCGCGTGCAGCCCGCACTTGCAGTGGTGCCCGGGAGCCTCATGGGCATCGTGGCATCGGCCGCCGAAGCAGCGAGCTCGGTTGACCATGGGCTCCCACGGTGGCGCCGCCGGAATCGCCAGGGGAAAGAGGACGCCGGCCGGAGCCAACTGCCAAGCCCGGTAACCAGCCACCGCGAAAGCGAAGTCCGGGCCGCCGCTCACGCGGGTGTTCTCTCGCGGTCGGGCCTTCGAGGCTCGGGGATCCGCCGCGGCCGCCTGGTAGGCGGTTCCTCCCTCGGGGATGGGTCCGGCTTGGGGAGGCGTAGTGGCTCGACCCGTATCCGTCGCGATGGCCCCGGGAGGTCGAGCGCACGAGGTTCCGAGGGCAGGCGGCGACGCTCACCCTCGATCCTCGAGCGCCTACTCGTACCGACCATCACCCCCAGGCTAGGCGGGGCGTCAAGCAGGCCGCGGGCGACGTGTTCGCTCCTTGACTCCCGGCGGCCGGAGCGCCTTGACTTGCTCCCCGCGCGGAGTAGTGTGGCCAGGAGAAGCACAAGGAGGCGGCCATGCCGCAATTCAGTAACAGCATCGAGATCAAGCGGCCACCCGAGGCGGTCTGGCGGACGATCTCCACCCCCGAGCGCTGGTTCGAGGGCTACCTCGAGACCCGCTCGCGGTCGGCGGAATACCCCGGGCCCGGCACGCGCGACGATCACCTGTACCGCACTCGCATGAAGGAGGACGTGCAGGCACGAGTGACGCGCTCGGAGGCGCCGAGCGCACTGGAGGAGGACCAGGAAGGGAAGACGTTCTCCCGCCACGTGCGCTACAGCCTCAGCCCGTCCGATGGGGGTACGCATCTTCAGGTGGACGACAACGTGGATTTCAAAGGCCTGGGCAAGCTCGCCGCGCCGATCGCCTCACGCGATGTCAGAAAGCGCTGGAAGACGTCGCTCGAGAAGCTGAAGGAGGCTGCCGAGCGGGAGGCATAGGACGGTCCCGTCCCCTTCCGTCGGGGAGACCGTCGGCCGCAGACTCGTCAGGCAATCGCGGAACTCTCGCGCCAGCGGTCGAAGAGCTCGAATGCGCGGGCGGGGGCAGCGGCGCGGTTGGCCTCGCCTTCCCGCGCGAGCGCCTCGTAGTCGAGCTCCGGATGCTCGGGGCGGTAGCGCTCGGACCAGGCGGCGACGATCTCCGGCGTCACCTCGGGGTGAAACTGCACCCCGAGGTGCGGGCCGTGGCGAAAGGCCGACGGGCCGGCCGGCGTGCGAGCCAGCAGCTCGGCGCCTGGCGGCAGCGTGAAGCTCTCGAAGTGAAGGTTGAGCCACGGGCCGTGCGGGATCTGCTCGTCGAGGATCTCGATCCCGTCGTCCCAGCTCCCCTCGAGAACCTGGGTGGGGCGGACCTCACCGCCGAGTGCCAGCGAGAGCGCCTGGCCGCCGAAGCAGATGCCGAGCACCGGAACGTCTGTGGCGATTGCCTCGCGGATCAGCTTCGCCTGGGCCGGCACCCAGGCCGGCTCACTCGCCGCGGCCGAGCTGTGGGAGCCGAGCACCGCGATCCAGGCCGCAGCGTCGTGCGGAGGCAGGCCGTCGCGGGGAACGTCCACGCGGTCCCAGGTGATTGCGCGCGCGTCCAGCCAGTCGCCGAAGAGCGCCGGCGGAACGTCGGCGTCGTGCTGGAGCACCAGGCCCGGCCGGTCCATCACTCGAAGCGTAGGCAAGCCGGTCCGGATGTTCGGCGGCCTTTCGGGCTCTCGGTGGATGGCAACCCCTGCGACCACCAGCGCTACGCCCGCGAGCTCCGCGGCGGTGGGGATCTGGCCGAGCACGAGCACCCCGATCACCGTCGCCGTCGCCGGCAGCAGCGAGACCAGCAGCGCGTACGTGGAGCGCTCGAGCCGCGCCATCGCGAGCTGGTCGGTGACGTAGGGGATCACCGAGGACGCGACGCCCACGCCGACGCCTGCGGCCAGCACGACCGGGCTGGCGAGCGCCGGCGCCGCCTCCCAGCCCCCGATCGGCGTGGCGACGACGGCCGCGATCGCCATCGCCGCGGCGAGGCCCGAGATGCCGCCGCCGTCGCCGAGGCGCGAGACCCTGTGGCCGAGGACGATGTAGGCGGCGAACAGGACGGCGTTGGCGGCGGCAAACGCGACGCCGAGCGGATCCGCCTGAAGCCGGACGTCGGTGAGCAGGTAGACGCCGGGGACGGCGACGGCCAGCGCCGCAGCGTTGCGGGCCGTGCGCGCTCCGAGCGCGGCGAGCGCGATCACGGGCAGGAACTCGATCGCCGCCACGGTGCCCAGGGGCAGCCGGTCGATCGCCAGGTAGAAGCAGCAGTTCATGAGCGCGAGCACGGCGCCCCAGGCGAGCAGCAGGCGCCGGCCGTCGGAGTCGAGCCCGAGGAAGGTCCGCAGCGGCGCCCGCCAGAGGGCGAAGATCAGCGCCGCCGAGGCGATCCGAAGCCAGGCGACGCCCAGCACCTCCACGCGGGCGAACAGCAGCACCGCGAACGCCGGGCCCAGGTAGTGGAAGGTCGCGCTGACGACGAAGTAGAGGTGTGGCGGGAGGCGGTCGGCCATTGGCTTGCATCTTCGTCGGGCATCTGCGAGGGTTCTATGGCCAAGCGACGGACCTTTCGACGATCTTCCTTTGGAACGAAGGCAATTCCAGCGAAACGCCGTTGAACTCGTACTCGACGAGCCGAATCGGCGGCTGCTCGGCGAGCTCCAGGCCGACGCGCGCCTCAGCAACGCGGAGCTGGGGCGGCGCGTGGGCCTGTCGGCGCCCGCGGTCGCCGAGCGCGTCCGCCGGCTGGAGCAGGCGGGCGTGATCACGGGCTACCGGGCGCAGGTCGACCCGGCGGCGGTCGGCTATCCGCTGAGTGCGATCGTGCGGATTCGGCCCGCGGCCCAGCAGCTGCGCAAGGTGGCCGAGCTGGCCGAGCGCACGCCCGAAGTGGTGGAGTGCCATCGGATCACGGGCGAGGACTGCTTTCTGATGCGCATGCACCTGCGCGACGTCGAGCACCTGGAGGAGGTGATCGACCAGTTCATCCTCTTCGGCCAGACGACGACGTCGATCATGCAGTCCTCCCCCGTCGACGACCGCCCGCTGCCGCTTAGCCCTCCGTCCGATACCCCGCATCCATAGCCCCGGCGCGACGAGACCCGACGTTTTCGTCCGCGTCACATGTATTACTTAGCGTCAGAGAAACGGATTCCGCAGAGAGGGACGAAGCAGCGATGCCGAGGATCGATTGGACCGAAGCCACGACTGAGGAGCCGTCTGTGGTCGTCACGGTATTCGAACACCACGATGCCGACGGCGCGAACCTTGACCTAGCTTTGATTCGGCCACACAAGTGGCAATTCCTGACCGTGGAGGAGGCCCGCGAACTCGCCAACAAGCTCCTCAACGCGGCGGACATTGCGGAGGAGTGCAGCCAGGAGTTCGAGGTCCCGCTGCGCGTTAGATGAAGACCTGATCAGGCAGCCGGCTCAGCGCGCGAACAGGCCCGTCCCGGGCGCCGCGGGGCGAGCCATCCACAACTAAGGATCGGGCGACCGCAAGCCACCGCGTTGCGGCCCCCAAGTGCCACGAGCGCGGGACCGCGGGGTTTCTGAGCAGCAGCGGGGGGTAGCCGACGATCCACAGCATCGTCAATCGACGATGGCGGCTTGTTGCTCGCCTGCTTGACGCCTTCCCCCGGAGTGATTGACGCCTTGCACCCGGAGTGATGGGGGTTACTCAGGTCCTGCCTGGGTAAGGGATTGAAAACGGATACCCCACCCAAGGAAGGCAGCATGGCACAGACCAAGACATCTTCGCGACAGGGCGCGTCCTCGCGTTCGTCGCGATCCCGCTCGACGTCGCGTGCGTCGAGCGGTCGCTCAACTCGTCGCTCGTCGAGCAAGGGATCGAGCAGCCGAAGCGCGAGCTCTCAGCGGAAGCAGTCGAGCGCCCGAGTTGGCCGCAGCACACGGGGAGGTTCGAACCGCTCCGGGAACGGGCAGACCACGATTGAGTCGGTGGCGGGGACGGTCTCTTCGGGTGCCCAAGATGTGGGTCAAGGCGTTGCCACCGTGGCCAAGAGGATGAAGACACCCCTCATCGCGAGCGGTGCCGCGCTCGCTGGGCTCGCGGGAGCCGCGGCGCTCAAGAGCGCGCGCTCTCGCCGGCGCACGGTGCTCGGAGTGAAGGTGCCGAGAGGTTTCACGGTCGAGAAGGACGCTCGAAAGCTCGCCGGGGCCGTTACCGATGCGGCGAAGCGCGCTGATCAATTCGGCCAGCGCGTGAGCAACGTGGCAAATAGCGTCCAGATGGTGAGCGAGCGCGCCGACAAGGCGGCCAAGAAGGCCTAGCCTCATTCGAGGCGGATCGGGCCCCTCGCTTCATCGCGAGTCTGAGCCGGGCAGCTGCGCTTCAGGCGCGGGCCCGAAGCCGAGGTGACGTTCCGGGGCGATCCGGAGCCCGAATCCGAACCGCACAGCGAGCGCGAGAACCTGCCCGACGAGGTCGAGCCGGGCGTCACCTGTCGCGACGTTCGGGTCCGTTGGCGGGCCGACGCACGGATTCGACCTGGCGCGGGAGGACGCAAACCCAGGTAGGACCCCGGCGGCTCGCGTCGAACGTCCCCGATTGGCGTCTACGCGGCCGTCGATCGCGGCGGCCGGCCACAGAAAGGAACGCGAGTGGAAGTCAGAGGTGCAGGACGTGCCCTGTTCGCCGCCATCCTGCTGATGGTGGCGGGCACGCTCAACATCATCTACGGCATCGCCGCGATCGCCGACGGCGATTTCTTCGTCGCCGGGAACACGACGTACGTGGTCTTCGACCTGAGCGCGTGGGGGTGGATCCTCCTGCTCTTGGGCGTGGTCCAACTGACCGGCGGGTTCTCGCTGATGACCGGCGGTCTCTACGGCCGGCTCATCGGGATCGTCGCGGCGAGCCTCGGCGCGGTCGCCGCACTGCTGGGCATCGCCGGAACGAATCCGTTCTGGTCGCTGGGCATCTTCGCGCTGTGCGTGATCGTGCTCCACGGTCTCATCGTCTACGGCGAACCCGAGCCCGACCGGACCAGGCAGGTCTGACCGCAGCGGCGGGGCCTCGAACGGTCGAGGCCCCGCCAGACGCGCCTCTCGGTTGTGGGCGAGGCCGGGAAGGCGCGTCTCTATGCCCAAGGGCGTTATGCTTATCGGCATAATGCCGCCTAGAATCAAGGGCGCGGATGAGCCCAACCCCTTCCGCTACGGAGCCCTGGCCGTCGACGAGGCGTTCGCCGACCGCGAGCGCGAGCTCGCCGAGGTGGTGGCCGACGTGCGCAACGGCCAGGACGTGGTCGTGTTCGCGCCTCGCCGCTACGGGAAGTCGTCGCTGCTATGGCGCGCGGCGGGCGAGCTGACGAGGCGCCGCGTGTTGGTGGCCGCCGTGGACCTGATGACGACCCCGAGCAAGCAGAAGCTGGCCGAGAAGCTCGCCGGCGCGATCTACGAGCAGATCGCGTCGCCGCTGGAGCGAGCGCGCGAGAGGGCGCTGGCGCCCTTTCGCGGCCTGCGCGTCCAGCCGCTCATCAACGTCGATCCGGTCGACGGTTCATTGACGTTCAGCTTCGGGATCGGGCGCCGGGCCGCCGACATCGACGCGACCCTCGAGCGCCTGCTGGAGCTCCCGGCCGAGCTGGGCTCGGCGCGCGGCCGCCGGGTGGCCCTCGTCCTGGACGAGTTTCAGGAGGTCGTCGAGATCGACCGCGGCCTGCCGAAGCTGATGCGGGCGGTCTTCCAGCAGCAGCCCGAGGTCGCCCACGTGTACCTGGGCAGCAAGCGCCACGTGATGGAGCGCATCTTCAACGACGAAAACGAGCCGTTCTGGCGCAGCGCGAAGCCCATCGAGCTTGGCCGCATCGAACCCGAGAAGTTCGCCGGCTTCATCGCCGAGCGCTTCGGGGCCGGGAACAAGCGGGTCGAGCCCGAGGTCGTCGACGACCTTCTCGCGCACACCGGAGGCCACCCGTACGCGACCCAGGAGCTCGCGTACTTCCTCTGGGAGGAGGTCGCGCCTGGCGGAAGCGCGGGCCCCGCCGAGCTCGAGCGCGCCCTGGCCGCGGTGCTGCGCTCAGAGCACGCCCACTTCTCCCTGCTGTGGGAGGGAGCCGCGAAGTCGCAGCGGCTGTTGCTCGAGGCGCTGGCCCGCGAGCAGCCCGGGCGCCCGTTCAGCGCCGAGTACCGGCACGAGCACGGGTTGCCTGCCGCGGCAACGATGCAGAAGGCGGCGCGGGCGCTGACCGAGCGCGAGATCGTCGGCGGCGAGGCCGGCGCCTACCGGATCGTCGAGCCGTTCCTTGCCGAGTGGATCCGCGCGAGCATCGACGCGGGGGGTTCGCGGTGATCGCCTGCCTCGGCGAGGCCCTCTGAACGAGTCCGCCTCGGTGAACGATGCGCCCGGGCGCTCGCAGATCAGGCGACCATTCAGATCTATGCAGGCGCCGACGCCTTGGTCTTCGGCTCGGTGACCCTCGTCGAGCCGGAGGAGCGCGCGATCGAGATCTCGCGCGAGCTGATCGCGGGCTCCTACGTGGTTCGGGCGAACAGGGAGGAGGCGCTGCCCTCGCGGCGGTCGACGACCCGCGTCGAGCGGCCGCGGAGCTGGCGGCGAGGGGCGCCGAGCTCGCCATCGTCACCCTGGGAGAGGAGGGAGCGGTGATCCGCGGCGCGTGTGAGGCGGAGGGTCCGGCGCCCCAGGTCGGGTCGTGTCGACGCTGGGCGCGGGCGACGCCTTCATGGGCACCTTCATCGCCGCCCTTGCCGAGCGGGCGTGGGACCCGGCCCGGGCGGACGAGGCGCTCGGCCCGGCGCTGGAGGCCGCGACAGAGGCCTGCACCCGCTGGAGCGCGCTGGACTGAGATTCGGCTCCTGCGAGAAGAAGTAGGCACGGCCGGGCCGGCCCGTCGGGGACGGCCCCGGACTCCGCGCGCGCTCGTTAGATCGACCGCTGGTAGCTCTGGAACGCCCGAACGGCGAAGAACAGGGTCGCCGCCAGGAACGCCACCAGCAAGCCGGCGTAGCCGGCGATCGAGCCCCAGTCGGGCGACGCGGTGAGCGCCTCGCGACCGGCCTCGACGGCCCAGTTGACCGGGTTGAAGTCGGCGGCCGTCTGCATCCAGCCCGGCATCAGGCTGGCCTGCATGAAGGTCGTCGACAGGAACGACAGCGGCAGCATCAGGAACTGCATCAGAGCGATCAGCGTCTCCTCACGCCGGGCCAGCAATGCCAGCCCGTTGGAGAGGGCGCCGAACGCCGAGCCGAGCAGAATCGCGACGCCAGTCAGCACCGCGATCCCGGCGACGCCGTTGTAGAAGTCGGCTCCGGTGGCGATCGCCAGCCCGACGATGATCGCCGTCTGGATCACGATCTGAAGGGCCCCGTTCATCAGCCGGCCGGTGATCAGCGACGAGCGCCGCACCGGCGAGACCAGGAAGCGGTCGATGACGCCACGCTCGAGGTCCTCGATCATCGGCATCCCGCTCCAGCCCGCGGTGAAGAACGCCGTCATCATCACGACGCCGGGCGCCAGGAACTGGATGTAGTCCTCCGAGCCGAACCCGGGGATGTCGGTGACGGTCTCAAACAGCGCTCCGAAGAGCAGTAGCCAGATCACCGGCTGGATCAGGTTGACGAAGATCCACCACGGCTGGCGCAGCAGCTCCATCACGTGCCGGACGGTCATGAACCGCGTGTCGGCGATTGTCTTACTCATCGGGATTCCTCCTTGGTGTCCCCGTTGGAGCTCTCCGCCTCGGCGGAGCTGAACGTGCGCCCGGTGTGCCGCAGGTAGACGTCGTCGAGCGACGGGCGCGCGACGGTCACCGAGGTGACGGGGACGCCGCGCGCCTCGAGCGCCGCCAGGACGGCGGGCACGGCGCGCGCGCCGTCATCGGCTCGGGCGTGGAGCGCGCGGCCGTTGACGACCACCTCGCGCACCGCCTCGACGCCGTGCAGGGCCCCGGCGACCTTGATGCCCTCGAGCACCTCGGCGACCTTGCCGTTCATCGAGCCGTCGAGCTCGACGTGGATGGCGTCGCCGCGCAGCTCGCGCTTGAGCTCGTCGGGCGTGCCCTCGGCGACGACCTGGCCACGATCGACGATCGCCAGCCGGGAGGCAAGCCTGTCGGCCTCCTCCAGGTAGTGCGTCGTCAGCAGCACCGTGAGGCCCTCGCCGGTCAGCCGGGAGATCTCCTCCCACATCTCGGCGCGAACCTCGGGGTCCAGCCCCGTGGTCGGCTCGTCCAGGAACAGCACCCGCGGCCCGTGCACCAGCGCCAGCGCGATGTCCAGCCGGCGCTGCATGCCACCGGAGAAAGTGCGCACGAGACGGTCGGCCGCATCGCTCAGGTGGAACTGGTCGAGCAAGGCGCCGATGCGCTGCTCGAGCTCCCGGCCGCCGAGTCCGTGGACCTGGCCCTGGAGGCGCAGGTTCTCCGGCGCGGTCGCCTGGATGTCGGCTCCGCTCTTCTGGGCGACGACGCCGATCGCCTTGCGAACCTTCGCCGGCTCGTCATGAACGTTGAAGGCGCAAACGGTCGCCGTCCCGGAGTCGGGGTGGGAGAGGGTCGTGAGGATCCTCACCGTCGTCGACTTGCCGGCGCCGTTCGGGCCCACGAGGCCAAAAACGGTGCCCTCCTCGACCGAAAACGAGAGGCCGTTGAGGGCTTGGACCTCGCCGGCGTAGGTCTTGGTCAACTCTCTTGCTTCGATCGCTTGCACTTGCTCTCAGCCTCCTCAAGCAGTAAACTTCTCAGCTGCAAAGCATCTTAACAAGTAAGAGGCTTACGTGTCAAGAGGAATCCAAACGAACAGGGAACGCCTGATTGCGGAGCTCGGCGAGCAGTTCCGGATCAGCGGCATTCAGGACATCGCGTTTGACACCGCCGCCGCGGAGCGTCTCGGGATCAACCGCACCGACCTCAACTGCATTGACATCATCGAGCGGCACGGCGGCGTCACCGCGGGTCGGCTAGCTGCCGAAGCAGGCCTGACGACGGGAGCCGTGACCGCCGTGATCGACCGCCTCGAACGGGCCGGCTACGCGCGTCGGGTCCGAGACGACGAGGACCGCCGCAAGGTCAAGGTCGAGACGACGCCCAAGCTCCGAGAGAAGGCCTGGACGATCTACGGGCCGATGATGGAGGACTATGAGGCGGTTATGAACAACGCCAGCGTCGAGCAGCTGAGGACGATGGTCGACTTCATGCGTGCCGGCAATGACGTCAAGCCGCGGCACATCGAACGCGTCAGGACAATGCGTTTCGACGGCGACTAGTTGATCGCCGCCCGCGACCGACTCGCGTCGGCCGGTGCCTCCCCATCGGTATCGGCCGACTCATCCGACAGCGGCGCGGACATGAGCGCCGAGTCCTCGACCAGCGCGGCATGCAGCTCGCATAGTCCGCTCGCGTTCGCCGGGTTCTCGCACCGGGTTCCCTGCCGAGTCCGTGCGACGCACTGCCACGATTCTTCGGCCAGGGGAGCGTTGGTCTCCGCGAGGGCGGTCTGGAGCTCTGCCATGACCTCGGAAGCGATTGCCCCAAAGCGCACGCCGGCCCTTGCCCTGGCCTTGCGGCGGGGCAGCGACGCGAACGACCGCTGCCTCCGGGCGCGGTCGCGCGCGGCGGACTCCTCGGCGAGCACGTCCTCGACCCAGACGCGCATCGCCTCCGAGTCCGTCAGCTCCTCGGCGACGTGGAGGTATCGCTCGAGGCGATTGATTGCCGCCATGAGGAAGACGCCTTCGTAGCGCTCGGTCGCGTGCCGCGAATCCACGAGGAGGAACGCCTCTTGACGGGGCAGATCGAGCAGCGCGAACGCCCGCCTGATCGCAGCGTCGAGGCCGTCGCTCGGCCGGCGGTGCACGGGTGGCTTCCTTACGCCCTCGGGGTCCAGGCCCAAGCCTCCTTGCTCGCGGGGTGAGATCCGAGCTCCCTGAGCGATCGCACTCGCGGGGTCCCGTAGGAGACTTTATAGCTGTAGCACGCCCGGCGGAACCGCGCGTGTGAACGACTTGGAAAGGAGGACGAGATGGCCTACGACGAGGACCTGGCCGAGCGTGTGAGGGAGGTGATCTCGGCCCGAGAGGGCTTCAGCGAGCGCGAGATGTTCGGCGGCATCGGCTTCATGGTCGGCGGCAACATGGCCTGTGGCGTGAGCGGCGACGAGCTGATGGTGCGGCTCGATCCTGACGAGGCCTCAAAAGCCCTCGCCGGGGAGCACGTGCGCGTCTTCGACATGACGGGACGGCCCCTGAAGGGCTGGATCCTCGTCGGGCCCGAGGCGACCGCCGCCGACGAGGACCTCGCCGCCTGGGTCGACGCGGGCGCCGATTTCGCCGCCTCGCTGCCTCCGAAGTAGGGTTGAGCTCGTTGTGTGACGAGCGTCACACCGTCCAGAGCAGGGCGGGAGGATCGTGCTGATTGGAGCGAGGTTGACGATGTCGGCGCTACCACCGGGGCCGCGATACCCGAGCCTGATCCAGGGCATCGGCATTTGGACGCGCCCGCTGGCAACCCTCGAGCGCTGCCGCGCGCGGTACGGCAAGCGGTTCACGGTGCGGTTCCCGGTCTCGCCGCCGTTCGTGATCCTCTCCGATCCCGCCGAGGTCAAGGAGGTCTTCTCGGCTCCGCCGGAGGTCCTGCATCCCGGCGAGGGCGCGAAGGTGCTGGAGCCGCTGGTGGGCAAGAACTCGGTCATCCTGCTCGACGAGGCGGCGCACCTCGAGCAGCGCAAGCTGCTGCTCCCCGCCTTCCACGGCGAGAAGATGGCGCGCCTGTCCGGGCTCATGGCGGAGGTCGCCGAACGCGAGGTCGACAGCTGGCCGCGCGATCGGGCGATCGAGCTTCAGCCGCGGATGGGCCGGCTCACCCTCGAGATCATCCTCCGCGCCGTCTTCGGCCTCGACCCGGGGGAGCGCCTGGACGCTCTGCGCGGGCGACTCGCCGAGTTGCTCACCTTCGGCGAGCGCCCGATCAGCCTGGTCCCGCTCGACCCCGAAGGGCGCGTGGCGAAGCTGCTCTCGCTGACGCCGGCGTTCGCGGCGTTCTGGCGCCTTCAGGAGGAGATCGACGCGCTGATGTTCGAGCTGATCGAGGAGCGCAGAGCCGAGGAGGCGGAGCGCGACGACGTGCTGACCATGCTGCTCGACGCCCGGCACGCCGACGGCTCGCCGATGTCCGATCAGGAGCTGCGCGACGAGCTGATGACGATGCTCGTCGCCGGGCACGAGACCACCGCGACGTCGCTGGCCTGGGCGTTCGAGCGCCTGCTCCGCACGCCGCCGGTGTTGGACCGGCTGACCGCGGAGCTGAGCTCAAACGGCGACGCCTACCTGACTGCGACCGTTCAGGAGACGCTGCGCCGCCGGCCGGTGCTCCCCAACGTGGAGCCGCGGCTGGTGAAGGCGGAGTTCGAGCTCGGAGGCTGGAGATACCCGCCCGGCGTCTGCCTCGTCCCGAACGCCTACCTGATCCACCACGACCCCGAGCTCTACCCGGACCCCTACGCGTTCAGGCCCGAGCGCTTCCTGGACGAGTCGCCCGGGACCTACACATGGATTCCGTTCGGCGGCGGCCGGCGGCGGTGCATCGGAGCCAGCTTCGCGATGCTCGAGATGCAGATCGTGCTGCGCACGGTGTTCTCGAGATGGGAGCTGCGGCGTGCCGACGACGCCCCGGAGCTGACCAGCCGGCGCAACATCACCGTGCGCCCGGGCCGTGGCGCGCGCGTCGTGCTCGGCGATCGGGCCGCCGTGGCCGCTGCGCCTAGCTCGACTGCGACACCGGCCTGACCAGGACCTCGTTGACGTCCACGTGCGGCGGTTGTTCCAGCGCATACATGACCGCGCGCGCGATGTCCTCAGCGAGGAGCGCGCTGTCGGTACCCGGGCGGTCCTCGAAGAACGGCGTGTCGACCATCCCCGGCTCGATCAGCGTCACGCGGATGGCGTAGTTGTCGTGCATCTGGCGAAGCTCCTGGCGAAGCGCCTCGCCGATCGCTGTCACCGCCCACTTGGTCGCCGAGTAGAGCGATCCCGGCAGCGCTCGGCGGCCCGCCACCGAACTCGTGATCAGGTAGTGCCCGTCGCCGCGCTCGAGCAGGTGGGGGAGGGTGAAGCGGATCGTCAGCGCCACGCCGAAGACGTTCGTGAGCACCATCGAGCGCCAGTGCTCGGGACTCTCCTCGAGGAAGCCGCGGGTGGCGCCGAAGCCCGCGTTGGCGAACACGGCGTCGATGCGCCCGAAGCCGTCGAGCGCGGTCTGGGCGAAGCGCTCGACGTCGTCTGGCTCGGTGACGTCGCAGCGCACGGCCAGCGCACGGTCAGCGCCGCCGAGCTCGCTGGCAAGCTCCTCGAGCTTGTCCTCGGAGCGGGCGCCGAGCACCACTCGGTAGCCCGCCTCGGCCGCGGCACGCGCGGTCGCCTCGCCGATGCCGGTCGAGGCGCCGGTGATGATCACGACGCGATCGTCGGCCATGTAAACGGACAGTATCGGGGGGTTTGCGGGGGCACGGCCAGCGGCTAGGTTCAGGCAGATCGGCGAGCTGTTCGACCGCGAAGAGGCAGGACGTCAGGCGCCGTTCGGAAACGTCCTGATCTCGGCTGCGGCAGGCCGGCGTGCAGCCGGAATTCGTGCAGGGCGATGTGACCGAGCTGCCCGCCGCGGTCGGCTCGTACTTCCGGCTCTTGCTCCACTTCGGTTGCTTCCACGACGAGCTCACCGACGAGCAGCGACGGGCGGAAGTCGGCGCGGCGACTCGGCTGGCGGCGTCCCCGGCGACCCTGCTGATGATGGCGTGGGCACGAGGCCGCAGAGGCCCGCTTCCGCGCGGCGCCACCCGCGCGGACATCGCGGCCGCGTTCTCCGCGTGGGAGATCGACGTCGAAGGTGCCCATCAACACCGCGGGGGCGCCCGCCTACGCGCGCCAACCCGCGCTTCTATCGCCTGCGCCGCGGCTGAGCCAGCCTCTACGTTGCGATAATCGGGCCGCCACATGGACCCGGATCGCAAGCGCAAGATCCGTCTAGTCGTCGCCCTCGGCGCCGCCGTGCTGCTGGCCGCCGCGCTCGTCTACACCTCATTCAGCGCATCTAGCGAGGCGCGCGAGCCCTCCGAGCTCATCGGTGAGGAGGGCGGCAACTACGAGCTCACCGGCAAGGTCGTCGACGACTCGATCGAGCATCGCGGCGAGGAGCTTCGCTTTGAGGTCTCCGACCGCGACGACCCGAGCGCGAAGATCCCGGTCGACTACACCGGACAGGTGCCCGACCCGTTCCGCGAGGGGCGCGAGGTGATCGTCAGCGGGACGGTCACCGACGGCACCTTCGTCGCCGAGAAGGACTCGCTGATCACCAAGTGCCCGTCGAAGTTCGCCGACGAGGCCGAGGCTGATCCCGAGCACGTCGTGGTCGAATGATCGGACTTGGAGCCGCGTGCCTGGTCGCGGCTGCGCTCGGGTGTCTCTACGCCGCCGCGTCGGCACTGGTCGGGGCGCATCGCGGCGATCGGCGCCTCATCGACTCCTCACGCCGCGCCATCTACGCGGTCTGCGCGCTGCTCACCGTCTGTGTCGTGGTGCTGGAGGCGGCGTTCCTGCGCTCGGACTTCTCGGTCGAGCTGGTCGCAGACCACTCATCGACCACCACCCCCACGCTCTACAAGGCGACCGCGATGTGGTCGAGCCAGGGCGGCTCGCTGCTGCTCTGGGCATGGGTGCTGTCGATCGCAGCCAGCGCGGTCCTGCTCGCGACCCGGAGGCGGCACCGCGAGATCGTGCCGTACGCGACCGCGGTCCTGGCGGGGATCGGCCTCTTCTTCTGCGGGCTGATGGTGTTCGCCGACGGGGCGAACCCCTTCGCGCGCCTCGACCCCGCGCCGGCCGAGGGCGTCGGGCTCAACCCGCTGCTCCGCCATCCCGCGATGGCGATCCACCCGCCGATGCTCTACTCGGGCTACGTCCTGTTCTCGATCCCGTTCGCGTTTGCGATCGGGGCGCTGGTCGCGCGGCGCGTCGACGCAAGCTGGATTCGCTCCACGCGGCGCTTCGCCCTGCTGGCGTGGACGTTCCTGGGAGTCGGGGTCCTCCTCGGCGCCCGCTGGTCATACTCGGAGCTCGGCTGGGGCGGCTACTGGGGATGGGACGCGGTCGAGAACGCGTCGCTGATGCCGTGGCTCGCGGGAACCGCGTTCCTGCACTCGATCATGGTTCAGGAGCGGCGGGGGATGTTGAAGGTCTGGAACGTATCGCTGATCTGCGCCACCTTCGTGCTCGCGCTCCTCGGCACGTTCCTTGTTCGTTCGGGGATCCTGGAGTCCATCCACGCTTTCGGGGCCTCGACCGTGGGCACGCCGCTGCTGGTCCTCATCGCGGTGGTCCTGCTCGGCTCCAC
Source organism: Actinomycetota bacterium (assembly GCA_046728015.1). GTDB lineage: Bacteria > Actinomycetota > Thermoleophilia > Solirubrobacterales > 70-9 > DATAFO01. The sequence continues at coordinate 16,360 of JBKPDQ010000060.1, forward strand.
GGCGCTGATCGTCTCCCGGCTCGACGACCTTCGGTCCGAGCGCCGCATCGAGTCGCTGGCCTCGCGCGAGGCGGTGTTCCTGATCAACAACCTGCTCCTGGTCGGGCTCTGCGCTGTGATCTTCTGGGGCACCTTCTTCCCCCTGATCTCCGAGGCGCTCACCGGCGAGCGCTCGTCGCTCGGCGGCGCGTGGTTCGACCGCTACACGGCGCCGCTGGCGATCGTGCTGGTGCTGTTCACCGGCATCGGGCCGCTGCTGGCCTGGCGACAGGTGAGCGCCGGCTCGCTCTGGCGGTTGGTGCGGTGGCCGCTCGCTGCGACGGCTGTGGCCACCGCAGCGCTGGTCGGCGTGAGCGATGCCGAGTCCGAGCCCCTGGCCCTGGTCCTGTTCTGCTTCGCGTTCTTCGCGCTCGCTGCGCTTGTGGGCGAGTTCGTACGCGCGGCGGCCGCGCGCCGCGCGCTGAGCGGCGGCCCGTGGCTGGGCGCCCTGGCGACCGCGGTGGGGCGAAACCGCCGCCGCTACGGCGGCTACATCGTGCACGCCGGGGTGGCGATCCTGTTCATCGCGGTCGCGGCCTCGTCGAGCTTTCAGACCTCCAGTGACGTGCGGCTTCGCCCCGGCGATTCCGCGACGGTCGGCGACTACCAGGTGACCTACGAGCGCCCGACGACAGCGATTGACCCAGCGGAGGAGCGGTTGACATTCGGCGCCGTGCTCGACGTCGATCGCGATGGCGACCAGTTCGCGGTGCTGCATCCTGAGCGCAACTACTACGCGTCCACGACATCGGCCGGATTCGGCCCGGTGCGCGGCTTCTTCGAGGGCGAGGCGACCAGCGAGGTCGGCCGCCGCGAAAGCGTCGGCGGCGACCTCTGGACGGCGATGCGGCCCGACCTCGAGCCGCTCGACGGCATGATCGCCGGCGCCGACCGCCGCCTGATGCGCCTGGCGCGAGGCAGCGATCCGGCCGACGCCGGCGCCCAGCAGCAGCTCAGCTACCTCCAGGGCCTGGCGGTGCGGGCGATCGCCGAGCGCTACGAGTCAGATGCCTCGCCTATCGACCTGCGCGTGAACGTCAACCCGTTCGTGATCTGGATCTGGCTGGGCGGGGCGATCGCGATCGGCGGCGCGCTGTTCGCGCTCTGGCCCGTGCCGGCGGCGCGGCGCCGCCAGGTCTCCGACGTCTACGCGGCGCGCCTGGCCCGCGACCTCGGGCGCGCGTAGCGCGACGCGGTTCGGGCCGCCCTAGCCTTCCGCGCCATGGAGGTGGTCCTCGCCGTGATCCTGATCGCCGCGCTCGCCTGGTTCGTGAGCGCGCCACTACGTCGGCGTGCCGGCGACGACAATGCCTCGGACGAGCTGGAGGACCCGCGGATCGCTGACCTCGAGGCCCGCAAGGAGGCGAAGTACCGCCAGATCCGGGACGCCGAGCTCGACCGAGCTCAGGGCAAGCTCTCCGAAGAGGACTGGCGCCGGGCCGACGCCGAACTGCGGCGCGAGGCGATCGAGATCCTGAGGGAGCTCGATCGCCTGCGCGGATAGCTCGCTTCATGGTCAGGTGGCGCCCGTCGCGCGTGCCGCCTGAATGCCGCCCGTCAGGGGCTACACTCCGCGGCCGTGGAATCGGTTCTCAACGTGGTCCAGGTGCTGATCTCGGTGATCCTGATCTTCCTCGTGCTGCTGCATTCGGGGAAGGACGCGGGGCTGTCCGGGGCGTTCGGCGTCGGCTCGGGCGGCGGCTCCTTCGGCGGCGGCTCCCTGGTCGAGCGCAATCTCGACCGCTGGACGATCTTCTTCGCGATCCTGTTCGTCCTCAACACGGTCGCCCTGCTGAAACTCTGAGGATTCGCTCTCGAATCGACGCCTTTGTCACGGTATGCGTGACTAAGGCGTCGGCGTCGGTCTCCGTGCTGCTCGCGCTGGCGCTCCTGGCCGGCGGATGCAGCGACGATGACGAGGCATCCCAGGCGACCGCCACCGGCGTCCCGGGCGAGGGCGGAACTTTGGTCTGGGCGCTCGAACGCGATCCGGAGGATCTCGACCCGTTGCTGACCCGGAGCGCAGCCGGACAGGTCGTCTGCCGGCAGATCTACGAGCCCCTCGTCGACCAGCTGGCGCCGCCGTTCGACGACGCGACCCGGGTCCCCGGACTCGCGGTCAGCGCCAGGCCGTCGGGCGACCGCACGATCTGGCGGCTGCGGCTGCGTCCGGGGGTCCGGTTTCAGGACGGGGCGCCCCTCAACGCCAGCGCGGTCCTCGCCAATGTGGAGCGCTGGAGCGCGACCGAGGCGGGTCGCGCGCTGTTGCCGAACCTGTTCGAAACGGACGCGCCGCGCCCAGATCTGGTGCGGTTCTTCCTTACCGCCCCGGACCCGCGGTTCGATGAGCGGCTTGGATCGCCGCAACTGGGGATCGTCTCGCCGCGAGCGCTTGGCGCCGGCGGCCGCGGCGAGCTCGCGAGCGGGGTGAACACCGGCACAGGCGCGTTCGAGCTACGCGAACGCGATCGCACGCGGCTGCTGCTGGCGCGCAACTCCGCGTGGTGGGGGACGGTCCGCGGCCTAGGGCCGGCGCTCGAGCAGGTCGAGTTTCGGATCGTCCCCGAACCCGCCGAGCGCCTCGAGCTGCTCAACAGCGGCGACGTCAAGGTGGCGAGCGGGCTGGGACCGTTCTCGCTGCAGAAGGCGAACGGCGACCCGCTGCTGAGCACGCTTCGCGGCGACAACGGGGGCTTGGCACTCGAGCGCTCGGTCCGGGGGATCGACTCTGCTCGGGAGATTCCGTCGCTGTCGGGAGTGTGGCTCACCGCGATAGGGTCGGGCTGATGGGCATCCTGGGCAAGCTGTTCGGGGCGGCATGGAGGGCCCGGTCGAGGGGACGGCACGGGTGATCTCGCGCAGCGACCACTCGGGCCCGCGGAATTCAGGACGTTCTGCCACCTGAACCTGGTGGTGCAGGCCGAGGGAATCGAGCCCACGGCGGTGGAGATCTGCCGCTTTGCCACCGCGACCGGTGGCCCGATCCGAAGATGAGCTTGCCGGTGACTGCCGATTGCGCCGACTCGCCCGCCGACTGACCGCCCGCTTCACGCTCGGCCGAGATTCGAGGCTCGTCTAAGCCCATCTGGTTGCACGCGGTCGGCTTCCGACCGCCCGCATCGAGAGACTGCGGGCGTGCCGGAGCCAATGCGAGCCGGCGGGCGCGAGGTCCTGAACGTTGCACGCGGGAGCACGAAAACGCATGAACACCTGCGCTCGCGCATCGCCTCCCTCGCCGTCGCCACGCTCGCCCTCGACGCCGTTGCAAGTGTGCTGATCTTCCTCTTCGAGCGCCACGCCGCCGGCACGGAGATCACGACCATCGGGGACTCGGTCTTCTGGACCAGCACCCAGCTCCTCACCGTCTCCTCCCAGCTCCCTAACCCGATCTCCACGCCGGCGCGGATTCTCGATGTCTTCCTGCAGGCGTATGCGATCTCGATCGTGGCGATATTGGCCGGCTCGTTTGGCGCGTTCTTTCACCGCCGCGGGATGGAGCGCGACCCGCTCGAGGACCCGGCGGGGCAATGAGGCCTGCCGATCCGCCTTGGTCGGCTGGGGAGAACCCGAGTCCGTAACGCGGGTTCGTTCGCTTGCGGGCAGGCGGCCAGTCTGCTGGAGTTGACACGGTGCCCGATCCAGCCCCTGCTCCCCCCACGAAGCCGGCCCCGGCGCCCGGCGGCGAGCAGCCGCCGCAGCGTCGCACGCTGTTCCCGCGGAGCCGCGGGTTCATCGCGCTCCTGGTTGTCCTGCTCGCGGTCAACCTGATCATTTCCTTCATGACCAGCGGCCCGCCGGATCGCGAGCGCGTGCCGTACCAGCCCTTCTTCGTTGATCAGGTCAAGGCGAGCAACGTCCAGGAGATCAGCTCGCAGCAGGACTCCATCGAAGGCGAGCTGAAGAACGAGGCCACGTACGACCCGCCGGGCGACGGTGAGCCGGTGCAGGTCACGAGCTTCGAGACCGAGGTCCCTGCCTTCATCGATCCCGCCTCGGTTACCAGGCTGCTGGAGCGCGAGAGCGTCGTGATCAACGCCGAGCCGCCCGACGAGGGGCGCTCCCTGTGGGCGACGCTGCTGCTGGGGTTCCTGCCCACGCTGCTGCTGATCGGCTTCTTCATCTGGCTGGCGCGCCGGCAGCTGGGCGGGGGCGCGGGCGGCGTGCTCGGCAGCTTCGGCCGCGCCACCGCTCGTCGCGCCGACCAGGCCGGCAACGAAAAGGTCACGTTCGACGACGTTGCGGGAATCGACGAGGCGGAGGACGAGCTGGTGGAGATCGTCGACTTCCTTAAGCGCCCCGGGCGCTACGAGAAGCTGGGCGCGCGGATCCCGCGAGGAGTCCTGCTCTACGGCCCGCCCGGGACCGGCAAGACGCTGCTGGCGCGCGCCGTCGCCGGCGAGGCCGACGCCGCGTTCTTCTCGATGTCGGCGTCGGAGTTCGTCGAGGCGATCGTGGGCGTCGGCGCCTCGCGGGTGCGCGACCTCTTCAAGCAGGCGAAGGAGGCGGCGCCGGCGATCGTCTTCATCGACGAGCTCGATGCGGTCGGGCGCTCGCGCTCGGGCAACGTCTCCGGGATCAGCGGCGGCCACGACGAGCGCGAGCAGACGCTGAACCAGGTCCTCACCGAGATGGACGGCTTCGAGCCCGGCGACAACGTGATCGTGCTCGGCGCGACCAATCGCCCGGAGGTGCTCGACCCGGCGCTGCTTCGGCCGGGCCGGTTCGACCGCCGGATCGCGGTGCAACCTCCCGACCGGAACGGCCGCGTCGAGATCCTGCGCATCCACACGCGGAAGGTCGCCCTCGCGCCGGACGTCGACCTGGGCCAGGTGGCGGCCGCGACGCCGGGTGCGACCGGAGCGGACCTGGCCCTGATCGTCAACGAGGCCGCGCTCTTCGCAGCCCGCCGCGACCACCCGGCTGTCAAGCAGGAGGACTTCACCGACGCGATCGAGAAGATCACGCTCGGCGCCGAGCGCCAGATAGTGATGAGCGACGCCGACCGCGAGCGCACCGCGTACCACGAGTCGGGACACGCGCTTGTCGGCATGCTGACCCCCGGCGCCGATCCGGTGCGGAAGGTCTCCATCATCCCCCGCGGCCAGGCGCTCGGCGTGACGCTCGCGACGCCCGAGGACGACCGCTACACCTACCGCCGCGGCGAGCTGATCGCGAGGATCAAGGTGGCGCTCGGGGGCCGAGCGGCGGAAAAGGTGGTCTTCGGCGAGATCACGACCGGAGCCGAGTCCGATATCCAGCAGCTGACGCAGATCGCCCGCGGCATGGTCGGACGTTGGGGGATGAGCGACGCGGTCGGCCCTCTGGCGGTCACCGACGGCCGCGCGGACGGCGCGCTCCTGCCGGGAGCGACGCCGGCCTCACCAGCGACGCAGCAGCTGGTGGACGAGGAGGCGCGCCGGATCGTCGACACCGCAGAAGAGGAGGTCATCGACCTGCTCGAGCGCGAGCGTTCCCGCCTCGGCGCTCTCGCTCATGCCCTGCTCGAGCGAGAAACGCTCGATTACGCGGACGCGTATGCCGTCGCCGGCGTGGAGCCGCCGGCCGTCGACGCCGAGGCGGAGGCCAAGGCCGCTGCCGCTCCCTGACCCAGCTGAAGGGTCAAGCAATGAGGTATCTGCGCGATGTGGATGAGGTAACTGGCGTTGCTCCGAACCTGCGGCCCATGCAAGATGAGCGGGGCGTGAGCGGGCGACCGCTCAGGGAGGATCGCGAGAGATCGGGGGAATGGATGCGTGCGTTCATCGAGAGGTCGACAGACGCCGCTCGGCATCTCGGCGTCTGGCTCGTCTGGCAAGTGACCGGTACCTCGTTGATCGAGGACCGCGGGCCGGTCCGTGCGATATCCGGCGATTCGCCCGTAGCGAGGTGTCCGCGCACAGGCCTCTGGATCCCGGAGTGCTCGTGTCCACGCTGCATCGAAAAACAGCTGCGCCGTCACCGAGCCGGGTCGGCCGGGACGCCGTGAGCCACCTGAGCCGCCGGTGCTCGACTCGGACTGCTCGGACGGCGACCGGACGCCCGCGGGGCTCAGGCGACTCGATCCTGGATCCAGAAGCGAAGTGCGGCTGAGAGGAGTCGAACCTCCACGGACCTTGCGGTCCACAAGGCCCTCAACCTTGCGCGTCTACCAGTTCCGCCACAGCCGCGTGGCTCGACGATTCTAGAGGGAGCGAACCGACCGCTTGCTTCCGTCCGCAGGGCGGTCTACTATGCGAACATGTGTTCTGTGAGAGAGGGCATCGGCCGGTCCGGCCGAGTGAGCTGAGGAGCGTCGGCAAGTGGATCTGACCAAGCGGCAGAAGGAGATCTTCGACTACATCCGCAAGTACGCGAGCAAGCACGGTTACCCCCCGACGGTGCGGGAGATCGGCAAGGCCGTCGGCCTGCACTCTTCCTCCACCGTGCACGCCCACCTCGCGAACCTCGAGAAGATCGGGCTGCTGAAGCGCGATCCGACCAAGCCGCGTGCGATCGAGCTGCTGGTCGACCGGGCGCGGAAGATGATGCGAGGTCCGGGGCTACCGCTGGTCGGACAGGTCGCCGCGGGTGAGCCGGTGCTCGCGGAGGAACACATCGAGGAGTACCTCGACGTGCCGGCGGTGATCGGCGGCGAGACCGGCGACTACATCCTCAGGATCAAGGGCGACTCGATGAAGGACGCCGGGATCCTCGAGGGCGACTTCGTGGTCGTTCGTCCGGCCGAGGACGCCGACAACGGCGAGATCGTGGTCGCGCTGCTCGACGACGAGGCGACCGTGAAGCGCTTCTACCGCGAGAAGGATCAGATCCGGCTCGAGCCGGCCAACAAGGCCTACAAGCCGATCAAGACCCGCGAGGCGGAGCTGCTCGGCAAGGTCGTCGGAGTCTTCAGGAGCATCTGACCGTGCCCGCCGTCGCCACTGCACCGAGCGAGCACAACCTCACCGGCGAGTACCGCGCGGCGCGGTTGTTCGAGGCCGGCGCCCGGACGCTCGAGGACGTCGTCCTGGAGCGCTGGGGCGAGCTGGTGGCCTCCGGTCGCGCCGAGTGCCCCGTGTGCGGCGGCGACATCCACGCGGCGTCGGGTTGCGACGGCTGCGGGTCGGAGCTCAGCTAGCTAGTCCACCACCAGTCCGTGGCGGGTGGTGTTCTCGGTCACCACCCGCGGCTCGACGAACTGCAGCAGGTAGTCGGGGCCGCCCGCCTTGAAGCCCGCGCCCGAGAGGCGGTTGCCGCCGAACGGCTGGCGGCCGACCATGGCCCCGGTGATGTGGCGGTTGACGTAGAGGTTGCCCACCGGCGTGCGGCGTGCGACCTCCTCGACGGTCGACGGCGTGCGGGAGAACAGCCCGCCCGTGAGCGCAAACGGAAGCCCATCGACCACGTCCAGCGCCGCCTCGACCGACTCCACGGACTCGAGCGTGAGCAGCGGGCCGAAGACCTCCTCGCGCAGCACCGGCGAGTCGTGGTCGACGTCGGCGACGAGCGTCGGAGCGCAGAACCAGCCCGGCCCCGACGGCACCTCGGCCCGCGCCAGCACGCGCCCGTCCGCACTCGCGCGATCGGTGTAGTCGCGCACACGTTCCTGGGCCTCGCGCTCGATCACCGGTGGCACGTCCGTGTCGAGCTCTGAGGCCTGACCGACCCGGAGCAGCTCCACCGCCCCCGCGAGTCGCTCGCCAAGGCGTTCGGCCACCGCCTCGTGGGCAAGCACGCGCGAAGCGGCGGAGCACTTCTGACCGGCGTAGACGAACGCCGAGCGCACAATCGCCGGCACCGCCTCGTCGAGGTCGGCGTCCGCGTCGACGATGACGCAGTTCTTGCCGCCCATCTCGGCGGCGACTCGCTTGACGTGGCGCTGGCCGGGCGCGGTCTCGGCCGCGAGCGCCAGGATCCGCTGGCCGACCGGGCTGGAGCCGGTGAAGGCAATCACCTCGGTGGAGGGGTGGCGCACCAGCGCCTCGCCGACCTCGCCGTGGCCGGGCAGCAGCGCGATCGCCCCCCGCGGTACCCCGGCCGCCCGCAGCGCGTCCACCAGCGCAGCGCCGCAACCGGGGGACTGCTCGGCCGGCTTCAGGGCGACCGCGTTACCGGCGGCCAGCGCCGCCGCCGTCATCCCGGTGGGGATCGCGAGCGGAAAGTTCCACGGCGCGATCACCGCGGCGACGCCTCGCGGGACGTAGCGCATGGTGTTGCGCTCTCCCGGCGCCTGATCGAGCGCGCGCCCGCGGTCCAGCTCGACGGCCTGGCGCGCGTAGTACTCGAGGAAGTCGATGGCTTCGCAGACGTCCGCGTCGGCCTCGGGCCATGGCTTGGCACACTCGCGAACCTCGAGCGCCGCGAGTTCGAGCCGGCGGCGGCGCAGCTCACCCGCGGCGGCGACCAGCACCGCCGCTCGCTCCTCCGCCGGCAACCGCCCCCAGCTGCGCGCCGTATCGACGGCCGCGGCGATCGCGGCATCCACCTCCGCCGGGGTCGCCTCGGGCGCGCTGGCGACTATCCGCTCGGGCTGGCCCGGATCGGCAGACTGAAAGTCGGCGCCGTCACGCCGGTCGTCGCCGACCCTGACCGGCGCGTCGAGAGGCAGGCGCGCGTCGAGCTCGGAGAGCGCCGCCTGCAGCGACTCGCGCTCCGACGCGCGGCGAAACTCGAGCACCGGCTCGTTGCGGAAGGGCGGCAGCGCCGTGACCGTGTTCGCCGTCCGGCTCACGGCGGCGCCAGGAGCTCGTCGAGCGAGGTCCCGGTGGCCCGCTCGGCTAGGAACGACTCGTTGGCGGTGTTTTCCAGCAGGCGCCGGACGAGATACGCCATCCCGGCCACCAGGTCGCCGACCGGGCAGTAGCTGCGCGCGCGCAGGCCCGCGTTGGCGAGCGCGCGGGCGAGGTCGTCGCCAAGGCCCCGCAGCACCTGCAGCTCGAGCACCGAGTCGTCGGCCCCGGCGAGCCGGGCGTAGGCGATCGCGTGGGCGATCGAGCGCAGGTTGTGCGAGCCGATGGCCACCCGCACGCTCTCGGGCTCCTCCTTGGCCCGGTCGATCAGCCGGCGGGTGAGGGCCTCGAAGTTCCGGTCCGACTCGGCCTTGACCTCGAACACCGGCGGCGTCCAGCCGTGCTGGCGCGCCTCGACCACCTCGTGGTCCCAGTAGGCGCCCTTGACGAGGCGAAAGGCAAGCGGCGAGCTTCGTCGCCCCGACTCGGCTCGCGCCAGCAGCAGGTCGAGCTCTTCTGGCGAGTCGCGCAGATAGGCCTGAACGACCACCCCGACCGAGGGGCCGTCGCGAAACTCGTCCTCTGAGAGCAGCTCGAACAGCAGCTCCAGCGTCGTCTCGCGCGTGTCGAGGGACTCCATGTCGATGTGCAGGTGGGCGCCGAGGTCATTCGCGGCGCGGAGCAGCGGGCGCAGGCGCTCGGCGGCGTCGTCAACACCCCGCCGGGGCGCGTCGGGGCGCAGCAGCGGCGTCAGCGCGGTGATCTTGACCGAGAGGTTCGGTCGCGGGATCGGTCCGGCGGGGTCGTGCTCGAGGAGCGGGCGCTCCGGCAACTCGGCGTAGGCCGGCGCGAGCGTGTTGAGCGCAGCACGACAACGCTCCGCGTAGATGTCGGCCTCGGCGGCCGTCACGGTCGCCTCCCCGAGCAGGTCGAGGGAGCTGGCGATCCCGCCGCGCCAGAGCTCGCGGAGCTCGCCGAGCGCCGACTCGGGCGAATCGCCGGCGATGAACCGGTGCGCCATGTGTCGCACGCCCGCCGACACGGCGGCACCGAGCGCTGCCCGCCCTGCCTTCGTGTGGGCCGCGCGCTTGGCGGCCTCGAGCGGCAGCGTCGGCTCCTCGACCTCCTCGGCGAAGTCGGCGAGATGCTTGGCCAGGTCGTCGAGGGAGCGGCAGGCGGGAGTGACGTCCACCAGGCGAAACAGCGCCGCCCGCAGCTCTCGATCGCGAGTTGACGCTCGGAGCACGCGCTCGTCCAAAGCGCGGAGCGGGTGGCGGGCGGTGTTCGGGAAGCGCTCGACCAGGTCGCGGCCCACCTCGACGATCTCGCGCTCGAGCTCGGACCGGTCGATCGTCGTCGCCTCGGCGCCCATGCGAGGGATTTTCCCCCTCGGCGCAACCCGCAATCGCGCTGGCGTTCGCGGGCCCGTCCATTTGGAGGTCGGACGGTCTCGCCCTACACTTGACGGCGCAGGCCATGCGGTCGCGGGAGGTATGCCTCTCGAGGAAAGTCCGGACACCAGAGGGCATGGCGGTGGGTAACGCCCACCCGGGGAAACCCGCGGGAAAGTGCCACAGAAACACACGGCCGATGGCGCGGCCTCACGTGAGCCGCGCACAGGCAAAGGTGAAAGGGTGCGGTAAGAGCGCACCGGCGCCGCGGTAACGCGGCGGCCAGGCAAACCCCGCCAGGTGCAAGGCCAAGCAGGATCGACGACCCGGCCCGGCGAGATCCAGGTAGGCCGCACAGATGGATGACCGCACGCGACAAAATCCGGCTTACAGGCCTGCTACGGAAAGCCCCCGCCACGCGGGGGCTTTCTATTGCTCGCCTGAACGCAGCGCGATCGCCTCGATCTCGACCAGTTGGCCGGGATATCCGAGCAGGGCGACCCCCAGTAACGTGCTGGGAGGGCGCGCCGGGGCGAACCGCTCCTCGACCAGGTCGAAGACCCTCTCCATCTCCGCGCGGTCAGTCGCGACGACGTAGACCGTTGTCTTCAGTACCTGCTCGAGGCTCGACTCGGCCTCGGCCAGCACGACCGCGAGGTTGTCGAGCGCCTGCCGCGTCTGCGCCTCGAAGTCGCCGGGCGCGACGGTGGCGCCGTCGGCGTCGAGCGGGCAAGCGCCCGCGGTGAGGACGAGGCCGCCGGCCGGCGCCACGCTCGCGTAGTCGTACGGCACGCCCTCGTACAGCGAGTCCGGGTTGACGCCTGGCGAGCCGATCCGAGAAGTATGTCGCGGTGTATCGGTGCCGGCGTCCGTCGCCGTCACTCCGACCAGGGCCGCAGTCGCGGGCGCCAGCGGGGCACGTTCTCCGTGTAGCGCTCGTACCCGGCGCCGAAGCGGCGCGCCAGCGCCGGCTCTTCCACCAGCGGCAGGTAGAGCGCATTGATCGCTACGAATGCCGCCAGCACGATCGCGATGCCAGTCGAGCCGAGCGCGACAGCCTCGCCCGCGAGCACCAGCGCCACGCCGGTGATCATCGGGTGGCGCAGGTGGCGATACGGGCCGGCCACGACGAGGCGCCCGGGCGGATCCCACGGCGCCAGCGTCCCGCGGCCGATCCGTGCGAACAATCCCACCGTCCAGGCGAACAGGCCGAGGCCACACGCCACCAGGGCCACGCCGAGCGCGACCGTTGCAGCGCGGGCGAGCCCTTCGAGCCCCCAGTCGTCGGCGCCTCCGCCCACGGCGATCACAGCCGGGACGAGGACGGTGACCACGAATGGGAGCAGCAGGATCGCCGCGGCAATGCGCCAGGCGCCAGGCGCGGGATGCGTGGGCTCGCTGGCCACCGCTGGACCCTAGTTCGCCGCTGCCAGCAGGAAAAACCGTGCTCGTAGCGAATAACACTTGCTAACGCGGCGCTAACAGTCCACAAACCTTGCTAGGGTGCCGCGCTGTTCCGCTGAGTTCCCGCCACATATCCGCGGGAAGCGGGGGACCCATTCCGAGGCGCTGACCTCGGGTGGGGCGAATCGCAGGCGACAGCCGCGTAGCGCCTTCTCTTTCGGCGCGAGCCCGTCAGCTAACCCCGCAAGCGTCGAAAGAGGGAATGGACGAACGCAGCTACCGCCGCCTGGCGGCGACCGAAAACCGAAACCGGCGACCGGGAGACAAATCGCTTGGCTCGCGACCCGACCGCGTTGCCCTCTGGGCCGTGGCGATGGCCTTCGTCGCCATGATCGCCGCCGCGGCGAGCGCGCAAGCGCAGGGCGGTGGCTCCGGAGGGATCGGCACCGGCGGCACTGGCGGCGGCGGTGACGCCAGCGCCAGCGGATGCCTCGACTACGACTTCGGCTCGCGAACGCTTGCGCTCGGCGACTGCGGCGACGACGTGGCCACTCTCAACTGGATCTTGAACGGCACCGGGTACGGCAGGAGCGTGCCGATGGACTCCGAGTTCGCCGGCGCCACCGAGAGCTCGGTCCAGCGCTTCCAGGAGAAGTCGGGCCTCGCCTCCGACGGCGTCGTCGACAAGCGGACGCGCCGGGCGCTCGTGCGCACGATGCCCAAGCGCAAGGCGACCTGGTACGGGCCTGGCTTCTTCGGCAACAAAACCGCCTGCGGCAAGACGCTGCGGCGCAGCACCCTCGGCGTCGCGCACAAGCGCCTCCCCTGCGGCACCAAGGTGGTCGTCCGCTACAAGGGCAACTACGTCCGCACGAAGGTCATCGACCGCGGTCCATACGACTTCGACGCCAAGTGGGATCTGACCCAGAAGACGGCGCGCACGCTCGGGTTCGAAGTCACCGACAAGGTCCGCGTCGCGAAGATCAAGAAGGCGGCTTAACGCCGAGGCGCCGCGAGCGAGTCGCGGCGCCTCTCAGGGACTGCATGGGGGGTTGGGGTGCTGGGCGAGCTCTATGCGGCCGAGGGTAGGACCGACGGGTCGGACTGATCCTGCGGTAGGGCGGCCGCGTTTGAGATCAGGCTCTGAAACTCGCTCAGGGCGAGGTGGGCGACGGCCTCGAGCAGCTGCTCGTCGGTCCAGCCGTGCTCCCGCGCCTCCTCGGCGAGGTGCTGCGACGGACGGCCGTCGCCGTCGAGCAGCGCCTGGAGGAAGACCAGCAGCGCCGCCTCGTTGGGATCGCCGGAGGTGAAGCTCCGGGCGCGCGAGATCTCGTCGAGCCCGAGGCCCTGGTTGCGCGCCGCCTTGGCATGCTGCGCGATCGAGTAGGGGTCGCCGCGGCGCTCAGCAACCGCGAGCGCGACTCGCTCCCGCGTGGCCGCGGGCAGCGCGCCCTCGCGAAGCTCGTGGCGCATGCGCGCGTAGGCGCGCAGCGCCTTCGGCGAGCCGGCGAGCACGCCGATGAACTTGGAGATCTCACCGCCGGCGCCGTGCACTCCCTTGAGGATCGGGATGCTGCCCTCGGGGGCGGTGAGCTCGTCGTGGATGTCGAAGCGGCTGATGTCTGTCTTCACCGTCATGTGCTGTCTCCGCGGACGTGAGGCGTGGATCTCTGGCTTTAGGTACCGGTTATCGGGCCTTTACTTTACATTTCGCGGGTTACTTACTGCTCGTAAGTTATACCGGAAGTTCTCTCTTCTCGCACTACGTGTCGGGAGCCCCGCGCGGATTACTACGGCCCGACGGCACATCGATCACCCCTTCGCGTTTATCGTGTCGCGCCCGCCCGAGCACGCGACGATCCCCGGAGGACCGATGGCCGACCAACCCGTAAGCACCGAGACCGCCGACGACGTGATGAAGGCCGTCGAGGACGCCGACGTCCGCTTCGTGCGGCTCTGGTTCACAGACGTCCTTGGCCAGCTCAAGAGCTTCTCGATCAACGCCCTCGAGCTGGAGGACGCGTTCGAGGGGGGGATGGGCTTCGACGGCTCGTCGATCACCGGCTTCAACCCAATCGAGGAGTCGGACATGATCGCGATGCCCGACCCGACGACCTTCGCGGTGCTGCCCTGGCGACCCGAGGAGCGCGCCGTGGCGCGGATGTTCTGCGATATCAAGGTCCCAGGCGGCGAGCCGTACGAGGGCGATCCGCGCTGGATCATGCGGCGAGCGCTGCAGCGGGCCGCCGACATGGGGTTCGACGCCTACAACATCGGCCCCGAGCTCGAGTACTTCTACTTTCGCTCCGACAAGCCCGAGGACGGCGTTCCCGAGGTTCTCGACGAGGGCGGCTACTTCGACCTGACGACGCTCGACGCGGGCTCCGACGTCCGCCGCGAGACGATCCTCGCCCTCGAGCAGCTCGGCATCCACGTCGAGTACGCACACCACGAGGTCGGCCCGTCCCAACACGAGGTCGACATGCGCTTCAAGAACGCGCTCGAGATGTCGGACGACTGCATGACCTACCGGATCGTGGTCAAGGAGTACGCCATGAAGTACGGCTGGCACGCGACCTTCATGCCGAAGCCGCTTTTCGGCGAGAACGGGTCGGGCATGCACGTCCATCAGTCGCTGAGCAGGGACGGCAAGAACGCCTTCTACGACCCCGACGACCAGTACTACCTGTCGGATACCGCGAAGTCGTTCATCGCCGGCCAGCTGCGCCACGCGCGCGAGATCTCACCGCTGTTCGCCCAGTGGGTGAACTCCTACAAGCGCCTGGTGCCCGGCTTCGAGGCGCCCGTCTACCTGGCGTGGTCGCGGCGCAACCGCTCGGCCCTGATCCGGGTGCCGCTCTATCACCCCGGCAAGGAGCAGGCGACCCGCGCCGAGCTGCGGTGTCCCGACCCGGCCTGCAACCCGTACCTGTGCTTCGCGGGGATGCTCCAAGCCGGCCTCGAGGGCATCGAGCACGGCTACGAGCTGCCCGAGCCGATGGAGCAGAACCTCTACCACCTGACTCCCGAAGAGCGCCACCAGCGCGGCATCGACCAGCTGCCGGAGACGCTCGGCGAGGCGATCGAGATCGCCGCCGAGTCGGAGCTGGTGCTGCGCATCCTCGGCGAGCACACCCACAAGCGCTTCATCGAGGCGAAGCGCGAGGAGTGGGAGGAGTACCGCGTCCAGGTCACGCCCTGGGAGATCGAGCGATTCCTCTCGATTCTCTGAGCGGTCGCCGCTAGGGAAGCCGGCGAAGCGCTGCGGCGCGGCGCGTCGTCTCCCTCCCGCTTGCGTCGCTGACGACCAGGTAGCGCGGGTCGTCCTTGGAGGCGGCCACCGGGCGCCCGCCGATCTCGGTGCGCCTGGTGAGCTTGCGACGCACAATGCCGGCCACCGGCCGGCCACGGAACGTCCACTCCACGCGGTCGCCGCGCTTGAAATCCTCGGGCATGGGATCCCCTTTCGTCGCGGTACGTTCGGGTCAATCCCACGCGTCCGGCTCGTGCCCCTCAGCCGCTCGCCGATAGCAACGCCGCGAGGGCGAAGCCGAGCACGGTCAGCAATCCCGTGACGCGGCCGCCCTGGCGGTAGGCGTCCGGGATCATCGTGTCGGTGAGCATCGTCAGCACGCCGCCGGCGGCGAAGGCCTGCAGCAGGGCGATCACCTCGTCCGAAGCGCCGTCGAGGACCGCGTAGCCGAGCCCGGCTGACAGCGCGCAGACGAGTGCGACGACCGTCCACGAGGCGAGGATCGAACGCGTCGAGCTCCCGCCGGCGCGCATCCCGCTCGCTCCACCGATTCCCTCGGGCAGGTTGGAGATGAACACCGCGGCCAGCATCGCCACGCTCACCTCGCCGCCGGCCAGGAGGGTGATTCCGATCACCGCCGACTCCGGCACGCCGTCGAGCACGGCCCCAAGCAGCAGGGCGGTGCCCGAGGCATCCTCTGAGTCCCGCACCTGCTTGCGATCCGAGGCGCCCCTGCGGTGAAGCGCCACGTCGCCGGCGAAGAAGACGAGCGCTCCCATGGCGAGGCCGGCGGCCGTCGCGTCCGCTCCACCCAGCTGAAGCGCCTCCTCGGTGAGCTCGAACGACACGGCGCTGATCAGCGCCCCGGCGCCGAAGCCGAGGATCAGCCCCACCGCCTGCCGTCTGATCCAACCGGCCGTCCCGAGCAGCGCGCCGATCAGCAGCGACGAGGCGGCGAGCGCGCCCCAGGCGATCGCTTCGAGCACGACGACAAGCTAGCCCTGCCGCCGGTCGCCGGCGGCTCAGGCTCTTTGTTCAGCTGCGCTCACGGAAGCGGCGGATGGCGTCTGTCGCCGCGGTGCGGGCGTTGACCAGCCCGGTGACTGCCTTCTCGCCGAACGAGCCTTCGGGCGGCAGGACGCCGAGCTGCTGGGCGATCTGCATGCCGTTGGCGTACGCGTTGTTCTCGACGATCTTGCCGTCGGCGACGCGGAACATGTCGCAGCCCTCGAGCTCGACGCGGGCGCCGTTCGGGGCAAGACCCTGGAAACGGCCCGGCCCCGTGAAGGTACCTGTGCCTCGCCAGCGCACTGCGGCGTTGTCGCCGCTGCCGGCGATTTCCAGGATCTCGAGGTCGAAGTCTGGGAAGGCGCGAAACAGCTCCGAAAACCAGGCGCGGATCCCGTCGGGCGCGACTGCGTCGAAGATGCCGTGCATCCGATCTGGGGACCCCTCGCGCCACAGCCCCACGGCGGCGTCGAGGTCCTGGCGGGAGAGGGCCTCGAAGTACTCGCGAGCCAGAGTCTTTGCGCCCTTCTTCCGGGTGCGCTTCGGCTTCGTTGCGGTTTCGGCCACGGGGGGAATCTATCGCCCGCTACCCGCCCAGCGACGCCGCGAGCTCGGACGGCTCGGTGACCGGACGCTGGCAGGCGAAGTGCTCGCAGACGTAGGCGGCCGGGCGGCCCTGAACGGTTGTGCGCTGCTGCATCAGCTCGGGGCGCTCCGTGCCCTCCGGTCCGCCCGCGAGCACCAGGTGCGGACGAAACCCCGAGCGCACGACGGCGGCGAGGTCGCCGAGGCCGTCAGCGGGTGTGCCGTTCCCCGCCGCCGGCCCGATCAGCGCCACCTCCTTGACGCTCGCGAAGTGGAAGTCAAGCGCCCGGAGCAGGTAGGCCACGGCGTGTGGGTGCTGGGCGGCGACCCGATGAAAGAGCCTGAAGATCGACACGGCGCGCTGTTCGTAGGAGTGCTCGCCGGTCAGGGCGGCGAGTCGCAGCAGGCCGAAGGCCGCCGAGGAGTTGCCCGACGGGATCGGGTGATCGTCGACGTCCTTGCGTCGGGCGATCAGCGCGTCGTGGTCGTGGGAGGTGGTGAAGAACCCGCCGCGCTCGGGGTCGGCGAAGCGCTCGATCATCGCGTCGGCCGTCTCGCGAGCGGCGTCGAACCAGCGGGGGTCGAAGCCGGCCTCATAAAGCGTCAGGAGCGCCTCGACGAGGTAGGCGTGGTCTTCCAGATAGGCGTTGAGCTTGGCCTCGCCGTCCTTCCAGGAGCGAAGCAGGCGTCCGTCGGCGTCACGCAGCTTCGTCCAGACAAAGTCCGCGCAGGCGGTGGCCGCTGCCAGGTAGTCCGGGCGGTCCAGCACCGCGCCTGCCTCGGCCAGGGCGGCGATCATCAGCGCGTTCCAGGAGCAGAGGCGCTTGTCGTCCAGGCCTGGCCAAACCCGTTTCGCCCGCGCCTCGTACAGCGCCGCACGCGCCCCGTCGATTCGCGCCGGCTCGCCGGCCGCCAGCCCCTGGGGCAGGTGGAGGATGTTGCGGCCCTCGAAGTTGCCGCCCTCGGTGACGCCGTAGTGGGCGATCACCTCGTCCGCGAGCTCTCCGAGGCCGGCGGCGTCCAGAACCCCGCGGATCTCCGTCGGCGTCCAGACGTAGAACCTGCCCTCCTCGCCCTCCGAGTCGGCGTCGAGCGCGGAGTAGAAGCCGCCCTCGGGCCCGCGCATTTCGCGAAGTGCCCAGTCGAGCGTGCGCTCGACAACCGTTCGCCACCGCTCGTGCCCGAGCGCCTGATAGCCGTGCAGGTAGGCCCGGGCGAGGAGCGCGTTGTCGTAGAGCATCTTCTCGAAGTGCGGGACGAGCCAGACCTCGTCGACGGAGTACCGCGCGAAGCCTCCGCCGATCTGATCGTGGATCCCGCCCGCTGCCATCGCATCGAGCGTGACCTCGACCACGTCCGTGACGCCGCGGGCCAGCAGGAAGTCGAGCGCCGAGGCCGGCGGAAACTTGGGTGCCCCGCCGAACCCGCCGTTGACCATGTCCGCGTGCATCCGCAGCTGTTTGGTGGCCCCGCCGAGGATGTCTGGCGACAGCAGCTCTGTGGAGGGATCGATCCGGCCGACCGCGCCGAGCTGTTCGCGGATGCGCCCCGCGGCGGCGGCGATCCGCTCCCGCTGCGAGGTCCACGACTCGACCACCGCCTCCATCACCATCCGGAAGCTCGGCATCCCGTGGCGGGGCTCGGGCGGGAAGTACGTGCCGCCGTAGAACGGCACGCCGTCGGAGTCGAGAAACGCAGTCAGCGGCCAGCCCCCGTGGCCGGTCATCCCCTGCACCGCCTCCATGTAGATCGCGTCGACGTCCGGGCGCTCCTCGCGGTCGACCTTGACCGGGACGAAGTGCTCGTTCATGTAGACGGCCGTCTCGGGATCCTCGAACGACTCGTGCTCCATCACGTGACACCAGTGACACGACGAGTAGCCGATCGACAGCAGGATCGGCTTGTCCTCGGCGCGGGCCCGGTCCAGGGCCTCAGGGCCCCACGGGTACCAGTCGACGGGGTTGTCCTTGTGCTGGAGGAGGTAGGGACTCGTCTCCGAGGCGAGACGATTTGACATTCGTCCACAGTAGCGAGGCGGGCGCAACTGGCTTGGAGCAGGCGTGTTCGTCGGATACGGTTGCGCCGTCACTCAGACCGGGGAGGTCCCAACTCGATGTCAGCATCCCGCGTCCTCGTCGCTGCGTTTGTTGCTTTGGTTGCCGCGTTCGTCACGGCGGCCTCAGCCGGCGCCAAGACCTATGAGGTCAACAAGCGCTCCGACCACGCCCCCAACGGCTGCAAGAAGAAGGACTGCACGCTGCGCGAGGCAATCATCGCGGCGAACGCTCACCAGGGCCCGGACAAGGTGGTGCTGCCGAAGCGCAAGACGTACAACCTCGCGATCGAGAACTCCTTGCCGATCGGTGAGGACGAGGCGGCCGAGGGTGACCTGGACGTCACCGACGACTTGACCCTGCGCCATCCCGGCAAGGGCCGAGCGAAGGTAGACGCGAACGGGCTCGACCGGGTGTTCGCGCTGAGCGCACCGGCCACCACATTGAAGAAGCTCGTCATCACCGGAGGGGCGGCCGACTCATTCTCGGGCGGCGGGGGCATCCTGATGGTCAGCGACTCCGACCTGCTCCTGGCTCGCAGCGTGGTCAAGAACAACGCCTCAGAAGGCGACGGCGGGGGCATCGACGGCAACGACGGCGTGATCGTGATCAGGCGCAGCACGATCACCGGGAACAGCGCAGAAACAGTCGGAGGCGGAATCCGGTTCTTCTCGGAGGCGGCGAAGCCGTCGCGGGTCGTCAAGAGCACGATCACCGGGAACCGCGCTACGGGCCCGGTCGGCCACGGCGGCGGCATCCTGATCTCCGCCGAGTCGGTGTCGATTCAGAACTCGACGATCGCCCGCAACGCCGTGAGCGGAATGAACGGTAGTGGAGGTGGCGTCGCGGTCGACGGCGGCTCGCTGGCGATCACCAATTCGACGATCGCCGAGAACAGCTCTGCCAACGCCGGCGGGGGCATCGTCTCGCTCAGCGGTGACGGCGTGAGCGCGAACGCGATCACGGTGGCACGGAACGCGGCGAGGCACGGCGGCGGGCTCTACAACGGCAATCCCGTGGCGCCGTTCGAGGTCGAGAACGCGCTGATCGCCCTCAACAGTGCCACCGACTCGGGTCCCGACTGCACCGACGACGGCGGCCCGGGAAGCCCCTTCAACATCGACTCGCTGGGCCACAACCTGATCGGCGACGACAGCGACTGCAACGACGCCTTCGACGCCGCGGGTGACATCGTCAACTCAAACCCGAAGCTCGGGCGGCTGAAGAACAACGGCGGCCCGACGCAGACGGTGGCGCTGAGGAAGGGCTCGCCGGCGATCAACAAGGCCGACAAGCAGAGCGCCCCGAACAAGGACCAGCGCGGCGAGAAGCGGGGCAAGAAGCCCGACATCGGCGCCTACGAGCGGGTCAGGAGGAAGAAGCGGCGCTAGCTCATTAGCCTGGTCGGGTGGCCAGTGACCTGACGGTGATCCTCGAGGACCGGCCGGGCGAGCTTGCGAAGCTCGGCGAGACGACGGGCGAGGCGGGGATCAACATCCTCGGAATGTGCGCGCTCACGGGCGAGGGCAAGGGCTACATCCACATCCTGGTCGACGACGACGAGGCGGGCGCGGCACGGGACGCCCTCGAGTCGAACGGGATGGGGGTGGCGGACCGGCGCGACGCGCTCGTGATCGACATCGAGGATCGACCTGGCACCCTCGGCGACACCGCGCGCACGCTGGCTGATGCCAACGTCAACATCGAGCTCGCGTACACGACCTTCGGCAACACGCGGCTCGTCGTGGTCACCGACGACCTCGAGTCGGCGCGCGCCGCGCTCGCCTAGTAGGCGCGGGGGCGCTCGCCGACGCGCGCGATCCAGCCCGCCAGACGCGGGTGGTCATCGCCGAGTGGCTGGTGTTCCTCCAGGATCCGGTGAAAGAGCTCGTCGTCGGCCGGGTGGCGGCCGGCCGAATACTTGAGGAACGGATATGCGAGGCAGTCGGCGGCGCCGAACTCTCCGTACAAGTACTCCCGGCCGTCGAGTAGTCGCTCGAAGACCACTAGGCGGTCGCGCATCTCGCCCCCGTGACGCCTCACCAGTTCGCGATCGGGCGCGTCGAGCTCCAGCTCGGCCTCGAGCGCGTTCGGAGCGGCCTTGTAGACGCGCTCGAACCAGTCGCCGAAGAGCTCAATCTCCGCGCGGCGAGCGGGCTCGACGGGAAACAGGGCCCGGTCCGGGTAGCGCTCCTCGAGGTAGGCGAGGATCGCGCGCGAGTCGTTCACGACCCGCCCGTCGTCATCGATCACCGGCACGAGTCCTTGACCGCTGATCTCCTCGACTTGGCTGCGGTCTGAGTAGTTGATCATGACCGACTCCGCTTCGAGGCCCTTGTGGGCAAGCGCCAGCCCGACGCGCTCGCAGTTGGTTGACCACTCGGCGCGGAAGAGCCGGATCACGCCGCGTCTCCGCCCGGGCGGTTCAGGACACGGTGACGTCCTCCGCGAACGCCTCGAGGGCGTCCACGAAGCGCTGCAGGTCGGCCTCGGTGTGGGCGATCGAGATGGTCCACTCCTCCTCGACGCCCGGGGTCATGAAAACGCCGTTGTTCATGTGGTAGAGCCACGCGAGCGTCGCGAGCTCACCGTCGACCTTGGTCAGGTAGTCGCGGTACTCGCGGATCGGCTCGGGGGCGAAGATCACACAGCCCTTGGCACCCAGACCCTCCGAGTAGCAGGGAAGCGCGTAGCGCTCGATGATGTCGTCGCAGGCGCTGAGCAGCCAGCTGTTCGCGCTCTCGAGCGTCTGATACGCGTCCTCGGTCAGCACCTGCGTGAGCGTCGCCTCCGCGGCCGCCATCACAAGCGGGTTGCCGTTGAAGGTCCCGTATTGGTGCACCCGGCCCTCTGAGATCTGCGAGGCGAGATCGTCGGTCATCCCGATCGAGCCGCCGGGGTAGCCGCCGCACGTCGCCTTGGCGAGGGTGATCATGTCGGGCTGGACTCCGAACCGCCGGGTGGCGCCGCCTCTGGCGATCGTGGCGCCCGTCTTGACCTCGTCGAAGATCAGCATCACCCCGTGCTCGCGGGTGAGTTCGCGGACGCGCTCGAGATAGCCGTCGACCGGCGGGATGATGTTGATATTCATCATCGCGGGCTCCATGATCAGCCCGGCGACCTGGCCGTCGAGCTTTGAGAGCACGCTCTCCAGCGCCTCGGCGTCGTTGAACGGGACCGCGCGGGTGAGCTCGGTGAGCGCCAGCGGGTAGCCGGCGCCGTAGGGGACGGAGCGCGGGTCGTCGCGCTCGCCGAGGTCCTCGAGGTCCGGATAGACCGAGACCATCACGGCGTCGTGGTGGCCGTGGTAGGACCCCTCGATCTTGAGGATCACATCGCGCCCCGTCGCCCCGCGGGCGAGGTGAACGGCGTCCATCGTCGACTCGGTGCCGGAGTTGGTGAACCGCCACTGCGGCAGGCCGAAGCGGTCGGCGAGCTCCTCGGCGACGGCGATCGAGCCGTCGGTCGGGGCGGCGAAGTGGGTTCCCCGGTCGATGCGAGCCTTGACGGCGGCCCCGACGGTGGGGTTGGCGTGGCCGATGCACATGACGCCGAAGCCGTTGTGGAAGTCGACGTACTCGTGACCGTCGACGTCCCAGACGCGGGCACCTTCGCCGCGCTCGAGATACACGGGCCACGGATCGTTCTCCTGAAACGAAGACGGAACTCCGCCCGGCATCACCTTGACGCCGCGCTCGAACCGCTCCTTGGACCTGGGCGTGCGCTCGGCGAGCTTGGCCTGCTCGCGCTCGGTCAGCTCGGCGATCCGCGCGCGCTCGATGGTCGACTCTCCGTGGGCTGTGGCTTCGACGGGCGTCATCTGAGCGGTGGTTCAGTTTATACGCATGGGTGGATTCAGCCCCGGGGGCGTGCTCGCGGCGGTGCTCACCCGGGTACGGTGATGGTGACCGCGTAGCCCGACCCCTGGAGCCCGACATGAAGCTCGAAGGAATCCACCACATCACCTGCATCACCGCCGACGCGCCTCGCAACGTCGACTTCTACGCCCGCGTCCTGGGGCTGCGCCTGGTCAAGAAGACGGTCAACCAGGACCAGCCGAGCGTCTACCACCTCTTCTACGCGGACGAGAAGGGAAGCCCCGGCGCCGACCTCACGTTCTTCGAGTTCCCGAACGTGCCCGTCGGGCGCGCCGGGGCGGGGATGATCCACCGGATCTCCTACCGGGTCGGGTCGGCGGCAGCGCTCGACTTCTGGGCCGACCGCCTGCGCGGCGAGGCAGTCGAGAGCGAGCGAGACGGCGATCGGCTGCGCTTCCGCGACTTCGAGGGCCTCGAGTTCGAGCTGACCGTCGTCGAGACCGACGACGAGCCGTTGATCGCCGACCACCCGGAGATCCCGCGTGAGTTGGCGCTCCAGGGGTTCGAGGCCGTGCGCGCCTACGCCGACGATCCCGAGCGCAGCCGGGCCCTGTTTCAGGGCGCGCTCGATTTCACCCCCGTCGACGACGGCTGGGAGTCGCGGGGGTCGAGGCGCGGGTCCTTCTACAGTTACGACACGGCGCCCGAGGCGGTGGGCATTCAGGGCGCGGGGACCGTCCACCACGTCGCCTGGGCGTCGGAGATGGACGACCACGAGCGCTGGCGCGAGCGGGTGATCGAGGCGGGCGCCCGGCCGACGCCGGTCATCGACCGCTTCTGGTTCCGGTCGATCTATTTCCGCGAACCGAGCGGCGTGCTGTTCGAGATCGCGACTCTCGGCCCGGGCTTCGCGGTGGACGAGGATCCCGGCCAGCTGGGCGAGAAGCTCGTGCTGCCGCCGTTCCTCGAGGATCGGCGCGCGGAGATCGAGGCGCAGCTGACGCCGATCACCAACCCGCGCCAGGTCACCGCGTCCTAGCCGGCTTGCCCGAGCTCGTACATCTCGTCCGCGAGGCGGCGGGCGAGCCGGCGGGCGCGCTGATCCTCAACCACGGCCGAGCCACGGATGAGCGAGACCTCTTTCCCGTGCTCGACGAGCTTGATCCGGAGCGCCGCCTGGTGGGGGTGACGCCGGGCGCCCCGCTCACCGGGATTCCGCCGGGCGGGCGCCATTGGTACGTGGTGCCGAGGGTCGGCTACCCGGACCCCGAGACCTTTGCCTCGAGCTACGCGGCACTGACCTCGTTTCTCGACGGGTTCCTCGCCGAGAGCGGGATTGGCTGGGAGCGGACGGTGATCGGCGGCTTTTCGATGGGAGCGGTGATGTCCTATGCGGTCGGCCTTGGCGAGGGCCGCCCGTCGCCGGCCGCGATCCTCGCCTTCAGCGGCTTTGTGCCCACGGTCCAGGGGTGGAGACCGGAGCTGGAAAGCCGCATGGGCTTTCCCGTCCTGATCCATCACGGCCGGATGGATCCGATCATTTCGGTCGAGTTCGCCCGCCGCGCGAACGAGCTGCTGAGCAGCGCCGGGCTCGATGTCGACTACATCGAGACGGACGCGGGCCACTGGCTCCCGCCCGAGGTCGTGGCCCGAGCGGCAAAGCTGGTCGAATCCGTGGTCGAGGCCAGTGGGCCGAGATCGCTCGGTAGCTAGCCTTAGAACGTGGTTCGACTCAGGCTCATCGACGGCGCGGGGGAGGCCGCCGACAACGGTGCCGCGCGACGCCCCGGCGAGACTGACCCCGGCGACGACGCCCTCGACACCTACTCGCGAGCGGTGTCGGCCGTTGCCGAGCGCCTGGCGCCATCGGTCGCGAGCCTCCAGGTGCGTCGGCGGACGCGCCGCGGGCAGATGCCCGCGGGCGCAGGCAGCGGCGTCGCGCTGACCCCGGACGGCTTCATCCTCACGAACGCCCACGTCGTTGCCGGGCCGGGGGGCGGGATCGCCCGCTTCACCGACGGGCGTGAGCTCCGGTTCGAGGTCGTCGGCAGGGACCCGATGTCCGACCTCGCAGTGGTGCGGGCGGCCGACGGGAACCTGGTCGCGGCCGAGCTCGGCGATGCCGAGGACCTGCGCGTCGGCCAGCTCGTGGTGGCGATCGGCAATCCACAGGGCCTCGAGGGCTCGGTGACCGCGGGCGTGGTCTCTGCGCTCGGTCGCGCGCTTCCCGCGCGTGCAGGTCGCGCCGTGCGTGTGATCGACAATGTGATCCAGACCGACGCCGCGCTCAACCCCGGCAACTCGGGCGGCGCGCTGGCCGATGGGCGCGGCCGCGTGGTGGGCGTCAACACCGCCGTGGCGGGTTTCGGGCTCGGGCTGGCCGTCCCGATCAACGAGTCCACGCGGCGCATCGTCAGCGCGCTGATCGGCGAGGGGCGCGTGCGGCGCGCCTATCTCGGCATCGCCGGCGGGCCACGCCCGCTGCCACCGCGCGCCCGGGCCGCCACCGGCTCCGAGCGCGGGGTGGAGGTGGTCGAGATCGTCCCCGGCAGCCCCGCCGAGCTGGCCGGCCTGCGCGTCGGCGACGTGATCTACGAGCTGGACGGCGACCCGGTTGAAAGCGCCACCGACCTGCAACGGATGATGGTCGCCGAATTGATCGACCGTGAGGCAATCGCGCGGGTGGTGCGCGAAGGCGCGGTGCTCGAGCTCGGGGTCGTCCCGATCGAACTCGACCTCGAGCGGCTGTAGCTCCACCGACCGTCGAGTTTGTAAGCCCACGCCTGACAAACTCGACGCTCGTCCGGTGGTTGTGCGAACATGTGTTCGTGCGCTGGGAGAATCTCGAGAAGGGAGACCGCACGCAGGGACTGCTTCCCGGTCTGGGTCAGTCCGTGGTGCGGACATTCGACGCGCCCGAAGCACTGGGGATCCGCTTCCACGAGGTGGAGGCACGTTCCGCCCTGAACCAGGTGCCCAAGCGCTCGCGAATGCCGTTCCGCTGGACGATCAACCCGTACCGCGGCTGCACCCATGCGTGCGTCAAACCCGGTCTATTGCTTCGCTAGGCCCACCCACACCTACCTCGACCTCAACGCCCGCGAGGACTTCGAGCGCGAGATCGTCGTCAAGGTCAACGCCCCCGAGCTCGTGCGGGCCGAGCTGGCGAAACCGTCGTGGCAGGGCGACCACGTCGCGCTCGGCACAAACACCGACCCGTACCAGTGGGTCGAGGGCCGCTACCGGCTCATGGAGGGCATCTGGGAGGCGATGCGCGACTTCGCCAACCCGTGCTCGGTGCTGACCAAGTCGCCGCTGCTGCTTCGCGACAAGGAGCTGATGCGTGAGCTGGTCGAGCGCACCGACTTCGTCGCCAATCTTTCGATCCCGACGCTGGAGGAGAGGGCCTGGCGAGCGACCGAGCCGCACACGCCGCATCCGCGAAAGCGCATCGAGGCTGTGGCCGAGCTGGTGAAGGCCGGGATCCCAACCGGTGTCCTGATTGCGCCGTTGATGCCCGGGATCAACGACTCGCCCGAGCAGGTCTCCAAGCTGCTCGAGCTCGTCGGCGAGGCCGGGGCGCGCAGCGTCGGCGGCGTCGCCCTGCACCTGCGGGGCGAGGTCAAGGACATCTGGTTCGACTGGCTGCGCCAATACCGCCCGGACCTGGTGCCTCGCTACGAGGAGCTCTACTCGCGCGGCGCCTACATGCACCGCGCCGAAAGCGATCGGCTGTCCGGAATGGTCCGCGACGGCAGGCGCACGCGCGACGTCGGCGGCACCCGCGGGCGGATGCGCGCGTCCAGGGAGCGGGCCAGCGAGAGACGAGCGGCTACCTCGTCTGCGGCACGTCCTGAGGAAACGGCCCCGCAGCAGGTCGCGCTGTTCTGAGCGACGCGGCGACAGCGACCGTCCCGAGGGCGCACAGCGCCGACAGTAAGAAGGCCGCTTCGTAGCCGCCGAGCGCGGCAGCCGCGCCGACGAGCGGTCCGCCAAGGCCCATGCCGAGGTCGAAGAAGGCGGTGAACGTCCCCATCGCCACGCCGCGGCGCTCTTCGGGCACCCGGTTGACCACGACCAGAGCCAACGACGGGAACAGGATCGAGAAGCCGGCGCCCATCGCCACCGCGCCGACGATCGCCACCTCCAGCGAGTGCGCGAAGGCGATCGTGACGAGACCGGCCGCCTCGATCAGCCCGGCGGCCGCCGCGCACCGAAGCGGCCCGATCCGGTCGGGCAATCCGCCACCGACCAGCCGGGTAGCGACGACGGTGGCGGCGAAAGCGGTGAAGACCTCGGCCCCGTGCCCGATGGCACGCTCGTCGAGGTGGAGCACGATGAACGCGGCCACGGCGGCGTAGCCCACGATCGTCAGCGAGAGGCCAAGCCCGGGACGCAGCGCCTCCGGCGAGATCGGCCGGGGCTCGAAATCGGCGCCGGCGGAGGGGTGAAACCGCTCCGGGATCCGGGTGGCGATCCCGGCGCCGAGCAGCGGCGCAGCCGCGGCGAACGCCCACACTGCCTCGAAGCTCGAGGCGCGAAGGATCAGCTCGCCAATCGGAGGGCCGAGCGTCAGCCCGCCCCAGATCGCCAGGCCGTAGAGGCCGATCAGGCGCGCTCGGCGCTGCGGCGGGGACATGTCGACAACCCAAGCGGCACCCGCGGTGTAGACCATGCCCTCGCCCGCGCCCAGGAACAGCCGGGCGAACAGCAGCCCGCCCACCCCGGCCGGCACGAAGTAGAGGAGACCGGCGATCGCCGTCAGCAGCGCGCCCGCGACCACGACCAGCTTGCGGCCGCGCCGGTCGGCGAACTGCCCGGCGAGCGGGCGACACGCCAGGCCGGTAATCGCGAAGGCGCCGGTGACGATCCCCACCTCGAGGTCGCCGCCGCCGAGCTCGCCCTTGATGTAGCGCGGCAGCACCGGGAGCGTCGCTCCGATCGAGAGCAGCCCGAGCAGGGTCACCGCGAAGATGCCCGCGAACGCAAGCCGCTCCGGGGAGGGCTCGAGCAGCCGCCCGGCGAGGGCTCCGATGCGGGTGCGGGGCACGCCGCGCCAGGCTACCGGCCACATTGTCAGCATTAGGTGAGGAGCAAATCCCGGAGGTCGGGGACGCGCCCGGCCCTCCGGCCTGCTACCGCAGCAACGCGCGTCTGAGCTTCCCGCTGGAGGTGCGGGGAAGCTCGGCGGCGAACTCGACGATGCGGGGGAACTTGTAGGGGGCGGTCACGTTCTTCACGTGCTCCTGCAGCTCGCGGGCGAGCTGGTCGCTCGGCTCAGCGCCGCGCGGCACGACGATCGCCTTGACGACCGTGCCGCGCTCCGGGTCCGGCGCCGGCACGGCAGCCGCCTCGGCGACCGCCGGGTGGCTGAGGAGCGCCGACTCGACTTCGGTCGGCCCGATCCGGTAGCCGGCGGAGAGGATCAGGTCGTCCTGGCGGCCCTCGAACCACAGGTAACCGTCGTCGTCCTGGCGCACGAGGTCCCCGGTCGGCCACCACTCCTCAGAAAACGGCTCGCCGTCCAGGTACCGGCTGAAGAACGTGGGGCACGTCTCGCGGCGCACCTGCAGCTCGCTCACCGAGTCGTCCCCGTCGCCGTCCGCGACCACGCGAAGCTCCAATCCGGGCAGCGGCCGGCCCATCGAGCCGTCGCGAACTCCCTCGCCGACCAGGTTGCCCGTCAGGTGTCCTGTCTCGGTCTGGCCGTACCCATCGCTGATCTCGAGGCCGGTGGCCTCTCGCCAGGTAGCGATCACCTCCGGGTTCAGCGGCTCCCCGGCTGATACGGCGCGCCGCAGCGACGGGATCGCCCGGAGCTGCGTGCGCGCTGCGAGCATCCTGTACTCGGTCGGCGCCTGACAGAGGACGCTGACCTGCTCGCGCTCGATCAGGTCGAACCTCTGGTCCGCGTCGAACCGAGCGTCTACAAGCAGGGCGACCGCGCCCTGAAGCCAGGGCGCCAGGAAGACGTTGCGCGCCGACTTCGACCATCCCGTGGCGGTCGTGCACCAGACCAGGTCCCCGTCGCGCGCCCCCAGCCAGTGCTTGGCCTGAACGCTCTGCGCCGTCAGGTAGCGCTGCGCGTGCAGCGCTGCGCGAGGCTCACGGGTTGTTCCCGATGTGAACACGATCAGCGCGGGATCCTCGGGAGCCAGCTCGGCGATCGCCATCGGGGTCTCCTGCGGACGGTCCTCGTCGAGCGCGTCGGCGACGTCGGCCACCGTCATCGCCGGCACACCGTCGGGGAGGTCGCTCAGGAGCTCCTCTTGGCCAACGCAGAGCTTCGGGCTGGCCGCGCCCACCCGCAGCGCCATATCGCCGCGGCGGAGCTGGGTGCTGCACGGCAGGGCGATTGCGCCCATCCGCCAGCACGCGAGCAGGGAAAGCACCCACTCGACCCGGTTGCCGACCAAGGTCATGACGACATCGCCGCGGCGCACGCCGCGCGCCGCGAACGCGCCCGAGAGCCCGGCCGAGCGCGCGATCAGCTCGCCGAAGTGCCATACCCGGCGCCGGCCGTCGGCGCCGATCGCGAGCAGCGCGGGCTTCGAGGCGGGATACCGCTCGAGAACGTCGGCGATCAGGTTCACTGCGCGAAGTCTGGCAACCCCCAACTCGGCCGCCACTGACGCGTTTCTCACGGTATGCGTGAGTGAGGGATCGATCGGGCGCTAGCCGCGGTCGGCGTTCGGGAGCGCGAAGGAGTAGCTGACCGCTTCGCTGCCGGCTTCGGCCACCTCCGGGTAGCGCACGCCAGGGAGCACGGCGACGTCGAAGATCTCTTGGACGAGCTCCTCGAAGCGGATGAAGCCGACGATTGAGCCGCTCTCGATGTTGATGGCCCAGACGCCGCAAAGGCGCTCGTCCAGGCGTTCGGTCAGCGGCAGGCCACCAAAGGTCGCGGTCTCGCGCACCTGAGAGAGGCCGACGAACGCGAGCGGGCCGACCATGACCATCCCGCGCGTGAAACCGGGCAGCTCTGCCACGGTCTCCACTTCCCCAGTGTCGAGATCGGCGACGCAGAGTCCTCCGTTGCCCGACTCCAGCAGCCAGAGCCGATCCTGGTGCCAGCGTGGCGAATGGGGCATCGACAGGCCCCTGAGCACGGTCTCGCCCGACTCGACGTCGATCAAGATCCCGCCGCTCGCCTTCTTCTCGCGCCAGCCGCCGCGTTCGTCGGTTTCGCCCAGGGCGGTCACGTAGCGAACCCGATCGTCGATTACCGTCAGGCCGTTGAGGTGGCAGCGATCCTCGGGTACCAGCTGGGTGATGAACGGCGGCTTCCAGCGGGGGACGAAGCTGTGATGCGCGTCCAGGGTCCCAAGGCACGAGAAGTTCGTCGCGCAGACCCACAGCTCTCCCTGCGCGAAGGCGATCTCGTGGATCGCGATGTCGCCCGTGTAGTGGCGGTTGCGCGGCAGAAAGCAGGCGTCGTGCCTGCCCTTGGGCTCGATCTTCGGCGCCGCTTCCGCCATGTTGCGGAAGTCCCAGATCTCTGTGCGCGTGCCCAGAGCGAATCGCCCCGGGTGCACCGCGAGGCCCATCGGCTTGTCGAAGTTGCGGAAGTGGGTGTTGATGCGCCCCTGGTCGTAGCGGGCGCAGATCAGCTTTCCGGTCTGGTAGGTGGACGTGAGCAGCGAGCTGCCCATCTGCTCGAGTAGCGGCGGGAAGCTGCCGGTGTAGACGCTGCGCAGCGGCGAGTCGGCAGAGCTCGGCCTGCGGCGCCCGGACCCGGGCGGACTCGCCAACCATTCGCGGGCGCGGCGGGCGATGTCGTCGGTGCGCGGCAGCACGTCCTCGACCCCTTTGGCGCCATCCGCCGCCTGCGCCGCCTGCTCGGCAAGCTGCTCGCGCGCCGCGCGCAGCGGAGCGGAGAGCTCCTCGCTGGGCTCGACGCCCAGAAAGCCGCAGAGCCGATCGATCTCGCGCTTCGGGTCCTCGAGCAGGGCGGCCCGGTCGGTTACGCACCAGCGTTCGGGCTCCAGGTTCTCCAGGTCGTCGAGCAAGGTGCGCGTCGTCGTTCCCCACTGCTCGGCCACGATCTCCGGCAGCGGCTTGCCGCTCAGGCCGCGCCAGCCCGGGACAAGCAGGTACGACCACGGCGGGCCGGGCCAATCCGGCAGCTCCGGGTACGTGACCATCACGCCGCGATCCCAGTCGGCGACGATCTCCGCCAGGCTCTCGCGCGGGTCGCGGTACACGTAGACGAAGGTCGCGTCCGGGAAGACCGCGCTCAGGAAGGGGATCCGGAGGGCGTTCTTCGGCGTTCCGTCCAGCGGTCGCACCGCACCCGGGCCCTGCGGCTCGGAGCCGTTAGCCTGCCCGCCGTTCTCTTTGTGCTCGGACGCGGTCGCCGCTACCTGCGGTTCGTTGCCGTTCACCTCGCCGGGGTGGATTGATTCGTGGACGCGGGCGACGACCTCGGGCTTGGCGTCGGCGACCGTGAGGCGATTACTGTCCCATGAGCGCTGAGACGGGTGCAGCTCCGGAAGGTCGTCTAGGACGCTGCCGTTGTCGCCGCCGGACAGGACTACCCCCGGCGCCCGGGCCAACGCGCTGACGACCGCGGCGGCCCCCGACCGAGGCGGGGCGACGACGAAGATCGGTCGCGTGATCAGTGTGTTCGAGGCGCCTGACATCGGCCGGGGCGGCCGAATATCGTCGCAGTCGACGATAGAAGCCGCGGACAAGGAGGTGCACTGATGGGCAAGCGCACTAGCTACGAGCCGGGAACGTTCTCCTATGTCGAGCTCGCGACGACGGACGTCGCGGACGCAAAGCGCTTCTACGGCGGGCTGTTCAGCTGGGAGTTCGAGGACGTGCCCGTGCCCGACAACGAGCCCTACACGCTGGCCCGGATCGAGGGTGACAGCGTCGCCGGTCTCGCCACGATGCAGGAGCAGCAGCGCAGCGCGGGGGTGCCGCCGTTCTGGTTCTCGTACATCACGGTGGCGAGCGCGGATGAGACGGCCGGGCGGGTCAAGGAGCTCGGCGGGACCGTCCACGCCGAGCCGTTCGACGTGATGGACCAGGGGCGAATGGCCGTGATCGCCGATCCGACCGGGTCGATGTTCGGCATCTGGGAGCCGCGGTCGGGCATCGGAGCGGAACGAGTGAACGATCCCGGCTCGATGACCTGGAACGACCTCGCCACGAACGACACCGACGCGGCGTCGCCCTTCTACAGCGAGCTGTTCGGCTGGAAGTTCCAGGAGATCGATACTGGCGACGGCCCTGCGTACTGGTCGATCACCCACGCGGGGGGCGCCGGGGGACGCAACGGCGGCATGCGCGAGCTGACTCCGGACGAGCAGGGCATCCCGCCGAACTGGACCGCGTACTTCGCGGTCG
Organism: Actinomycetota bacterium; assembly: GCA_046728015.1. GTDB lineage: Bacteria > Actinomycetota > Thermoleophilia > Solirubrobacterales > 70-9 > DATAFO01. Next base: position 47,974 of record JBKPDQ010000060.1, read on the forward strand.
AGTCGGTCGACGAGGCGCTGACGAAGGCCCAGGAGCTGGGCGGCGGCGTCATGTTCGGGCCGCTCGAGGTCCCGACCGGCAAGTTCGCGGCGCTCCACGACCCGCAGCGCGCCGTCTTCGCGGTCGTCGAAGGCCAGTTCGACGACTGAGGGCTACCTCCGGACCAGCTCGGTCCCGTCGTAGAGCTTCTTCACCCGCACCCCGCCGGGTGGCGCCGCCTGGATGCAGAGCTCGCACAAGACGCACTCGTCGAGGTTCTCGGCGACCGTTTCGATGCGCCCTCCGGCGTCCCTGAAGATGTCCACGGGGCAGACCTCCTCGAGCTTCTTGGCGAGCTCGGCGTCCGACGCGACCGACTCGTTCACCTCGACGTCGATGAACACCCCGTGCTGCGCCTGCGCAGCGGCCATCAGGCGGCCACCCCCAGGCGTTCCTTGACCGCGTCCGGGATCTCGTCGATCCGCTCCACGACCGGGATGCCGGCGGACTCCAGGCGCGCGATCTTCTCGGTCGCCGAGTCCTCCTTGCCCTCGACGATCGTCCCCGCGTGGCCGAAGCTCATCCCCTGCATCTCCTCGTCGTCCATGAAGCGCCCGGCCATGAACGCCACGATGGGCAGATCGGAGTCCGCCTCCTCGCGCCAGTCCACCAGCTCGGCCTCCATGCGGCCCCCCGGCTCGGTGTAGATCACGATCGCCTCGGTCTGCTCGTCGGCCTCGAACAGCGGCATCAGCTCGGCGTAGGTGGAGCCGATGATCGCGTCGCCGCCAATCGAGACTGCGGTTGAGACCCCGAGTCCAGCGGCGGTGAGCGTCGAGGAGATCTCCGTCGTCATCCCGCCGGACCGGGACATCACTCCCACCGGACCCGGCGTGTAGGCCTTCGCCGCGTCCTTCGCGGGCCCGCCGATGCCGCCCATCTTGGCGACGCCCGGGCCGATCACCCCGAGGCAGTTGGGGCCGATGATCCTGGCACCCCGAAGGTTCGCCAGCTCGACCATCTCGGCCACATCGCGGCGCGGGATGCGTTCGGTGACGACGACGATCAGCCCGATGCCGTTGGAGATCGCCTCGAAGACGGCGTCCTTGGTGAAGGCGGGGGGGACGGTGACGACCGCGCCGTCTGGGACAGAGCCGTGGTGCCCGACGACCTGCTCCACCGTGTCGAAGACCGGCACGCCGTGGACGTCGCGGCCCTTGCGCCCCGGCGTCACCCCGCCGACGATCTTCGAGCCGTAGTCGAGGCACTCGCGCGTGAGGTTCACGGCCTCGCGGCCGGTGATCCCCTGAACGATGAACGTGAAGTCCTCACGCAGCAGGATCAACTGCGCGTCGCCTCCTCTGCTTCGCGTCCGGGGGCGAGCGGTCCGCGCCCCCTTGGACCGCGCCCCCTTGGACTTTCTCCACAGCGCGGCCGGCTGCCTCCCACATCGAGACAGAGCGGTCGCAGTACTCGACGCCGTAGCGGTCGAGGATCTTGTAGCCCTCCTCCTCCCAGGCGCCGGGGATGCGGAAGATCGCGATCGTCTCCGCCGGGTCCTTGCCGAGCTCCAGGCAGGCCTTGATCACCCCGCGCGCCACGATGTCGACCCGGGTGTTGGAGACGGTCGACATCATCACCGCGATCTTCTCCACGCCGTCCTTGCGGAGGACCTCGGTCGCCAGGCCCTTCGCCTTGGCGACGGACGGATTGCCGCCGATCTCCGCGTAGTTGGCGGGCCGACCGCCCTGGCTGCGAACAGCGTCGGTGAGCGTCAGCGAGCCTCCGCCCGCGCCGATCACCAGCCCGAGGTCGCCGTCGAAGCCATGGTCCTTGCCCTGGATCACGCCGCGGTGGTCCGCGGCGTCGATCGCCTTGACGTTGCGCTCGAACTCGCTGGGATCGTAGAGCTCCCGCGGCTCTTCGAGGTCCACGGCGATCTCCGTCAGCAGGGCCTTCTGCCTGCCGACCGCCTCGTCCTCCATCTCCATGTGGGCGTCAAGTGCGACGAAGGAGCCGTCCTCCAGGCGGGCCAGCGGGTTGATCTCGGCCAGCGTCATGTCGCAGTCGCGCTGCAGGCGTGCGAGCCGGGCGAGCACCGGGGTCGCGCGATTGAGCTCCGCCCCCGTCATGCCCACGCGCGAGACGACCTGCTTGGCCTCGAAGTCGGAGATCGGGTGGAGGTTCGAAAGATGCCCGCGCCCGACGTGGTCGGGGTGCTCTTCGGCCACTTGCTCGATGTCGATCCCGCCCATGTCGCTGAAGAGCATCATCGGGCGCTTGGCGCGCCCGTCCCAGAGCACGGCGGCGTAGTACTCCTGCGCGACCTGGGCCTTGGGATCGACGAGCACGCCGACCGGCATGTGCCCGCCGATCTCGAGCTCGAGGATCGCGGCCGCGTGTTCTGCGGCCTCGTCCGGCGTGTCGGCGAACTTGACCCCACCGGCCTTCATTCGCCCGCCGGTCAGGACCTGCGACTTGATCACCGTCGGGCCGGCGATCCGCTCGGCTGCAGCGCGTGCCTCGTCGGCCGTGGTGCAGAACCCGTACTCGGTGACGGGGATTCCGGCGCGCTCGACTATCCGTCGTGACTCGTACTCGTAGAAGCGCATGGCGGGGGAGCGGCGCGGAACCCTACCGGCTTGACGGCGCGAGGTCGTACAAAGAGGGTCGCGCCAGGCTCAGAGCACTGACGCGTTTGTCACGCTATGCGTGACTAAGGCGTCGATCGCAGGCGGTCGGCGCCCAGGCGCAGGGTGAACACGGTCCCGCCATCCTCGGCGAGCTCCGCCTTCGCGCCGCCGCCGTGCGACTCGGCGACCTGGCGCACGATCGCCAGCCCGAGGCCCGATCCCGCCTCGTTGCGCGAGTCGGCGCCACGGTAGAAGCGGTCGAAGACGTGCTCGAGCTCCTCCGGCGGGATCCCGTCGCCGTGGTCGCGCACCGTCACCTCGCCGTCGGCCACCGAGACCTCGATCGGCGTGTCCGCCGGGCTGTACTTCCGCGCGTTGTCGAGCAGGTTGTTGACGGCCCGGGCGATTCGGTCTGGCCGCCCCTCGACGAGGCTCGGTTCGCTGGACAGCACGATCTCGCGCGGCGGAGAAAGCCCTTCCATCCTGACGACGCACTCCGCGACGATCTCGTCGAGGCGGACCGGCTCGACGCGTCCGTCGGGCTCGTCGCCCCGTGCAAGCTCGATCACGTCGTTGATGAGCGCCGCCAGCTCCTCGATGCGGGCGTCGACGTCGGCGAGGACGCGCGTCCGCTCGTCGGCTGCCAGCTCCGGGTGCTCGAGCAGGCTCTCGATGTCGGTGCGCAGGCTGGCCACCGGGGTCCGCAGCTCGTGGGAGGCGTCGGCGACGAGCTGGCGCTGGGCGGAGACCGATGAGGCCAGGGCTTCCTGCGACCGCTCGATCGTGTCGAGCATCGCGTTGAACCGGGCCGCCAGGCGACCCAGCTCGTCCTCGCCCGAGGCGGAGATTCGCCGCGACAGGTCCTGGGTCTCGCCGATGTGCTCGGCCGCCTCGGTCAACCCCCTGATCGGAGCGATCACCGTGCGCGACAGCAGCCAGGCGAGGACGCCGGCCAGCGCCACCCCGCCGAGGACGACCACGAGCAGCGCGATCCGCAGGCGTGAGAGGACGTCGTCAACTCCCTCCAGGGAGTCCGCCACCTGGATCGCGCGGCCCCCCGGCAGCGCCGTTGTGAGGATTCGCCGGTGGGTGCCGCCGACGTCGGATTCTGAGTAGACCTTGCCTTCGCCGCGGGCTGCGATCTCTCGAGCGTCGCCGCTGACGGGCAGCGGCGGACCAGCCGACAGGACGTCAACCGGAGCACCCGCCGGACCGATCACCTGCACCTGAAGCTCCCCGCCGGGACCCGCGATCGCAGTCCGAACGTCTTCAGGAGCCGCTCGCAGCCGGCGGCGAATGACCTCCGGCGCCACCACGCTCGTCGTCAATGGCGGCGCCTGCTGCAAAACCTCGACGAACTGTTCCAGCCGGTCGTCGACCTGGCCGTGGAGCTCATTGCTCACCGCCACGTAGCTGCCGACCGCACCGGCGATCACGGCGAGAGCAACCGCCCCCGCGGCGAGCAGAATCAGCCGGCGCCGAAGGCTCATGGCGTCGCTCAGCCCTGGCGCAGGCTGTAGCCGACGCCGCGAATCGTCTGGATCAGGCGCGGCTCCCCGCCCGCTTCCAGCTTGCGGCGCAGGTAGCCGATGTAGACGCCCAGCGAGTTCGAGGTCGGGCCGAAGTCATAGCCCCACACGTGCTCGAAGATCTGCGACCGCGTCAGCACCAGTCGCGGGTTGTCCACGAACAGCTCGAGCAGTGAGAACTCGGTCCGCGTCAACTCGACTTCGCGCTCTCCCCGGTGCACGTCCCGGGTCTGGCGGTTGAGGGTGAGGTCCTCGAAACGGAGCACCGGCTCCTCCGCCGCTTCCGTGCGGCGCATCAGCGCCCTGAGCCTGGCCATCAGCTCGCGTAGCGCGAACGGCTTCGCGAGGTAGTCGTCGGCGCCGGCGTCCAGGCCGGCGACCCGGTCGTCGACGGCGTCGCGAGCGGTCAGCATCATGATCGGCGTCCGGTCGCCGCTGCGGCGAACCCGGCGGCAGACCTCGATCCCGTCGATGCCCGGCATCGCGATGTCCAGGATCACCGCCTCGAAGTCGTACTCAGCCAGCGCCTCCAGCGCCTCCTCGCCATCGTCGGCGGTGGAGATCTCATACCCCTCGAGACCGAGGGCACGGCGCAGGGAGCCGCGCACCGCGGGCTCGTCATCGACGACAAGGACGTTCACGGCCTCAATTCTGCGGCACCCCTTGGCCGAATGGGGCCAGGCGCAGCTCGGCGCCCTCCGGCAGGAACTCGCGGCAGCTCTCGACCGCCTTCTGGAACTCCTCGAGATCACCGCTGGGCGCCTCACCAGGAGCAGGAGGCTCGACCCCCCCATCCTCCATGCAGGCGCGGAAGTCCTCGAGCTCCTCCGGTGTGGCGCCGCCGGGCGCCTGCCCCTCGCCGACCTGGAGCGGCGCGGCCTGCGGCTCGGGCTCGGGGCCGTCGTCGCCCCCCGACAGCACGACGACGAGCGCGACCGCGATCCCAAGCGTGGCCACGATGCAGATGCCGACGACGGCCCAGATTGTCTTCGTCATCGGTTGTCCGCCCGCAGCGCAGCGTGGGGTCGCCCCACGCCGTCCTGCTCAGCGATGCGACCGTCGGCCAGCCTGATAACCCGCGGCGACGTTCCGGCGACCGCCGGGTCATGAGTGACCAGCACCACGGTAAGCCCGGCTTCCTCCCAGAGCCGGTAGAGCAGATCGATGATCGCGTCCCCGGTCGTCGTATCGAGGTTTCCGGTCGGCTCGTCGGCGAGCAGCACATCGGGGCGGTTGGCCAGCGCTCGGGCGATCGCCACTCGCTGCTGCTCCCCACCGGAGAGCTGGGAGGGCAGGTGCTCGGCACGGGCTCCGAGACCGACCCGACCGATGAGGTCGAGGACCCGGTCCTCGCGCTCGTCCGCCGGAGTGCCCGCCGGCGCCATCGCCAGCTCGACGTTCTCGCGCGCGCCCAGCGTCGGGATCAGGTTGAACTGCTGGAACACGAACCCGATCCGGTCGCGGCGCAGATCGGCGAGCTCACCGTCGCTGCGCGTTGCCAGGTCGCGGTCTTCGAACTCGATCGTCCCGTCCGAGGGTCGGTCGAGTGCGCCGAGCATCTGCAGCAGGGTCGACTTGCCCGAGCCCGAGGGGCCGGCCACCACCGCGAACTCGCCCTTGACGATCTCCAGGTCGATCTCAGCCACAGCGCGGACCTCGGTGCCGCCGCTGGGGTAGCGCTTCGTCAGCCCGCGGAGGCGGTACAGCACCTGCGGCGGGCCGAGGTTTCCGTCGTCGCTGACATCGTTCATTGCCTTCTCCTTTGCGTCGCTGGGCTCCATCGGGTCACTCCACGCTCCTGAGGGCTTCCGCCGGGCGCAGGCGAGCGGTTCGGCCTCCGCCGACGGCACCGGCGATCAGGCCACCCAAGACTGCGAGACCGATCGCCAGGAGGAGCAGTCCGAAGTCGACCGGCGCGTCGAGCGTGACCGTGCTCGATCCGGTCTCCACGGCGCCGCTGCCGAACGCGCCACCGGCCGCAGGGCCGAAGCCGGTCTGCTCGGCCGCAACCGAGGCGTCCAGGCTGATCCCGAGCGTCCCGATCAGCACTGCGCCGCCGATTCCGATCACTGCCCCCGCGAGCCCGCCGAGGAGGCCCTGGACCACGGACTCTCCAGTGACCTGGCGGATCACGAGCCGCTGGCGCCAGCCGATCGCCTTCAGGGTTCCGAGCTCGCGAGTGCGCTTGTTGACAGACGACAGGGTCAGCAGGCTCGCGATCAGGAACGCGGCGCCGAGGGCCACGATCGCGAGCGCGATCCCGAGCTTGTCCGAGAGGTTCTGCGCGTCCACGAGCGAGCCCGAGACACGATCGGCGAGGTCTTGCGCGGTGGTCACCTCGGAGCCTTTGAACGTCGACTCGATCTCGCTGGCCACGCTCGTCACCTCGTCCGAGTCGGAGGCACGGACGCGGAGGACGTTGATTCGTCCCTCGCGGTCGGAGAGCTTCTGAAGCTCCGCGAGCGGGACGTAGACGTCGGAAGCCTCGCCGCCCAACGGCAGGTCGGCGACGCCGACGACCTCGAACTTCTTGCCGCCGACCTCGACGCTGTCGCCGACCTCGGTCCCCTCCGCCTCCGCGTAGGTGATCGAGACAACGGCCTTGCGCTCGTCGCCCGGCCGCAGGTACCGGCCGTCGCTGATCTGGTCGGGGGTGATCAGGCCCAGCTGGGGCTCGGACGCGTCCACTCCGGAGACCGTTGACTGATTGACGCTGATGTCCTCGGGGGCGGCCGTGGCTGGGGCCGGGCTGATCACGCCGCCGCCGGTAGCGGCCTCCTCGGGGACCCGTCCTGAGACGTCGATCGAGTTCAACGTCAGCGCGCCGGCGACGCCCTCGACCCCGTCGATCCCGGCGATCTCGTTCGCCTCGCGCTCGGGGAACGAGAGCTCGGTGGACATGAACTGCTGGTCGTGGAAGCGCTCACCGGGGTCGGCGGCGTTGGCGAGCGAGATCCGGGCAGCGCCGTTCTCGCGCTCGAGCTGTCTCTGCTCCTTGGCCGAGAGCCCGGCGCCCGCGCCGACGCCGAACTGCTGCTCGCCGTCCTCGGGCTCCTCGACCGTGATCGGGCGGCCCACAGACATGTCGGTGCCCACTCCGGTCAGGGGATCGAGCACCTCGGCCTGGGCGTCGTCGAGGCCCTCCGACAGGGCCGTGACGGTGACGACTAGGCCAACCCCGATCGCCAGTCCGAGTGCCGTCAGGATGGTGCGGCCCTTGCGCCGGCGAAGCTCGGCGGCGAGGTAGCGGAGGTAGAACATCGTTTCGGTCGGTCGTTTCGCTCTCGGATTGGTTGGCGCCCGGCGACCGCGGTTTTGGGGGAGGCTCTGCGGGGGAGAAAGCCTCGGGACCCGGGTATCTCGGATGCCGCGGCCGCCGGGCAGGACGATCAAACCCGACGGGCTTAAGGGACGACGAAGAGCGATCTAAGAAGAGGCGAAGAACCC
>JBKPDQ010000061.1:0-62925 GCA_046728015.1 Actinomycetota bacterium
GACGCCGGCGATCCCGCCGCCAGAGGAGACCCGGGCGCGCGCGGGCGCCTGGCCGAGCTCGGTCGGAGTCCGTTGAGCGTGATCGGCGGCCGCGCCGCCGCCGCTCTGGCTCGAATCGGACGAGCTCGCCCGATCGCCGCCGAGCCCGCTCACGGACGGGCCGGGGGCGACGCGCTCGCCGTCGCCGGGACCACGAGCGCGCAGACCGCCAGCCCGAGGACCAGGGGGCGATGCCACGCGCCCGGCCTCGGCCGGTTGGTGGTGATGGTGATGATGTTGTTGGTGTGAGCCCCCATTGTGGGCCCCCTCCCCCATTGTGGGCCTCCTGGTTGTCGTGGCCCCGGGCCAGGCCCCCGATGAAGCGAAGCCTCGGCGCCAGTTGTCATCGCCTACGCGACCGACCGGCGAGGCCGGTGGCCGGCGGCGAGCGCCGCGCCGGCGGCGATCGCGATTAGGGCGAGCATCGCGCTCGCGCCGATCGCGGCGTCGCCCCAGTCGAATCGTGCTTCCGCCTTGGCCGGCGGCGCGCCGTTCACCCAGGCGACGAAGGGCACCGCCGCGGAACCGTCGCGAATCACAGTGCCCGCGGCGTAGCCGCCGCCCGAGGTCCCGGGCTGCCGTTGATCCTGGCCGCTCCGCCTTTCGCCGGGTTCGCCGACGGCCTGCCCGAGCTCGGTCGGGGTCCACTGGCCGACCGGCGATCCGACCGAGCCGATGCCGGGCTGGCTCGAATCGTACGGGCCGACGAACTGGCCCGGTTCCGCGGATGCCGCGGGTGCGGCGATCGCGCCGACGAGGCAGGTGACCGCAACGCCGCGTCGCAGTATGCGTTGGTTGACGTTCATGTCCGCTCCTCTCAGTGGGGACCGCCCCAACGCGGTCCGTCGCCTGGCAGCCTCGATCGCAGCGGCAAACGCTCGGCTGAGATCGGTTTGCAAACCGGCAAATGGCCCGCTCGGCGGTGGTAGCGTCACCTGGGAGCCGGGTCCGATCATGGAATTCCGCATTCTTGGCTCGCTCGAGGTCCTGGCCGACGGGCGTGAGGTGCCGCTCGGGGGTGCTAGGCAGCGTGCGGTGCTCGCAGTCCTGCTGCTTCACCGCGGCGAGGTCGTCCCGGTTGACCGCATCGCCGAGGAGCTGTGGGGCGAACGCCCGCCCGAGACCGCGATCAAGACGGTGCAGGTGTATGTCTCTCGCCTGCGCAAGGTGCTCCCGCAGGATGTGCTGGCGACCAGATCGCCCGGCTATGTCCTCGGGATTTCGCCCGACGAGCTCGATCTGGACCGTTTCGAGCGGCTGGTGGACGAGGGGAGGAGCTTGCTTGCCCGCGGCCAACCGGCCGACGCATCCGAGCGGCTACGCGACGCGCTGTCGCTGTGGAGGGGCCCGGCGCTCGCGGACTTCGCCTACGAGAGCTTCGCCCAGACCGCGATCGCCCGGCTCGAGGAGATCAGGCTGGCGGCAGTCGAGCTCCGGATCGACGCCGACCTCGCACTCGGGCGCCACGACGAGCTGGTCGGAGAGCTCGAGGCACTCGTCGCCGAGCACCCGCTCCGCGAACGCCTGAGGAGGCACCTGATGACGGCGCTCTACCGGTCTGGTCGGCAGGCGGAGGCCCTGGACGCCTACAGGGATGCGCGCCGGACCCTCGTCGACGAGCTCGGGATCGAACCGAGTGCTGCGCTCCAGGAGCTGGAGCGGGCGATCCTTCGGCAGGAGCCGGCGTTGAACCCCCCTCCGGCGGCACCCGCCTCTCTCGGCGAGGCTGGGGAGCGGTCGATTCTCGTCGCGATCACGGACGAGGCGCGCGTTGACGCGCTGCTCGCGGTGGCCGAGCCGCTTGTGCGAGACCCGCCTCGCATCATGATCCTGGCCCGGCTCGTGTCGGACGCGGCCGAGCTTCGCTCCGCGTCAGCCTGGCTCGAAGAGCGCCGGTCCGCACTCGAAGCGCGCGGTGTTACAGCCCGTTCGGCCTCGTTCACGTCGACGGCGCCGGGTGAGGAACTCGTTCGGCTCGCCGCCGAGCTCGACGTCGATCTCTTGCTCGCCGACACACCCGATGAGCTCCTGGTTCAGGGAGCTCCCGACGAACGGCACGCCGTCGTGCTCGCGGAGGCGCCCTGCGACGTGGCGCTGCTCGTTCCTCGGGACGCAACGCCCGAGGGCCCCGTCCTCGTCCCGTTCGGCGGGGCCGAGCACGACTGGGCGGCGGTCGAGCTCGGAGCCTGGCTCGCGCGCGCCGAGCATCTGTCGCTTCGGCTCGCAGGTGCCGCCGCGGTGCCGGAGCGCGGCAGGCGCGACGCGAGCCGCCTGCTCTCGCACGGCGCGCTCGCGGTCCAGCGGGTCGTAGGCATCTCGGCCGAGCCGCTGCTGGCTCCGCCGGGCGAAGAGGGCATGCTGGAGGCGAGCCGCGACGCCGGTCTCCTCGTCGTTGGGCTGTCGACGAGGTGGCACCGCGAGGGCCTTGGCCCGGCCCGCCTCAGACTCGCGAGGGAGGCCATCCCGCCAACGCTGCTCGTCCGGCGGGGGCTGCGCCCCGGCGGCCTCGCTCCGCCGCCCGCGCTCACGCGCTTCACCTGGTCGATTCGCCCTTGAACCGGGCTCAGGGCGCGCAAGCCGGCTCGTACGACCGCCCTGGGAGGAACTCCTCCCACTCCTCGGGCGTCAGCGTGCGGTTCGCGAGCGCGCAGGCACGCTCCGCCCACGACTCCGGGTCGACGTCCCAGACTGCTCCACGGCCGTCTGCGGCGGTCATCAACAGCTCGCGTCCGTCCGGGGACAGGTCGATCTCTGCCCGGCGGCTCCCGGCCGTGAGCGTCGGTCCGATCCGGGCTCCGGTGGCGACGTCCCAGAGCGACGCGACGGGCTCGAAGCCGGAGACGGCGAGGGTTCGGCCGTCGGGGCTGAAGTCGAGCGTAAACGCGCCGGCGCTGCCCTGGTCGAGCTCGCGGATGAGCTTCCCGGTACGGACGTCCCAGACGCGCACGATCGGGTCGTCCAACCCGCCCGTCGCTAGCACTCGGCCGTCGGGACTGAACGCGATCGCCGTGAACACAGATACGCCGCCGGACTTGCGGAGTTCAGTGCCCACTGGCAGCTTGGCGATCCGCGAGCGCTGCGCAGCGTCCCAGACCTCCGCTGTTCCTCCGTTCTCGTGGACGAACGCAAGAGTCGATCCGGTCGGGCCGAAAGCGACGTCTCCTGCGGGCACGCCGAGGGCAATCGTGCCGAGCGCTTCTCCGGTTGCGACGTCCCAGAGATCCACGCCTTCGGGGCCGGCCGTGGCCAGGACCGTGCCGTCGGCGCTGAAGCTGACGCCCACGACCACTCCCGGTCCGACCGGGAGCCGTCGCAGGAGCGACTGGCTCTCGACATCCCAGAGCGTTGCCTCACCCCCGACGGTCCCGGCGGCTAGCGTTCGCCCGTCCGGAGCGAAGGCGAGTGCATAGACCAACCCGCCCGTCTCCAAGAGGGGCCGGCCGATCGGGGTCAGGTCCGTCGCATCCCAGAGGCGGATGCCCTCCCCCTTGAGACCGAGCGCAAGGAGCCGCCCATCCGGGCTAAAGCTCCCGGGGTGCCCGTCATAACCCGCGCGGTTCGCGAGCGCGGCATGCGTGAAGGTGAAGTGCCGTTCGAGGCCGCGCTCGCCCGCGATGTCCCAGGCGATCGCAGTCCCGTCGTGACTCACGGTGTAGAGCGTCTCCCCGTCGGGGCTGAAGACCGGCTGTTGGACGGAGCGCGAGTGGCCGCGCAGCATCTCGCGGAGCGTCCCCGACCCGACATCCCAGAGCGCCACGGTACCGTCCAGGCTCGTCGAGACCACGGTTTCGCCGTCGGGGCTGAAGAGCAGCCAGCTCGGGTCCCCGTCGAGCTGGCCGGTCGCCGTCCGCACAGCTCCGCTGCGAGTGTCGACCAGCTGGATGCCCCGCTCGATGCCGACGGCGATGGTGCCCGCGTCCGGGCTCACCGCGAGCGCATGGTGGCCGGCGCCGATCTCAAGTCGCCTGGTCGGCGCGCGACTCCGGAGCTCCCACCAGACGAGCTCGTGCTCGTCCGTCGCGATGACGAGCGAGCGGCCGTCGGGCATGAGCGCGAACCCGGGCGGTTCGAAATAGGAACCGACGTAGGCGCCGGCAAAGTGGTCCGGCTCGATCGGTGGGCCGGTCGCCGCCAGGGTAGTGGCGTCGAGCACGGTCATCGAAACGGCTAGCGAGAGGAAGTCCGCGACGACGGCGACTACGAGCTGCGATCCGTCTTTCGTGAAGGCTATGCGGCTTACAAAGCCGCGATTGGCGACACGCGCGGCCGCCAGGTTGGCTCGGGTACGCGCGTCGATCAGGCGTATTCGGTGCCCCGACCCGACAGCAACCGTTTCACCGTCGGGGCTGTACGCGACGCTCTCGGCCTCGCCCCTCACCGGCAGCGGCTCGCCGATCCGCTCGTACGTCCGGGCGTCGAAGAAGAGGAGCCCGGCGTCTAAATCGGCGACTGCAAGCGTCCTTCCGTCCGGGCTGACCGCGATCCCGTGAAGGATGTCGGACTCGCCGTGCATGACTCCCGTCACTGCCGGGGCGCGCAGGAGGTCGGAGAGCAGGTAACTGCGCGTCTGCGGTGAGTCGTCGACCGCGACCGCCTGGCGCGCGAGCAGGAGCGAACGGTCGAGGTCCTCCTCGACGAGCGCCTGGGCGCCGAGGCGCTGGGCCAGCTGCGCCGTCTCCGCGTCGCGCGCCTCGCCGCGCTGGACGAGCGCGAAGATGCCTCCCGCGAGAGCCGCGGCCAGCAGGACCGCGACCCCGGCGAGCAGCGCGCGCAGACGCCGGTTCGTGCGGCGCGCCCGTTTCGTCTCGTGTTCGGAGACCTCGCGGCTCTCGGTGACGAACTCGCGCTCGAGCTCGTTGAGGTCAAGCGCGTGATCGGCGCTCCAGTCGAGGGCCCCAGCGAGGCGAGCGCCGCGGTAGAGCTCGCCCTGATCGCGCCCTGCTGCATCCCATTCGGTCGCCGCCTCGGTGATGTGACGGTGAAGCCGGCGCCCTTCGGCGTCCTCCTCGATCCACTCGCGCAGGCGCGGCCATTCGCTCAGCAGCGCCTCGTGGGCGACCTCGACGAAGCCCTCGCCGACGGTGACGAGGCGGCTGTCGGCCAGCGCCGCGAGCACGTCCGCCACATCCCCGTGGCGCTCCAGGTCGAGCTCGGCGAGTGGAGCGCGGCGGCGCACCGGTATGTCGCCCTCGCCCTCGCCGACCAGGCGCAGCACGATGGCGCGCACGAGCTGCTTGCGCCCGTCGGGGATGCGAGCGTAGGTGGCCTCGGCCAGCCGCGCGACCGCACCGTGGACCCCGCCGGACTCGCGGTAGGCAGCCAGGGCGAGCGCATTGTCTTGCCGCTTCTGCCAGAGCTCGAGCAGCGCGGTGGACAGCAACGGCAGTGCGCCCGGCTCGCCCTCCACGTCGTCGACGAGCGCGTCGGCCAGCTCCGGCTCCACGCGCAGCCCCACCCGGCCGGCCGGCAACTCAACCACTCGTCGCAGCTCCGAGGCCTGCATGGGCCCGACCGGCACCTGGTTCGCACCCAGCAGCTCGGCAAGTCGCGGGTAGGCGGCGAACCGCCCGTAGAAGTCGGACCGCAGCGCGACGACAACGACCACCCGGCCCTCCGGGTCAGCGGCCGCGCGAGCAAGGGTGTCGGCGAACGCAGCACGCTCGGCTTCGGAGCGGCAGGCGGTGAACAGCTCCTCGAGCTGGTCGACGGCGAGGAGGAGGCGCTCGTTGGCGGGCAGCGCGTCGAGGGCCTCGACCAGAGGGTCTTCCGCTCCCGAGACGAGCGCGCGGCGAAGCTCGTCCAGCGGCCGCTCGCCCGGGCGCAGCAGCAAACGGCGCCATCGCTCGCTGCCCGGCAGGACCCCTCCTGAGAGGGCGGGGAGCAGACCCGCGCGGAGGACCGACGACTTGCCGCTGCCCGACGGCCCGACGATGCCCAGGAAGCCAACGCCGACGACGTGGGCGACGAGCTCGGCAACGACCCGCTCGCGGCCGAAGAAATAGTCGGCATCCGCCGGCTCGAAGCTCGCGAGACCCTTGAACGGGCAGATCCCCTCAGCGGACACGCGGGCCGGGGTCTCCTGGCCCGCGAGAGCCCGCGCCTGCTCGCGCACTACCTGAAGGTCGATCACCTTGCCGGCCAGCTCGGCCTCGGCCTCGCTCAGGTCGCTCCTGCCGCCGGCGGCGCGGGAGGCGACATCGACGAGCAGGCGGCTTGCCTCGTCGACCGCGACCGCGAGCCCCGCCTTGGCGAGCTCTCGGCAGTTCGGGTAGCGGCGCTCTGGATCCTTGGCCAGCGCCCGCGCGATCACGGCGTCGAGCGCCGCCGGCAGCTCCGGCCGTTGTGCGCTCGGCGCCGGCGGCTCAGCTTCGAGGTGCGCGAACACGACCGCGATGTCCGAGTCACCCCGAAACGGGCGCTGCCCGACGAGACACTCGTAGAGCACGCAGCCGAGCGAATAGACGTCCGCCCGCCCGTCGATCGTCTCACCGGCGATCTGCTCGGGAGCGACGTAGTCGATGGTGCCCATCAGGTGGCCGTCTTCGCCGATTCCGCTCTCCTCGGAGACCCGCCTCGTGAGGCCGAAGTCCGCCAGGTAGACGTGGTCGGAACCGTCGGGGCGGGCGCCCGGGTCGAGGAGCACGTTGGAGGGTTTGACGTCGCGATGCACGAGGCCGCGCGCGTGTGCCGCATCGAGGGCACTCGCCATCTGGGCGAGGAGGCCCGCCGCCTCCCGCGGTTCCAAACAAACGCGTTGCAGGCGCTCTTTCAGGTCACGCCCCTCGACGTAGCGCATGGCGATGAAGAGGAGGCTCCCGGTCGTCCCCGCTTCGTAGATCGGGACGATGTTCGGATGGTCGATCGAGGCGGCCAGCTCCGACTCGCGCAGGAAGCGGTCACGGAACGATTCGTCTTCGGCGAGGCCGGCAGCGAGCAGCTTGAGCGCGACCTTCCGCTTGAGCCGCAGATCCTCGGCCAGGTAGACGACGCTCATGCCGCCGCGGCCCAGCAGCGAGTCGATCCGATAGCCGGCAAGCTCGGTGCCGACCTGCGGGTCATCCCTCACTTGCACGTGCGCGTCCTCGCTTTCGGCGGCCTTCAGGAACGATAGGGGGACTCGGGAGGATCTGTACAGGCCCGGGTTGCGGCACGGTTTCAGACTGGTAACGCTGCCGGCCTAAACGCCTGCCAAACGTCAACGCCCAGAACCAGGATTCGAACCTGGGGCCTAACTGGGGTTCCGAGCCTCTTCGATCGTGACGAGGAGAGACCGGTGGACCGGTCTCTCCAAGTCGTGGGTGTCGCTCGAGGCGGCGACCCGTCGTACGTCAGCTCACGCTCGGGGCAACACGCCTGCGGTGGTGAATCGCAAGCCCGGTCGCGCCCAACAGCGCCACGATGCCGAGGATGGTGCCGGCGCCGATCGCCGCATCGCCCCAGTCGAAGTCGCCGCTTGCAGCAGCGGCCGACGAAGTGCCGCTCACGTCGGCGACAAATGGAACCGCCCGGGATCCGTCCCGGCGCACCACGACCGCGCTCTCGCGCGTGGTCGGCGGCGTCGAAGCGGAAGCTGGTCCCGCGGGATCGTCCCCCGTGGTCGAGTAGCCAGCCGCGGCGCCCGGAATCGCGAGGGCAATCGCAGCCAGCCCAACGGCCAGGGCACTGACGACACGCGGCTTTGATCGTGTGATCCCACTCACCGACCGGCAGACGCGGGAGACCGGGACGCGTTTCGAGCGCGCCCTCGCCTTGCGTCGAGCCCATAGCCTGCGGACGATGTCGCAGGAGAACATCGAGCGCTCACGGCGGCTGCTCGAAGCCGTTGGACGCGCGGACTACGACACGGCGCTGGAGCTCGTCCATCCCCAGGTCGAGCTCGTCCCGCCCGGTTCGCAGGCGCCGCACCTCGGCGCCGGACGGTTTCGGGCCTGGATGGAGCCGGATGCGTTCGCGGAGCAGGTGATCCGGCCGCTCGACTGGCTCGTCGGCGAAGGCGGAAAGGTCCTCAGCAGGCAGCACGTCAAGGCCCGCGGTGCCGGCAGCGGCATCGAGCTCGAGGTCAAGTCCTTCACCGTCTTCAGCTTCGACGAGGACGGCCTGATCACTCGCGTCGAGATCTTCCTGCCCCACGAGGAAGCCCAGGCCCGAGCGGCCGCCGGCCTCCCCGACTAGCCGGGGCGGCCCCGCGACGCGGCCCCGGATGGGACTCGCGCTTACCCGAAGATCATCAGCGCGAGCGCAATGACGACGCAGATCCCGATCCCGGTCAACGCGAACTTGAGGTCCTGCTCGCCGACGTTTGGCGCTTCGCGCGCGCGTAGATCCTCCATGCCAACTCCTTTCGGTTCGACGACGCTGACGATACCCGGGCGCCGCCGCAAGATCCACTGATCCAGCTCGGCGATCCCGCCGTAAAGGGATGCAACGCGGGCGGATGAGACCCGGGACCCGCACGGACCAGGGTCCGCTCCGCCCGGCGCAGACAAACCCTCATCCGAAAGGAGTCCATAGATGAGGAACGCACCCCTGTCCGCAAGGGGGTGGTCGCTTGTGATCGCGGCCGCCGTCGCCTCGGCGATCGTCGTGCCGCTGTCGATCGGGTCCTCGCACCGCGAGGCACCGAACATCATGCTCGACCCCTCCGCGGACAACACCGATGTCTACGCCTTCACCGCCCCGGGTGCCGAGGACGCGATCACGATCGCGTCCAACTGGATCCCGGGCCAGGTGCCGGCGAACGGGCCGAACTTCTTCCGGTTCGACGATCGCGCCCGGTACTACAACAACATCGACAACAACGGCGACGGTGTTGCCGACATCAAGTACCGGTTCACGTTCGACACGAAGACCCGCAACCCGAACTCGTTCCTGTACGCGGGGCCGGGCACGCAGGACTTCAACGATCCGGGCCTGAACGTGGTCCAGACGTATGACGTAGTCCGCGAGACGTACAAGCGCAACGGCAAGCTCCGCAAGCGCAAGAAGATCGCGAACGACCTCCCGGTTGCACCGCCGAACATCGGGCCGAAGACGTTCCCCAACTACGGGAACTTCGTCGACCAGGCGAAGCGAACGCTGAGCGACGGCACGAAGCTGTTCGTCGGCACCCGCGACGATCCGTTCTTCGTCGACCTCGGGGCCGCGTTCGACGCGATCAACGTCCGCATGGGCACCGGCAACGAGGGCGCCGGCCGCGACGACCTGTCCGGCTACTGGACCTCGACGACCGTCATGCAGATCCCGGAGTCGAAGGTCACCAGGAACGGTCGGCAGGTCGAGGACGCGGACGCGCACAACGCCGTTGTGGGCGTCTGGTCGACGACCGAGCGGCGACGCCTGCAGGTGACGGACGCCAGCGGCAAGCCGCCCAAGAAGGCCGGCCGCAAGAAGAAGAACAAGTGGGTCCAGGTCTCGCGCCTCGGCAACCCGCTCGTCAACGAGGTCGTCATCCCGCTCGGGATGAAGGACCGGTTCAACCGCACCACTCCGGACCGCGACGCTGAGCTGTATGGCCAGTTTGTGACCCAGCCGGAGCTGGCTGCGGTCCTGAACGCCCTGTTCGGCGTCGGCGCCCCGGAGACGGATCGCACCGACATCGTCCAGGCGCTGCTCCAGGGGATCCCGGGGCTGAACGAGCACAAGGGCAAGTACGCCGGCACGCCGGTGGACACCCTCAAGCTCAACCTCGGGATCGATCCGAGCTCGATGCCCGACCGGTTCGGCGTGATCGGCGGAGATACCGCCGGCTTCCCGAACGGGCGTCGCCTCACGGATGACGTCGTCGACATCGAGCTCCAGGTGATCGCCGGCTTCCTGGTCGGCAATCAGGTGCCGCTCGGCGACGGAGTGGACGAGGACACCAAGGGGTTCCTGAACCAGTTCCCCTACCTCAACGAGCCGGACTCGGGCTTCGACTCGAACCCGGGCCAGTTCATCCAGCCCACGCATCCGCCCGTCCCGGCGGGAGGCGGCTGAGGGACCGACCGATCGGAGGGAGCGCCACGGACGGCGCTCCCTCCGTCGGCGCCTTGAATCGCGAGGAGACCGACATGCTTCGAAACCAAAATTCACTGCCCCGTCTGACCTTGCTGACCGCCCCGCTGCTCGCCTTCGCCGCGTTGATCGCGGTGCTGTCGATGGCAAACCGGTCCCCCGAGCTGACCGCCCCGGCGCCCGAGACGGCAGCGTCTGCGCCCCCGAGTGACACAGGGGCGTTGATCGCCACGCTGCGCGACTCGATCCGCGCACGGCCTGACGACGCTCAGGCGGCGGTCGCGCTCGGAGACGCCTTCTACCAGCGGTCGCGCGAGACCGGCGACGCTCTCAACTACGCGCGGGCCGAGCGCGCCTACGAGGGTGCGCTGGCCATTGAATCCGACAACGTCGCCGCGATCTCCGGCCTGGCAACGATCGCGCTCGCCCGTCATCAGTTCGCCGACGGCCTCGAGCTGGCGCGGCGGGCGCATCGCGCCGAGCCCGGTCTGGTCGCCCCGTATGCGGCCCTCGTCGACGGGCTGATCGAGACGGGTCGCTACGGGGTCGCGGCGCGGAAGCTGGATCGGATGCTGCGCCTCAAGCCGACGCTCGCGTCGTACTCCCGGGTGTCGTACTACCGCGAGCTCCACGGCGATCTACCCGGCGCCGCCCGGGCGCTCGACTCCGCCGTCTCGGCGGGCTCGGGGACAATCGAGGGGTCTGCCTACATTCGGTCGCTCGAGGCGGATCTCGCGGCAAATCGAGGCCGATACGCCGCCGCCGCGCACGGGTATCGCGCCGCGCTGTCCATCGATCCGGCCTATCGAAAGGCCATCACCGGACTCGCCATGCTGAAGGCCGGTCGCGGCGAGCTTGTCCCGGCAATCGAGGCGCTTCGCGGGCAGCTAGGCGACTCCCCGTCGCCCGACGCTCTCACTCAGCTCGGCGAGCTCGAACAGGCCGCCGGCCGCTTCGCCGCCGCGGAGCGTCGTTACACGCTGGCGAGCGAGCTCGAACGACAGGGCCTCGCAGAGGGCTCGGGTTACGACGCCGGCGTGACGCTGAACGAGGCAGAGCACGGTGACCCGGCGGTCGCCCTCGGCTACGGTCGCCGAGCCTGGCGTTCGGCCCCGAGCGTGTCTTCGGCCGACGCGTACTCGTGGGCCCTCTATCGCGCCGGGCGGATCGACGCCGCGAGGCGTCTGTCGGCCGAGGCGATGCGGCTTGGTTCACGTGACCCGGACTTCCTCTACCACGCAGGCATGATCGCCAAAGCTGGTGGCCAGGAGAACCGGGCGCGGCAGTTGCTCTCGCTGCTGCTCGACCACGCGCCGCGCTTCAATCCGCTGTATGCGCCGCGGGCGGAGCGAGCCCTGAGGGCGGTGCGGTAGACGGAATCGACTCGTCGATTTGGCATCGATGTGATGGGAGCTCGCCGACTGCCAGGGCGCCGACGTGCAGGCCCCCAGCCCCGCTAGCGCGATCAGGATGCCGAGCACATACCAGCGGGAGCGAAACAGCACCAGCGATGTGCGCACGGGACGGCGCATCTCGACCTGAGGCGACTCGACCGCGCAGCGGTTGTTTGTAGAGGAAGCCGAGAACCGAGGCGAAGGCCGTGGCCAGGGCAAGCAGCAGCCCGATCTGAACGGAAACGCTCATCGAAGATCGGCCAGCGTAGAGGCCGCCGGTTAGGGTTGGCCAATCGGGGACCTGAGGCTTCATCTCGAGCAAGTTCTCGACGCCTCGCCGGAGCGCGTGTTTCAGGCCCTGGTCGCGCCCAACCAGCTGGCTCAGTGGTGGGGCCCGGCAGGGTTCACCTCCCCAAACGTCGACTTCGAGCCACGCGTGGGAGGGAGCTACCGAATCAAGATGCAGCCTCCCGATGGCGACGCCTTCTACCTGCGTGGTGAGTTCCGGGCGGTCGATCCACCGGGACGCCTCGCCTACACCTTCATCTGGGAAGACCCGGATCCGGACGACCAGGAGACTCTGGTGTCGCTGACGCTCGAGGATCGGGGCGGGTCGACGATGCTGACTCTCGACCAGGGCCCGTTTGCGACCGAGGGCCGTCTCGCGCTCCACCGTGACGGATGGTCGGACAGCTTCGAGGGCCTGCGAACGCTGGTCTCCGCCGTTGACTGAGTGCCGCTAGGCCGCGCTGCGAGGCGGGCCGTCATCCGAGGACTGGGGCAGGTCCAACTCGCGCTCGAGCTCGGCGTCGAGCTGGATTGCCCTGATCGCGTGCTCGTCGGGGAGCTTTGCCAGCAGCTCGTGGATCAGCCTCTGGATCTCGGCCTGGTCGCGGCCGAAGTCGTCGAGGAGGCTGCGCAGGGCTGTGTGGACGATCTTCAGCTGGGCCGGAGTCAGCTCCAGGTGGTATCGAAACGGTGTCGAGATCGTGCTGTCAGAGCCCTCGTCGTTCACGGTGCCTCCGGTCGTGGCGTGCCCTGGGGCCTCAGTTCGTGACGAATGTTACGCCGAAGCGGGGGCGGGTTGGCGCTCGGACGCTTCGTCGGCCGCTTCGACGAGCTCCGCGATCGAGCGCTCGATGCCCTCGGCGATCACATCGACGTCCTCCATCGAGTCATAGTCGGCGAGGAGCCCGAAGTTGATGCCGCCGTTGTAGCTCATGATCGCGACGAAGAGGGCCTGGTGGGGCGGCAGGAAGCCGACCGGGAAGCAGTCCTCGAGCTCGCGGCCGAGCACGTACAGAGGCACCTGCGGGCCCGGAACGTTGGTGACCACGACGTTGAAGAGGCGGGTCGAGAAGTTGATCCGCGCCGCCTGGGCCAGCAACGTCGGAGGAGCGAAGTCGTTGAAGCGGGAGATCACCTCCGCGCCGAGGGCCTGCTTTGACTGCTTGAGGCCGTGCATCGCCTGACTCACGGTCTCCAGCCGAGCGACGGGATCCTCGACGTAGACGGGAAGGGGCGCGCGCAGGGCCGCCAGCTTGTTGCCGAGGTGTCCGCGCTCGTCCGTGGCGCGGATGCTCACCGGGACCTGCGCGCGCAGCTCCAGTCCTTCGGTCCGGATGCCGCGACCCTGAAGCCATGAGCGCAGCGCGCCCGCCACGACCGCGAGCACGACGTCGTTCACCGTGCCCCCGAGCGCGTCCTTGACCTTCTTGAACTGCGCCAGGTCGCTGCGCACCCACGAATAGCGCCGGTGGGAGCCGATCTCGACGTTGAGCGGCACCTTCGGAGCCGCGTTGACGAACGCCCAGCCGATCTCACCGATGCCTTCCGCCGAATGGCCGAGCTGCTGGACCGTGGCACTGGGGTGCTCAACCGCCTGTTCCAGCCGTCGCAGCAGCCGCACCGGCGTCCGCAACAGCCCCTCGGCGTCCTTGGCGAGCAGGCGAGCCCCAGAGGGCTCAGGATCGGGCACCCAGTCGTGGTCGGGCTCGGCGGGCTCGGGCACGGGCTTCAGGTCGAAGAGCACGGTTGCGATGTCTACGCCCGAGACGCCGTCGACCAAAGCGTGGTGGGTCTTCGTGACCAGGGCGAAGCGCTTTCGCGTCAGCCCCTGGACCAGCCAGAGCTCCCAGAGTGGCTTGGTGCGGTCGAGCTGCTGCGAGTAGACACGAGCGGCCATCTTGCGGAGCTGCTCTTCTGAGCCCGGCGCCGGCAGCGCCGAGTGGCGGACGTGGTAGGAGAGGTTGAACGCGGGGTCGTCGACCCAGAACGGCCGCCCCGTCGGGACGGGCGGGTAGGCGAGCTTCTGACGAAAGCGAGGCACCAGGTGAAGGCGCGAGGACACGTGCTCGAGCAGGTCCTCGTAGCTTGGCGGTGGACCCTCGAAGATCAGGATTCCGCCCACGTGCATGTGGCTCGACGAGCTCTCGTTGGTAAGGAAGGAGACGTCGAGCGCGCTCAGTCGCTCCATGTGGCCCTGGGCCATGCAAGCCAACATACCCGCCCCAGTAGCCTCGCGCCGCATGCGTGTCCTCGCCTGCAGCCTGGTGGCCGCCGCCGTGCTCGCCGGGTGCGGATCGGGCGACGATGGGCGTACGTTGGACGACGTCGCTGCGGGCGAATTTGACGCCGACCGCGCGTTCGCCGACCTGGAGGCTCAGGTGGCGATCGGCCAGCGACCCGCCGGCTCGCCCGCCAGCCGGGAGACCGCCGAGCTGATCGCCGCGCGCCTGCGCGAAGCGGGCGTGCGCGACGTGCGCATCCAGCGCCCCCACCTGAACGTGGTCGGGACGATTCCGGGCGACCAATCCTCAGAGGCGATCGTGATCGGCGCACACCACGACACAAAGGACGACGTCGGACCGGGATTCGAAGGGGCCAACGACGGCGCGTCGGGCGTCGCCGTCGTCCTCGAGCTGGCGCGGGCGCTGGCCCCGCGCGTTCAGGGCCCGCCGATTCACCTGGCGCTGTTCGACGCCGAGGAGGCACGGGGCGACCGCGACTTCCTCTCCGACGGGCTGCGGGGCAGCAGGCAGTACGTCGAGTACGCCAGGCGCGGGAGCCGGCAGGGCACGCCGCCGCTGAACGAGATCGGCGCGATGGTCCTCTTCGACCTGGTCGGAGACTGTGACCTGCAGATCCCATACGAGCCGAACTCGAGCCGCAACCTGTACGACCAATTCGCCGAGGGGGCCGGAAAGGTGGACGGAAACGCCGACCCGTTCGAGGGCAAGGCCGATCCGATCCTCGACGACCACATCCCCTTCCGGGAGGCTGGAATCCCCGCGGTGGACCTCATCGACTTCGAGTTCGGGCCCGGCCCGTCGCCAGGCGCCTACTGGCACACGCCCGAGGACACGCTGGACAAGGTCTGCGCGGAGAGCCTCGACGCCGTGGGCGAGGCCGCCCTGCGGGCCCTGCCACGGCCTGCCACCCCGTAGCCGGCGACGGCTACCCTTTGCGCATGGCCGGGGCCACCGCAACACAGGCGCCCAAGCGCGTCCTCTTGGCCGCGCCGCGCGGCTACTGCGCGGGTGTCGACCGTGCCGTGCAGGCGGTCGAGCAGGCGCTGGAGCTCTACGGACCCCCGGTGTATGTGCGCAAGGAGATCGTGCACAACAAGCACGTGGTTTCCCAGCTTGCCGAGCGCGGCGCCATCTTCGTCGACCAGGAGACCGAGGTCCCGGAGGGCGAGCTCGTCGTGTTCTCCGCCCACGGCGTGGCTCCGAGCGTGCACGCCAATGCGGAGGCCCGGCAGTTGCGCACGATCGACGCCACCTGCCCGCTGGTGACCAAGGTTCACGTCGAGGCTCGCAAGTTCGCCGAGCAGGGCTACACGATCGTCCTCATCGGCCACGAGGGTCACGAGGAGGTCGAGGGAACCACGGGCGAGGCCCGCGAGAACATCGTGCTCGTGCAGACCGCCGACGACGTGGACGACCTCGAGGTCTCCGATCCAGGCCGAGTCGCATACATCACCCAGACGACGCTCTCCGTCGACGAGACCACGCAGATCATCGCCAGGCTGCGCGCCAAGTTCCCCAACATCACGGCGCCGAAGTCCGACGACATCTGTTACGCGACGACCAATCGCCAGATCGCGGTCAAGCAGCTCGCGCGCGAGTGTGAGCTGGTGCTGGTGATCGGATCCACCAACTCGTCCAACTCCAACCGCCTGGTTGAGGTCGCGCGCGAGCACGGCGCCGACTCGCACCTGATCGACAACGCGTCTCAGGTGCGCGAGGAATGGCTCGACGGCGTGCAGACGGTCGGCCTCACTTCCGGCGCGAGCGCGCCCGAGGAGCTCGTCTCGGAGCTCGTCGAGTTCTTCCGCGAGCGCGGAGCCGACGACGTCGACGAGCTGCGCACGGTCGACGAGGACGTGCGCTTCATGCTCCCGAAGGAGATCCGCACGGAGCTCGCCGCCCGGGCCTGAGCCGCGGCGACGCGGGGGTCGTAGTCGGTGTGCAGGTGGGCGAATGTCGAGGGGTACACGGGCGACTCCTTTCCGAACTGTCCGAGCCCCTTGATCATCCGTGCGCCTGGGTTTTCGCACCAATCATTTAGACTGCACTAAATCGTTCGCTACGAATTCACCGTCGAGGACCTGGCAAGGACCCGCTTCGCGATCTCCCCGATGTGGGAGACCGCGGCCGCGATCCGGGCGCTGCGCGACCCCGACCTGATCTCGCTTCACCTGCCGTGGATCAAGCAGGTTCGCGGCGAGATCGGCGGGCTCGACCTGTCGCCCGCCTACGCGCTGTTGCCTCGCCACGGCTACATCGCCGACTTCGTGACGCCCCCACCCTCAACCCCGCTGACGAACTTCGTGGATGAGCTCGAGTTGGTGCGATCCACTCGCCCGGAGCAGATTCGAAACGACGCCGAGCTGCTCGTCGGCCTTGGCCACCCGCTCGAGGGGCTTCGTCCCTACCTGGATGACCCTCGAGCCGCGGTCGACCGGCTCGCGGAGATCCTGGCGGAGTTCTGGCGCCGCGGCATCGAGCCGCACTGGACTCGGATTCACTCGCTGCTCGAGGCGGACCTGCTCTATCGCTCGAGACGCCTCGCGGAGGGTGGCGCGGCGCACCTGTTCGCCGACCTACATCCGCGGGTCGCATGGAGGGACGACGGCGTCGACGTGATCATGGAGCACGCCGAGCGGATCGAGCTCGCTGGTCGCGGCCTGGTGCTGGTGCCGAGCGCCTTCACGTGCGATAAGCCGTCGGCCATGACCCAGCCGCCATGGCAGCCGACGGTCGTCTTCCCGGCACGCGGGGTCGCACTCCTGTGGGAGTCGGCCGCCGCGCCTGCCGATGCGTTGACGAGGGTGCTCGGCCGCACGCGCGCGGCACTGCTCAACGACCTCGGCGCGCCGCGAACGACCACTGACCTCGCCGAGCGGCTGCAGATGACTCCGGGCGGTGTCTCGCAGCACCTGAGCGCGCTGCGCGACTCGGGGCTGGTCACTGTCCGCCGCCACGGCAGACACGTGCTCTATTGGCGCAGCCCGCTCGCCGACGAGCTGGTCGGGGCTGACTGATCGAGTCGCCGCACCCGAGCCCGGTGCGCGATCGACCCGCGACGCGCGGTCTCTACTCGACCACGACCAGTCCTTCGGCCTCGAGCGCGCGGCGCAGCCGACCTGCGAGCGCGTCCCTCGGGGGCAGTGCGACCACAGCGCCGCCCGAGCCGCCGAAGTTCGCCGCAGCCCCGGCCGATCGCGCCGCATCGATCATCGCGACGTGACGAGGATCGAGCTCGTAGATGCGTCGCCGCAGCTCGAAGTTGCGATCCATCAGCTTGCCCAGGCGGGTGCGATCGCCCGCGAGTAGAGCCTCGCGTCCCTCGTGCGCCAGCGCGCCGATCGCCGCCATCGTCTCGACGACCAGGGGTTCGCCGGCGTCGAAGCGCTCATGCATGGGCGCGTGGGCGATCCCGGAGTCCGTGGCGGCGTCGGGCCGGTAGGCGACCACCAGCGGAGGCAGCAGCGCAGGATCGAGCGGAACGTAGCGGCCGTGTCCCTGCGCTGCGACCAGCGCGGGGTCGAAGTCCATGAAGACGAGCCCTCCATAGGCCTGAACAACGCGATCCTGAAGACCCGCGGCGATCCCGAGTTCTTCGGTCTCGCACGCGAGCGCGAAGCTGGGCAGGAGCTCGGGCTCGATCCGGTCGGAGAACAGATCGCAGAGGGCGCACAGGGCCGAGATCACGATCGCGCTCGACCCGGCGAGGCCGACCTGGGGCGGGATGGACGAAGAGCGCAACCTCAAGTCGAAGCCGATGGCGGTGAGCTCGGTCCCTCCGGCGGCGAGCCGCTCGCAGTATCGCTTCGCCGTCGCCATCAGGAGCGCCGCCGGCCCGCCCGCTGGGTAGGCGCGGGCGCGCCCTGCGGCCACGAGCTCTGCCGCGTCCCAGAACTCGAGCCCATCTCCCTGCGCTTCGATCTTCACCGAGTCGCCCGCGCCGGCCTCCACCTCGGCCGAGAACTGCGGCAGCTCGAAGGCGATCGTCGCTCCGCCGAACCCGTCGGAGGGATTGCCAAGCAGCGCCGCACGCGCGTGGGTCACGCCGGTTGCCTGCGGGGCGTCGCTCACGGCGGCGCGATCGTACTCCCGGCCGCTACCGTCAGCGCGGATGGAGTGGAAGCGCGACGGCTACGTGATCTCGGACGATCCCGGCCTCGTCGACATCGACGTCACGTGGGGCTTTCTGCGCACCGCGTACTGGTCGAAGGGCGTCCCGCGCGAGACGGTCGAGCGCTCGATCGCCGGTTCGATCCCCTTCGGCCTCTACGCCCCGGACGGGTCGCAGGCCGGATTTGCGCGTGCGATCACGGACCGCGCCACCTTCGCCTGGATCGCCGACGTGTTCGTGCTCGAGCCGCATCGAGGCAAGGGCCTGGCGAAGTGGCTGGTTGAGACGATCATCTCTACGCCTCCGTTCGATCGCCTCCGGCTGATCCTGCTGGCAACGGCGGACGCCCACGGCCTCTACGAGCGCTTTGGTTTCGAGCGCGCGCCGGAGGGCTGGCACATGACGCTGAGCCGGCCAGCCGATCTCTGACCGGCGCTCAGCCGGTGAGGCCGATGTACCAGAGGCCGAAGAGCAGGCCGAACGCGCCCAGGGCAGGGACCACCACCGCACGGTAGGCGGGCTGAACCGCCGGGCGGGTGAGCACCCACGCGAACGCGCCCGTCAGACCGGCCATCGAGACGATCGACATCGGCGCGAAGGCGGCCAGCGCGGCCGCGGCTGCAAGCTGAGTTGGCAGTGTCGCGACCAGCAGCAGCACCACCGCGCCTGAGCCTGCGAGGCCGTGAAGGAGGCCGATCGTGAACGCCCCGTGCGGGCTTCGGACGCGATCGCCGTAGTCGTTTTTCAACCACCTCCAGCTCAAGCGCGCGGCGAGCGCCAGGATCATCACGCCGACGGCGGTTTCGGCGGTGGTCACGACGCCCGCCGGCAGCTCCGACCCGAGCGCGATCAGGGGCAGCCCGATCAACAGGAGCGTTGCCGCGTGGCCGAGACCCCAGAAGGCGCCAAGCCTGACTGCGGCGCGCGCGTTCCCATCCTCGGCCGCAACCAGGGAGGCGACGGCGACCAGATGGTCGGGGTCGGATGCGTGGCGCAGTCCCAGCACGAAGGCGATCGCGACGGCGGCGAGGAACGGAGCGCCGTCGAGCAGCGCGGTCAGCCAGGCGTCCAGCTCCTCGACCGGCGCGAAGAGGAAGTCGAAGCTCACTTCTTCAGGCTAGGTGACTAGGGCAGCGCCGCCGCGAAGCTGAGCGAGTAGACCGCTAGATCGCCCTGGAGCGCGAGGCGCAAGCGGTGTTCGGAGTGGCGTGGGTGGGAGGCCAACTCGTACAGGCCCGGGGCGTGGACCTCGATCCCAGTCGACGGCTCATCATCGACGCTCACGCGCAGCGCACCGGTGCCGTCGACCGATGCGTAGGCGCCGCCGGCCGCGTACTCGATCTCGAGCGGGTCGGCGGTTGGCTCTGCGCGCCAAGGTTCCGAGCGCGATCCGCCGGGGAACAGCTCCTCGCTGGGCGGGGCCACGAGCGCACCGGGGACGTCCTCGGGGCGCAGGGGCTCGAGCGTCGACGGCAGCTCGAGCTCGGGATCGCGCCTGCGCAGCTCCTCAGCGATCGCCTCCTCGGTGCCGGAATACTCGCCCTCGCCGAAGTGAAACCAGCGCAGCGTTCCCTCCTGACTCCACAGAAACAGCGACGGCCAGCCGCGACATCCGTAGTCCTGCCACAGCTCGTAGCTCGAGTCGTCGGCCACCCGGTACCGAATCCCGAGCCGCTCGACGGCGGCGCGGAGCTTCTCGCGCTCGGCCGTGAACGGAAAGCGGGGCGTGTGGGCGCCCAGGACCGTGAGTCCGGCGTCGGCGTAGCGCTTATGCCAGGCGAGGAGGTAGGGGAGCGCGCGCCGGCTGTTGAGTTGAGCGAAGTCGAAGAAGTGAACGAGCAGCGGCCCGCTCGCGAGCAGGTCGGCGATCCCGGCCGGGCGGTCGTCGCCCACCCAGCGCACACGCTGGGGGAGCTCGGGGGCGGTGATGTTCGCGCGCTCCGGGCGCAAGGGAGGCAAGGTATTCCAGTGAGCCGCTTAGCGGCGAAAGCGGCATGCGCCGTTAGTGATCGTCGGCTCGCCGCTACCCGGGCGGCTATCCTCACCCGGCCGCCCCACGAACGAGGAGGAGACGAGTGACCGAGGAGATCTTCGACCGCATCGAGCGCAGCCGCCGGCGCTGGGACGTCCTGCGCCACCCCTTCTACCGCCGCTGGTCGGCGGGCGAGCTCACGGCCTCCGAGCTGGCGCGCTACTCGGGTCAGTACCGGCACGCGGTTGAGGCGATCGCGACCCTCAGCGAGGCAGCCGCCGACGCGGCGCCGGAGCGCCCTGAGCTGCGCCGGCACGCCGCGGAGGAGCTCGGTCACGTCCGGATCTGGGACGGGTTCGTGGATGCAGCCAACGGCCGGGTGGACGACGCCGCGACGCCCGAGACCGAGGAGTGCGTGCGGGCCTGGACTGCCGAGGACGACCTCCTCTCCTACCTGGTCCGCCTCTACGCGATCGAGAGCGGGCAGCCCGAGATCTCGGTGACGAAGCGCGACGGTCTGCTCGACCGGTACGGCTTCTCCGACGGCGCGGGCACTGCCTACTTCCGGGTGCACGCGACGCGCGACAGCGAGCACGCGGCCGAGGTGCGCGAGCTGGTGGCGGAGCTGGCCTCCGACGACGACGCCGACCGGCTCGTCGCGGCGGCGGAGAGCGCGTTCAGGGCGAACTGGCGCCTTCTGGACGGGGTCTAGGCGGACTTCGGCCATGGCCGCGCGCCGCGGTCGCCGCATAGACCTGTGGCTGGGCGTCGTCCTCGGGCTGGTGCTCGGCATCGCGATCGTGGCCGTGTTCGTGTTCGTGTTCAGCGAGGAAACGGTCGACGCACCGCGCCTGGATCGGAACCAGGCGCCCACCGAGCGTCCGGCGGATCGCTGATCCCCGACTTCGCCGCTCGTAAGATTCCGCCGATGAGCCTTGCGGTGCGCACCAGCCGAGCCGCCGGCAGCGCCGCGCTGCTGGTCATCGGCGCGCTGGCCCTGCACCAGCTCCGATACGTGCTTGCGTACGGCGGCAGCGCCGGCGTCGAGCTCGAGCGCCAGGGCCACGCGTATCTGGACTTGGTTGCGCCGTTGCTGGTGGCCGCCGCAGTTGCGATGCTGATCGCGTCGATCGTCGTGCCGGCTCTGGTGCGACTGGCCCCAGCGCTGACGCGTGACGTCAGCTCCACCGAGCGCGCGGCTGGCTACGCCGCCGCGCTGCTGGCCGTCTATTTCGCCCAGGAGCTAGCTGAAAGCGCCCTGGCCGGCGGACATCCCGACGGCGTCGTCGGGATCCTGGGGGCGAGCGGTTGGCTTGCCTTGCCCCTCGCGATGGCCTTGGGCGGGCTGACCGCGATTGCTCGTGGATGGCTTTACCGGGCGGAGCGACGCCTGGCGGCCGCCGTCACCCGGCGCCGGCTGCCGCGGGCGCCGCAGCGCGTCCGCGCGCCGCTGCCGCCGTCCCTCCGCCCAGCGCTCAGCTTGCTTGCACTTCGATTCGGTCTCGCCCGCCGGGCTCCCCCAATCGCTCGCCAGGCCTGAGCCCTTAGTGGGCAGCCCGATTTCGCGCCCCGGCGCGGGATCGGTCCGAGCGATGCGCGGGCGCTGGCCCGTGCCGAAAGGAGATTCCGATTTTGAGTTCGAGAGCGAGGACGGTTGTCATCGGGGCCGCCGGGGTGGCGGTCGCGGTCGTCTTGTTCGTCGTGCTCCAAGGCGGCGACGACAACGACGACGGCGAGACCGCCCCGGCGACAACCACGACGGTCGAGCAGCAGGCCGGCGAGGACGGCGGCTCGCAGGGTGGCGGGGCCGGCGAGGACAAGCCGCAGGAGCCTGCCGTCGCGACCATCGTGGTCCGTGACGGGCAGCCGGTCGGCGGAGTCCAGGAGCTGGAGTTCGCCAAGGGCGAACGGATCCGTTTCACCGTGGAGTCGGACATCGCAGAAGAGGTCCACCTGCACGGCTACGACATCGCCAAGGACGTCAGCGCCGGCGGCAAGGTGTCGTTCGACGTGCCGGCGACGTTCGAGGGGGTGTTCGAGGTCGAACTCGAGCAGTCGGTCGTCCCGCTGGCGGAGATCACGGTCACTCCGGGCTGATGCTCGGCGGATGGCTCGGCGACATGGTCCTGCCGGTCGGCCACGCGCTGGTCGGCCGGCAGGACCTGCCGATCCCGGAGTGGCTGTTCGCGTGGGGGGCGTCGCTCGTCCTAATCGTCTCGTTCGTTGCGCTGTCGGTCGCCTGGCATCGCACGCGCTTCGAGGACGACGACTGGCGCGCGCTTCCGGAGACGGTCTCGCGACCGCTCGTCAACTCGGTCACCGAAACGCTCGCCGGGTTGATCGGTGTCTTCCTGCTTGGGGTCGTCGTCTGGGCGGGACTCGAGGGCACCGAGGCGCCCGACCGCAACTTCGCGGTGACGTTCGTCTTCGTCACCGTCTGGCTCGGCCTCGTCGTCCTGAGCGTCCTTCTCGGCGACGTCTTTCGAGCTTTCAATCCATGGCGCGCCGTCGCTCGCGCCGCCGGTGGCGTGTTCAAGCTCGTTGCCGGCCAGTCGCCACCCCCGCCGCTCACGTACCCGGAGCGGCTCGGCCGCTGGCCGGCGGTCGTGGGCATCCTCGGCTTCGTCTGGTGCGAGCTCGTCTACGGTCAGAGCGGTTTTCAAACGGTCGGGCTGACGCCCCACTCGGTCGCACTGGCAACGCTCGCCTATTCGGCCTACACGTTCGTCGCCATGACCCTGTTCGGAAGCGAGCGCTGGCTCGATCGCGGGGAGGCGTTCTCCGTCTACTTCGGGATGTTCGCGCGGCTGGGGCCGCTGGAGGTGCGCGAGGGAAGGCTGGGCGTGCGCCGCTGGCTGGCCGGGACCACGTCGTGGCCCTCGGTCCCGGGCTCGATCGCGCTCGTTCTGCTGGCGATCGGCGCCACCACCTTCGACGGCGCCTCCGAGGGTGCGCTTGCGGACCCGATCTCGAGCGTTTTCGAGTGGCTCGGGGATCTCGGGCTCGGGCCGGTCGCCGCCCTGCGCACCACCAACACGATCTTCCTCGCGCTGACCCTGGCGTTCGTGGCCGGCCTGTTCTGGGCGGGGATCTACGGGATGCACACGGTCAAGACGTCGCTGGGAACGCGCCGCCTGGGAGAGCTGTTCGTGCACGCCTTCATCCCGATCGCGCTTGCCTATCTGGTCGCCCACTACTTCAGCCTCGTGCTCTTCCAGGAACAGGCGCAGTTCACGTTCCTGCTCTCCGATCCGCTTGGGCAAGGCGAGGACTACTTCGGCACCGCCAGCGGGGGCATCGACTACGGCCTGGTCAGCGCCACAGGCATCTGGTACGTACAGGTGGCGGCGCTGGTAATCGGGCACGTGACCGCGCTCGTCCTTGGCCACGATCGGGCAATCTCCTTATACGGCGACGGCCGCCTCGCAGCGCGCTCGCAGTACTGGATGCTGGCGCTGATGGTCGGCTTCACCTCTCTAGGTCTCTACCTGCTCTCGCAGGCGAACCAGTAGGCCCCTCCGCGCTACGCTCACCGCGCGATGTGCATGCAGTGCGTTGCCACTGCCTCGGTAACTGTTGGAGCCGCCTCGGGCATTCGAGCCTGGGTGCAGGCGAAGGCCGGTGACCGCCTCACCCCAGCGCGGATGCGGGCGATCACCGTCGGGCTGTTGACGCTGGCCGTGCTGGGCGCCGGCATCGGCCTCAGCGGCAGCAGCTAACCGACCGGTCGCCCTCGGCGCCGCTCAGTGCGCGTGCCCGGCCTCGGCCGGCAGCGCCCCGGCAGCCAGGCCCCTCGACAGGGTGGCCGCGAGCGCGGTGGTGATCGGCACCGCGGCGATGAGTCCGATCGAGCCCACCAGCGCCGCCACCACCTCCTGGGCGACCAGCTCGACGTTGACGGCGTCGACGAAGCCCAGATCGCCGGAGCTGAAGATCAGCAGGACCGGCAGCGACGCGCCGACGTAGGCGAGCACGAGCGTGTTCACGGTCGCCGACACGTGGTCGCGGCCCACGCCGAGCGCTCGCCCGTAGAGCTCCCGGAACCTCAGTGACGGGTTCGCCGCGCGCAGCGCCAGGACGGTGGACGCCTGGCTGACGGTGACGTCGTCGAGCACGCCGAGGGCGCCGATCACCATGCCCGCCAGCAGCAGCCCCTCGAAGGAGACCTCGACGCCGCCGAGCTGAAGCAGCGCAGGCTCCTCGGACGCGAGGCCAGTGAGGTGCGTGAGGTCGGTGAAGACCTCGGCGAGCAGCGCGACCAACAGCAGGCTCGCGGTGGTGCCGACGATCGCCGCCAGGCTCTTCGCGCCCAGGCCATGGGCGAGCGAGATGGTCAGCAGCATGACCGCGAGCGAGCCGAAGATCGCGACCGCGAGCGGCGCCTCGCCGTCGAGGATCGCGGGGACGATGAAGATCAGGACCACGGCGAGGCTCGCGCCGAGCCCCAGGAGCGACAGCGCTCCCCGCAGGCGACCGAAGGCGATTACCAGGACGGCAAACGCGATCGCGAGCCACAGCATCGGGGTTCGCCGCTCGAAGTCGGAGAAGGTGTATGTCGTGGATGCGTCGCCGGCCTGCTCGCGGAGCTCGGGCGGGAGCTCACTGGGAATCGGCGCGCTGGGCGCCACACGGATCTGATCGCTGACCTCCAGTTGCGGCTCGAGCAGGGTGCCGCCCAGCGTCAGCGTCGACGTGCTGCCTTCGTCGGGTCCGGTTTCGAGCAGGATCTCGGCCTGGCCGCAGGTGCCCTCCTGCGGCGGCGGGCAGGCGGCGTAGCTGACGCTCGTGACCTCGGCGCGCTCGGTTGAGGCCGTCAGGCCCTCGCCGAGCTGGGCGTCGACGTCGCCGGGCCAGAGCACTGCCACCCCGACGACGGTGGCGAGTGCGATCGCGATCGCGATTCCGGCGAACGCGCGACCCACGCCGGACTCAAGCAACGCTCGCCGCTCCTGGCCCATCTCGGGCCAGGCTAGGGAGCGCCTCGGGCGGAACCGCAGGCGGGTGCGCTACTCGGGTGAAGGGCCGCCGCTGGGGCTCACAATATAATGAGAATCATTATCGACTCTCGGGAGAGCGGACTGATTGGCCGGTGGCAACAGCGGCTCGATCTGGAGAATTACGAGATCCGGCACGAGTGCGTCTCCGTGTTCGCGGTCTGCGACGAGCTCTGCCGAGTCGGAAACAGCTTGGTCGGGATCCGCGCCGACCACGCGGCGGGAGGCCGTCGTCTTCTACACGCGACGGCTGACGGCTGCCGACGTCGTGCACGAACTGCTCCACTTGCGCCACCCGGAATGGTCCGAGCGGGAGGTCAATTCGGCCACCGCGCGGTTGCTGGGCGGCAGTCGCTCCAACGGCAGGTCGACCCGAAAGGAGGTGACACGTGGAGATCCAGTTCTACGACGTCAAGTCGCGAAGCAAGGTCAGCGTGCCTGAGTCCGCCGTCCGCAAGGTCAAGTACGAGCGGGTGGCCAAGA
Source organism: Actinomycetota bacterium (assembly GCA_046728015.1). Taxonomy (GTDB): domain Bacteria; phylum Actinomycetota; class Thermoleophilia; order Solirubrobacterales; family 70-9; genus DATAFO01. The sequence goes on from JBKPDQ010000061.1 coordinate 25,518, forward strand.
ACGGCAAGACCGTCGTCAACCACGCCCTGCGGGCAACCCACAACGGGACCAACCTGACCAAGTTCGTAAGCCGCGACGACTGGGAGCGCATCGACGCTCCCGAGGAGTACGGACAGGCGGCGGTCGCCGGCTAGCCGGCGACCGCCTCGCTCCCGCCGTCGCTAACCCTGCCCGCCGAGCGCGGCGGCCACCAGATCGGCGTCGAGCCGCAGCATCTCCTCGTAGCTTCCGGCGGCGCCGGGGGACTCGATGATGAGTCCCTCCTCGATCTCGACGCCGGTCACTTCAGCGATCAGGCGCAGCGTCTCGGGATCGACCTCCCGCTGGGCGAACACGGCCGGCACGTCGTGTTCGCGGACCGCGTCCTCGACCTCTCCGATCAGGCCCGCGCTGGCCTCCGCCTCCGGGCCGGACGCGGGGAAGGCGGTCGCGACCACCTCGAACCCGTACCGATCGGCGAAGTAGCCGAGCGAATCGTGAGATGTGACGAGTTCGCGGTCGGACGCCGGGACGGACGCCAGCGTTCGCTCGAGCTCGGCGTCGAGCTTGTCCAGCTGCTTCGCGTACGCCTGAGCGCGCTCGTCGTATCCGCTCGCGTCGGTGGGGTCCGCCTCGGACAGTGCGTCCGCGAGCGACGGCAGCGCCGCGGCGACACGAGTCGCATCCATCCACACGTGAGGGTCCACGGTGCCGTTCTCGTGCTCCGCCTCGGCGGCGTGCTCCTCCTCGCCTCCCGCCTCGTCGGACGCGTGCTCGTCGGAAGCGGGCTCGTGTGAGCCGGCCTCCTCGAACGGCAGCAGCTCGCCAACGTGATCGGCGAGCACCCACTGCGGGGCGTCGACCTCGTCGAGTGGGATGCCGGTCTCCAGACTTGCGCCGCTGACGACGAGCAGGTCGGCCTCCTCGACCACCTGACGGTCCTGGGCCGAGAGCTGGTAGTCGTGGGGGCTCGAGGCGTCCGGAATCACCTGCTCGACGTCGACGCCGGGACCGGCGACGGCCTCGGCGAGGTCGGCGACGATTCCGGTGGTGGCGACCACGTGTGGACCGTCGCCGCCAGCGTCGTCGTCGTCCCCACACGCCCCCAAGACGAGGGCGGACCAGAGCACGACGGCGGCACTAATGAAAATCGTTCTCATTCGCAAGCGGGAATGATAATCATTCTCACGGCGCGTGTATCCTCGGCCCCGATGAGCGGAAATCGAAAGGACTGGTCGGAGCTCGCCAAGGAGGCGCTCGGAGAAGCCGGCCAGCGAGCTGGGGGGGCCCGAACGGCGGTCGTCGAGCTGCTAGCGGATCAGGACTGCTGCCTGTCCGCGCAGGAGATCACGGATCGGCTGCGCTCTCGCGGCGGCCGGGTGGGGACTGCCAGCGTCTACCGCGCGCTCGACCTCCTCCACGGCATCGGGCTCGTGCAGCGGGTCGAGGCCGGAGGGGGAGGTGCGCGATATGAGGCCGTGATCCCGGGCGGTGAGCATCACCACCATGTGCTCTGCGACTCCTGCGGGACGCTCAGCGCGTTCGAGGATGAAGGACTGGAACGGGCGATCGGCAGGCTCGCGAAGCGCCTCCGCCACACAGTCAGCGGCCACGATGTGCTGATCCACGGACGCTGTGCACGCTGCGAGAGCCGCGCCGCGGCGCGTGGGTAGCGCTCGATGACCGAATCGCCGTTCGCGGCCGAGCGACTGACGGTCGCGTTCGGAGACATCACCGCGCTGGACGACGTCAGCTTCGAGCTGCCCCCGGGCTCGCGAACGGCGCTCCTGGGGCCGAACGGCGCCGGCAAGAGCACCCTCTTCCGTGCCGCTGTGGGCCTGGTTGGGCCGAAGGCTGGCACGGTGCGGCTCGCCAGCCGCAGGGTCGCGTTCGTGCCGCAGCAGATCGACATCGAGCCCGCGTTCCCGGTCACGGGCGCCGACGTGGTCCGCATGGGGCGCTACGGCGACCTCGGCTGGGTGCGGCGATTCGGGTCGCGCGACCACGAGCTCATTGCAGACGCGCAGCGAGCACTCGACGTCGAGCACCTCTCAGCGCGCAGGTTCGGAGATCTCTCCGGCGGTGAGCGCCAGCGCGTGCTGCTGGCCCAGGCCGCCGCTCAGAACGCCGACCTGCTGCTCCTGGACGAGCCCTTCACGGGCGTCGACCGCCCCACCCACGCAGCAGCGCGGACGCTGCTCGAGCGTTGGAGCGAGCAGGGACGAACGATCGTGGTGGCGACCCACGATCTCGAGAGCGCCGCCCGCGACTACGACTTCGTGCTCTGCCTAAACCGGCGGCTGGTCGCGTTCGGTCCGGCCGAGACGACGTGCACCGAGGAGGTGCTGGCCGAGACGTTTGCGGGTCACGTGTTGCGAGTCGGCGAATTGCTCGTCGACGTCGCCCATCACCATCATGGGGCGGGGTGAGCTCCGCGTGGAGTTCCTCACCGATCCGTTTCAGGCCGAGTTCGTGCGCACCGGGACGCTCGCGGCGGCGCTCGTCGGCGTGCTGTGCGGCGTCGTCGGCTGCTTCGTGATCCTGCGCGGGATGGCCCTGATGGCCGACAGCCTCGCGCACGGTGTCCTCCCGGGTATCGCGATCGCGTTCATGATCACGGCGGGCGACGCGGCCGGCGCCGAGCCGGATCAGGCGGCGATCACCGCGGGCGCCCTCGGCGCCGGCCTTGTGACCGCGTTCGCGACCGGGCTCATCTTTCGTCGCAGTCGCCTGCGCGAGGAGACGGCTGCGGCCGTGGTCTTCGTGTTCATGCTCGCCCTGGGGGTCGTGTTGATCTCACGCGTCGAGGGCTACACGGTCGACCTGAGCGCGTTCTTGTTCGGGGACGTGCTCGGCGTCAGCAACGGTGACGTTGTCTTCACGGCTGTTGCGACCGCCGCCGTGCTGGCGCTCGTCGCCCTGCTGTACCGGCCGTTCCTCGTGCTCTCATTCGATCGCCAGCGGGCGGCGGCACTGGGCATGCCCGTCGATCGGCTGCACCTGGTGATGCTCGTGATCGTCACCCTGGCGGTGGTGGTCGGCTTCCGGGTCGTCGGCGCCCTGCTCGTCCTGGGAATGCTCATGGCGCCGCCTGCCGCTGCGGCGTTGCTCACCAAGAGGCTCCCGGCCATGATGGTCGTCTCGGGGGCGATCGCGGCCGCGAGCGCTCCGCTCGGGATGCTGCTCTCCTGGCACCTCGACCTCGCCGCCGGAGCGTCGATCGTGCTCGTGGCCGTCAGCGCGTTCGTCGTGCTGCTGGCGCTGAGGCCGGCGCCCCGGTGAGGCTCCATACTGCTTGGAGTGCTCCCCGTCGCCCACGCGGGCCACTGGCTCGTCTACATCCTGTACGCGGTTCCCGTCTTGATCGTGCTGGCGTCGATCGTGGTCACCGTCGTGCGCGATCGTCGCCGTGGTGAAGTCGACGAGTAGGAGTCAGCCCTCCGCCATCGCTTGGACGGCGGCCTCGATGCGGGCCAGGTCCTGATTGGGAACGGCCCCCTCGAAGATGAGCACGGCGTTCGCTGCCCGGTAGCAGACGAGGCTGACCGCGCTCTCGCAGCGGTCGTACTCCGCCAGGGCGGCGTCGTCGTTCTCCGTGATCGTCAGCGTGCCTCCACCGTGCACGTCGACCGGGGCGGAGCTCGCGTTGCCCGAGGGGACGCCGGGCGCGGCGCCGGCCCCCGCGAGCCGCAGCGCGTAGAGCTCCACGTCCTCCTGGCTCGTGGTCAGTCGCTCCCCGAGACGAACCTGGGCGCCCCTGGCATTGACCTCGGCCACCAACTCGTCGGCCGTGAACGTGGTCTCGTCGCCACACGCGGCAAGCGATCCAGTAACCAAAGCGGCGCAGGTCGCCGCCAGCAGCCAAGCTCGCGGCGTCACCGGGCGGCGTCCTCGAGGGGCGCTCCGCCGCGGATCCGCGGCTCGGCTGCGATGAACGGCGCCGGGTCGGTGGCGGGCGCCGTCTGCCCGCTCCCGAGCTTGACCTGGAAGTGGACGTGCGGGCGCAGGCAGGTGCCGGTGCAGCCCACGTAGCCGAGCACATTGCCCGCCTCGATCGTGTCGCCTGGCTCGACGGCGTACCGGCTTTGGTTGCCGTAGCAGGTAGTGATCTCCCGGTGCCCACGCAGCGGCCGGCGGAAGCGGTGAGCGACGCACGTGTACTGGCCGAAAATCGAATGCACGCCGGTGCTGACGACGAGTCCTGGCGCCGGGGCTCGGATCGGAGTCCCGGTGCGAGCGTCGATGTCGATCCCATCGTGCAGCACGCCGAGGCGCTGACCGTAGCCAGCGATGATCGGTCCTTCAACGGGCACCCGCAGCTGGCCGCGGGCGGCTGGCACCTCCGAGCCGGCGACCTGGCGGTAGCGGTCGGCGAGGCGCAACACCGCGCGGGCGTACGCCGGCGATCCCTGACGTGCTTCGAGCGCGAGCCGGTAGTCGTCCGGCGCGCCCAGGGCTTGGAGGGAGTAGCCGATTGCCGCCACGCGCTCGCCCTCGCTGGCAGGGCCAACGGCGCCGTCGATCTGGTCGGCGGCGGCGATCACCGACCAGTCCAGGCGCAGATCGCGGCCGGTGCGGACGTACAGGCGAAGCAGACGGGCCGGCACGGCCTGGCGCGCGAAGGCGCTGGGCTCGGACGAGACGACTTCGTCGCCTTGCGGTGCCTCGGGCGTGGGCGAGGCGTCGTCCTCGCTCGTCAGCTCGAACGCGGTCAGCCCAATCGCCAGCCCCGCGACGACCGTCAGCGCCCAGGGCCAGATCCCGCTCCAGCGCACGCGGGAAGCGTAGAGGCGGGGGCAGCGGGGTGCAGCCGGTCAGGCGGGTGCTGCGAGCAGCTCGCCGAGCCGGCGCTCGAGCTCGTGCGCGAGCGAGTCGCGGATCGGGCCCTCGGCGGTGCGCTCGACGAGCTCCTGGAGAAAGCCCTCGATCACGACCCGCTTGGCCTCGGCCTCGCCGACGCCTCGGGCCCGCAGGTAGTAGAGCTGCTCGGGATCCACCTGCGCGACCGCGGCCGCGTGCGTGCAGCGCACGTCGTCGGCCTCGATCTCGAGGCCGGGGATGGCGTCGGCGTGGGCGCGCCCGGAGAGCAGCAGATTGCGGCTCTCTTGGAAAGCATCGGTGCGCTGCGCGCCGGGGTCGACGCGGATCATTCCGCGCCAGACCGCGGTAGCGCGCCCGCTCAGCACGCCGCGGAAAGCCAGGTCGGAGGTCGTGTCCTCGCCCGCGTGCTCCTGGGTGGTGTCGTAGTCGAGGTGCTGCCTGCCCGTGCCCGCGTAGGCGCCTGTCACCTTCGCGCTCGAGCCCCGGCCAGCCAGCTTGGTCTCCATGCGCACCTTGCCGCGGGCCGAGCCGAAGCCCAGGGCGACCCATTCGAGGCTCGCGTCGCGGTCGACCTCAGCGCGCTGGGTGGCGAACACCCAGCTGCGCTCGTCGAGATCCTGCTGGCACACGTAGCGGAGGTTCGCGCCCTGACCGACGACCAGCTCGACGACGCCGTTGAATAGACCCTCGCCTTCCGAGGTGTAGCGCTCCCAGACCTCGGCCTCGGCGCCTTCCTCGAGCACGACCAGGGCGCGCCAGTTGAGCGCCACGTCGCCGTCGCCCGCGATGGTCAGCCTGACGGGCTCGGAGAGTCTCTGCTCGCGCGGCACGTAGACGAGCACCCCGTCACGCCACGCCGACTCGTTGCGGGCCACGAACGGGTCCTCCGTGTCGACGACCGTCCCGAAGCGCTCGGCGACGAGATCTGGGAGCTTTGCGGCGGCCTCGGCCAGCGGCATCACCACCGGCCCGGCGCCGTTCGTCTGCGAGAGGCCCTCGACGCGTGCGACGCCCTCGGCGAAGCCACCGATGTCCAGTCCGGACAGGTCGGTGAACTCCCACCCCTTCTGCTTGGGGCCGGGCAGGTCGAGCTTGCGGGCGAGCGTCTTTGCCCTGTCGCGCCGCTCGTTCAGCCAGTCGGGTTCAACGACCGAGGGCGCCGCGGCGCCATCAGCCAATGGAACCTTCCATCTGCAGCTCGATCAGCCGGTTCATCTCCACTGCGTACTCCATCGGGAGCTCCTTGGTGATCGGCTCGATGAACCCGTTGACGATCATCTTCGAGGCCTCCTCCTCGTCGAGACCGTGGGCCTGGAGGTAGAAGAGCTGCTCCTCGCCGACCTTCGAGACCGAGGCCTCGTGGCCGACGTTGGCGTCGTTCTCGTCGATGCGGATCGTCGGGTAGGTGTCGCTGCGGGAGTCCTCGTCGAGCAGCAACGCGTCGCAGACGACCTTCGAGCGCGACTCGGTGGCGCCCTTGCCGACCTCGAGCAGGCCGCGGTAGGTGGCGCGGCCGCCGTCCTTGGAGATCGACTTCGAGAACACCGAGGAGGTCGTCTTCGGCGCGGCGTGGATGATCTTTCCACCCGCGTCCTGGTGCTGGCCCTTGCCGGCGAACGCGATCGACAGCACCTCGCCGTGCGCCTCCGGACCGAGCAGGTAGATCGACGGGTACTTCATCGTCAGCTTCGAGCCGAGGTTCCCATCGACCCACTCCATGGTCGCCTGCTCGTGCGCGACCGCACGCTTGGTGACGAGGTTGTAGACGTTGTGCGACCAGTTCTGGATCGTCGTGTAGCGGACTCGCGAGCCGGGCTTGCAGACGATCTCGACGACCGCGGAGTGCAGCGAGTCGGTCGAGTAGACCGGTGCGGTGCAGCCCTCGATGTAGTGAACGTCCGAACCCTCCTCGGCGATGATCAGCGTCCGCTCGAACTGGCCCATGTTCTCGGTGTTGATGCGGAAGTAAGCCTGAAGCGGCATCTCGACCTTGACGCCCTTCGGCACGTAGACGAACGAGCCGCCCGACCACACGGCGGAGTTCAAGGCCGCCAGCTTGTTGTCGTTGGGCGGGATCACCGTCGCCCAGTGCTCGCGCACGATGTCCTCGTACTCGCGCAGGCCAGAATCCATGTCGAGGAAGATCACGCCCTGCTTCTCGAGGTCCTCGCGGACCTGGTGGTAGACGACCTCGGACTCGTACTGGGCACCGACCCCGGCGAGGAACTTGCGCTCGGCCTCGGGGATCCCGAGCCGGTCGAACGTCTTCTTGATGTCCTCGGGGACCTCGTCCCAATCGCGGCTGGCCTTTTCGGAGGCGCGGACGAAGTAGTGGATGTCGTCGAAGTTGATCTGACCGAGGTTGCCGCCCCAGGTGGGGGTCGGTCGCTGCATGAAGTGCTCCAGCGCCTTCTGGCGGAACTCCCGCATCCACAGCGGCTCGTCCTTGATCTCGGAGATCGAGGCGACGACTTCGCGGGAAAGGCCCTTGGGCGCCTTGTAGACATAGCCGCCCTCGGGATCGTGGAAGCCGAACCGCTCCAGGTAGTCGCGGCCGATCTCCTTGAGCGCGCTTTCCTCGTCGGTGAGCTGCTTGCCGGTGGGGGCTGCGGTGGTTGTGTCAACAGTCGCCATTGGTGTCAGAGCTCCAGCTTCACCTCGTCGCCCTCAACCTGAACCTCGAAGGTCTCGACCGGCTGGTAGGCGGGAAGGGTTTTCGGACGGCCGGTCCGCAGGTCGAACAGTGACCCGTGTCGCGGACACTCAACGGTACAGGAGCCCGCGTCGAACTCACCCTCGGCAAGCGGCCCATCGTCGTGCGAGCAGCGATCCTCGATCGCGAGCAGGTCGCCGCCGCAGTTGAAGACGCCGATCTTGCGCCCGTCTGCCTCGACCAGGCGCATCTCACCCTCGCCGAACTCGTCGGCCGGGCAAACGGTGATTGCGCTGGTATCGGTAGTCACTTATTCCTACTTCCGAGGTCGGGATTTTAGCGAGCCACACTGGACGATCCCGCGCCCGTCGGATACCGTCGCCCCGTGTCCAGCAGGGTGCTGTTCGCCGCGGCGGCCGGCGCCATGCTGGCTACGGTCGTGGCGGTCGTCGCGATCAGCGGCGAAGACGGGGGTCCCGAGTCGACCCCCGTCGACGTCTCCTGCGTGGAGGACTGGAACGACGACGAGGCGGCGCTCGCCTACGGCCGCCACAACTTCAACTTCCACGACTATGAGGCGGCCCGGGTGGTCCACCTCAGCGTCCCGGCGGGCGCGGAGCTGGGTGGGGATGAGTCGCCCTGCTCGGTGATCTTCCCGTCCGAGACTCTGGACCCCGAGCCGGAGGCCGCCGGGATGGCGTTTCTGGGTGGCAGCTGGACCGCGCTCAGCAGCGTTGGCTTCGACGACGTCCGGCTGGCCGAGCTTCAGGCCGAGGCGGCCGCGTCCCCCCAACGCGGCTCTCGACGTGCAGGGACGGTTGAGCGCGCTCGAGGACGGCTAGATCGTCTCGGCCTCGGCGGGATCGCCCGGCCGGCCCTCGGCCTCCCAGTCGGCGGCGTCGCCGAGCGCCGCGCTCTTGACGACCTTCAGGCCAAGCAGCGCGCACTTGATTCGGGTCGCTGAGATGTCGATCCCGAGCAGGTCCAGCACGTAGTCCTTCTCGAGCCGCAGCAGCTCCTCGCGGGTCTTGCCTTCCAGCTCCTCGGTCAGCATCGACGTCGCCGCGGTCGAGATCGCGCAGCCCTTGCCCTCGAAGGAGACCTCGGCGACGCGACCCTCGTCGTCGAGCTTGATGAAAACGTGCTGCTCGTCGCCGCAGAAGGGGTTGACGTCGGAGAACTCGAGGTCGAAGTCGTCGAGCCGGCCGAAGTTCCGCGGCCGCTTGTAGTGCTCGAGGATCTGCTCGCGGTAGAGATCGTCCATCCGTTCAAACGGTAGCCGGTGCCTGTCCCCGCTTGGGGTCGTGACGACGAGGCAACGGGGTACGTGCCTTTGCTGCGTCGCAGGTGTGGATGCCGATATCCGCGAGCTGCGGGCCGCGTTGCACACAGAGCTCGGGGCGCTCCGACTGACCCTGTTGCGGGTTGGAGGCGGGGTGATGGTAGGCGTTGTGGGCGTCATTGCCGCGCTGCTTGCAGGGGTTAGCAACGGCGGCTGGCGCGTTTGTCACGGTATGCGTGACTAAGGCGTCGATCAGAGCTCGAAGACGCGGCGCGCGTCCAGCAGCGCGTCGACCAGGCGGTCGATCTCCTCGCGCGTGGTGTAGACGCCGAAGCTCGCGCGCGTCGTCGCGGCCACGCCGAGCTGGTCCATCAGCGGCTGCGCGCAGTGGTGGCCGGCGCGGACGGCGACTCCGTGCCGGTCGAGGATCTCGGCGACGTCATGGGCGTGGATGCCCTCGAGCTCGAACGAGACGGGGCCCGTGCGCTCCGGCCCCCGCGGCGGGCCGAAGATGCGCAGATCGGGGACCTCGGCGATGCGCTCGAGCGCACAGTCGGCGATCTCGCGCTCATGTGCCAGCACCGCGTCCATCCCGAGCCCGTCGAGCCACCGGAAGGCGGCCGCCATGCCGATCGCCTGCGCGATCGCCGGCGTCCCGGCCTCAAAGCGCGTCGGCGGATCCGCGTACGTCGTGCCGCCGCGAGTGACCCGGCGGATCATCGAGCCGCCGCCGAGGAACGGCGGCATCTCCCGCAGCAGCTCGAGGCGAGCCCACAGCGCTCCGATGCCGGTCGGCCCGTACGCCTTGTGGCCCGTGAGCGCGTAGAAGTCGACGCCCAATGCCGCGACGTCGAGCGGCCGCTTCGACGCCGCCTGCGCTCCGTCGGCGAGCACCAGGGCGCCCGCTTCGTGGGCGAGGCGCGTGACCTCGGAGAGCGGGTTCTCCGTCCCGAGCACGTTCGAGACGTGGGCGATGGCCACGAGCTTCGGCCCGCGCTCCAGCAGCATCGCGAGCTCGTCCACGTCCAACTCCCCGTCATCGGTCACCCCGACCCAGTCGATCTCGGCGCCGACCGCCTCGGCGAGCAGCTGCCACGGGACGATGTTGGAGTGGTGCTCCATCTCGGTGAGCACGATGCGGTCGCCGGCGCCGACGTTGGCGACGCCCCAGGAGCGGGCGACGAGGTTGATCGCCTCGGTCGCGTTGCGCACGAAGATCACCTCGCGGCGGTCGGCGGCGCCGACGTGGTCGGCGACGGTCGCCCGCGCGCCCTCGTAGGCCGCGGTCGCCTCCGCCGACATGGTGTGCGCCCCACGGTGCACGTTGGAGTGGTGCCGCCTCTCGTAGCGGTCGACGGCCTGGATCGAGGCGAGGACGCGCTGCGAGCTGGCGCCGCTGTCGAGGTAGACGAGGGGGTTGCCGTTGACCTCGCGCTCGAGCGCCGGGAACGAGGCCCGGACCTTGTCGATCGGGTAGGCCGCCGCGGCGGGTGCGGAGCTTTGGGTCGCGGCGGGCTCCATGACAGAAGCGGCTACGCGGCCGCCTCGACCTCCTCGCGGATCCAGCCGTAGCCCTTGTCCTCGAGCTCGGCGACGAGCTCGGAGCCGCCCTCCTTGACGATCCGCCCGTCGTACATGACGTGGACAAAGTCGGGCTCGACCAGGTGCAGGATGCGCTGGTAGTGGGTGATGATCAGGATGCCCATCTCGGGGCCGGCGACCGTGTTGACGCCCTGGGCGACCACGCGCAGCGCGTCGATGTCGAGGCCGGAGTCGGTCTCGTCGAGCACCGCGAGCTGCGGGCGCAGCATCGCCAGCTGAAGGATCTCCATGCGCTTCTTCTCGCCGCCGGAGAAACCGTCGTTGACGTAGCGGCTGGAGAACTCCGTCGGGATCTTGACCAGCTCCATAGCTGTCTCGGTCTGCTTGCGGAAGTCCTTGAGCTTGACCTCGTCCTCGCCGCGGGCCTCGCGCTGGGCGTTGATCGCCATCCGTAGGTACTTGGCGACAGTGACACCCGGGATCGCAACTGGATACTGGAAGGCCATGTACAGGCCCGCCTGAGCGCGCTCCTCCGGCGCGGCCTCGGTGATGTCCTCACCCAGAAAGACGATCTCGCCGTCGGTGATCTCGAGCGCGGGGTGACCCATGATCGCGTTGGCGAGCGTCGACTTGCCAGACCCATTGGGACCCATCAGCGCGTGGATCTCGTCCTTGGAAACCTCAACGTCGACACCTTTGAGGATCTCCTTGTCCTCGGCGGTCACGTGCAGGTTTCGGATCTCGAGGTCGGCCATTCGTCTCCTGGTTCGTCGTGGTCAGTCGGGCGGCGCTATGCGGCCTGCCCGGCGAGCGTCTTGGCGGGGGCGTGCTGCTCCGCGAACTCGACCAGCTCGGCCAGCGTCGTGCCGACGAGCGCGCGCGTGACACCGCCCTGGACGCGCGTCCACAAAAGCTTCGTCGCACAGGCGCGATCGCCGTCGAGCTCGTGCGAGCACAGGACGCGCCCCTCGCGCTCGACGTGAAAGCACTCCATCGGAGCGATCGCCCCCTCAAGCGCCTCGACGACGTCGATCATCGTGATCTCGTCCGCCGCCTTCGCCAGCCGGTAGCCGCCGTGGGCGCCGCGAACGGAGGTCACGAGCCCCGCCTGGCGCAGCTTCGCCACCAGGTGCTCGAGGTAGGACAGCGGCAGCGTCTCCGCCTCGGCGACGGCCCCTAGCGCAACCGGCTCGGCTTCGTCGGGGGCGGCGTCGCCTGCCCGACGGCCGAGCTCCACCATCAGGCGCACTCCGTATTCGGCCTTGGTCGAGAACAGCATGCGGGCAAATCCTAGCTGAGAGGTCGGTTATTGAAGCGCCGCCTCGCGCCTTCCGGCGCGAGGCTCGGATCCAAAGAGCCTGGTCTCGTCGTGAACGAAGAGGTAGTAGACCGCCAAGCAAGCGGTGTACACGACGACGCCGGTGTAAATCCACAAGCTCGTGAGTTGGCCCCGCTCGCGTCGTCGAAGTGACCCAGGAACGGTCCGATCAGGACCAGGTCGTAGGCGAGGAAGCCGATCAGCTGCCCCGCGGTGTTGCTCCAGCTCGGGCGCGCGATCCCGTGTAGGAAGTACACGGCGGCGCCGAGGTAGATGAGCCCGAACATCACCGACGACTCGTCGCCGAGCGGCCAGGGGAAGACGTCGGCGCCGAACACCAGGGCCGTGCCGAACGCCATCAGCGCGCAGGCGAGGCCGGCGAACGAGATCCTCACGGGTGCGGGCATCGGCCGCGGGTCGCGGCGGGGGATTCGCCGCGACCACAGGTACGCGGCGAGGGAGAACAAGCCCAGCGCCGCGAACGCAGCGATGTAGCCGCCCAGCTCCGGCTGGCCGGGGTCCCCCGCCAGGGCGATCAGGTAGGCGACCATTCCGGCGTAGGTCACAGCCAGGTCGAGCGCACCGGCCTCGATGGCCCGCAGCTCGCCGCTGAGCCCGATCCAAAGACACGGAAGTCCGATCGCGGCCACGATCGAGGCGAGGAAGACGAACGACAAGCGGGAGTCGGGCCAGGGCCAGAGGTCAGTCGCCCAGTCCCAGCGCCAGAAGAAGCCGGCCGTGAGCACCAGCGACGCCAGTCCGGCGCCGATCAGCGCCACGCGCACGGAGTCGGCGTGGTCGGTCCCTGCCGCCTCCGCGCGGTCCTCGCTCGCCACGGCGAGCGATTCTAAGTCGCTACGGCTCGATCAGCCCGCGGCGAATCGCGTAACGCACGAGCTCGACCCGATCGCGCATGCCGAGCTTTCGCATCGCGTTCGAGCGGTGGTTTTCGACCGTCTTCTCGGAGAGGTGAAGGATCTCCGCGATCTCCTTGTTGGTGTGCGCCTCGGCGACGAGCTTCACCACCTCCTGCTCGCGCGGCGTGAGCTCGTCGGTGCGCCCGGCGCTTTCGCCGAGCACGTCCTTGATCAACGCCCGCTGCGCCTCCGGAGTGAGGAACGGCTCGCCTCGCTCCACGGCGCGAACGGCCTCCAGCAGCTCCACGTCGGCCTGGGCCTTGAGCACGTAGCCCGAGGCGCCCGCCTTCAGGGCCTCGAACAGGTAGCGCTCGTCGTCGTACATCGACAGGATCAGCACCGAGACGTCGGGCGCCTGCGCGCGGATCTCCCTGGTCGCCTGAAGGCCGGTGAGCTTGGGCATCTTCACGTCGAGGATCGCCAGGTCGGGCCGCTCGCGGATCGCCATGTCGCGCGCCTCGGCGCCGTCCGCGGCCTCGCCGATGACCTCGATGTCGTTCTGGCGCTCGAGCAGCATCCGCAGGCCCGAGCGGACGATGCCGTGGTCGTCGGCGATCAGGACCTTCACGTCATCCCTTGCTTCGCTGCTCATCGTCTACATCTATCGGCACGCGGAGGCTGACCCTTGTGCCCAATTCCGGCCGCGACTCGACACGCAAGTCGCCTCCCACCAGCAGCGCGCGCTCGCGCATGCCCGGCAGACCGAGTCCCTTCGCCGCCTGGTCGAAGGTGAATCCGCGGCCGTCGTCGCCCACGCGCAGCTCGACCTCGCCGTCCTCGCGCAGGAGCGATACCCGCACGTTCTCGGCGTCCGAGTGCTGGATTGCGTTCGAGAGCGCCTCCTGCGCGACCCGGTAGACGACGAGCTGCACGTCTTGGGCGAGATCGGAGAAGTCCCCGTGCGACTCGAAGCTCGCCTGAACGCCCTCCGAGTCGAGCTCCTGGATGTGACCGGCCAGCGCCGCCTTCAGCCCCAGGTCGTCGAGGGCCGTCGGACGAAGCTGTCGCGAGAGGGCAAGCAGCTCCTGCATGGCCTGGTTAGCGAGCGCCTTGGTCTCGGTCAGCTCCCGCATCAGGTAATGCGGTGCCTGCTGGCGGGCGGTCTCGAGGCGCAGCAACAGCCCGGTGAGCGACTGGTTCACCTCGTCGTGCAGGTCGCGAGCGATGCGGGCCCGTTCCTTCTCCTGGGCCGCCAGCGCGGCGCTCGAGGTCCGGCGGCGCTCTGCCTCGAGACGCTCCAGCATGCGGCGGAAGGCCCGGTTCAGGCGCTCGACCTCCTCCGGGCCGCCGAAGCTCACGTCCCCGCGCAGGTTGGCGCCGGGCCGCGAGAGGTCCGCGCGCTCCATCTCCTCGACCAGCCGCTCCAGCGGGCGGAACCGCCGCTGGATCAAGAACAGGTTCAGCAGCACCGTCAGCGCGACCGCGAACCCGAGGACCAGCGCAGCCTCTGGCTTCTCGCTGAAGTTGATGTCGGGATTCGCCGCCAGGATCGCCGCCACGACGGCGACGACGATCAGCAGCAGGTTGACGACCAGTACCTGGGTGAGCAGCCTCCGATCCCGCATGCCCTAAGTATCGGCCTCCAAGAGGCGTTTGGCCTGCCATGAAGTCAGGGGTTGGACCCCTCTGCGAATAGGGGTTGGCCCCCATGGGTGCGGCGACACAGTCAGTCAAAATATGTCGGAACCGATCAGGACCCAAAAGGAGCCGCCCGCGATGACAACAACCCGCAAGTCCAACTTCGCCGCCACGCTGAGAACGACCATCCTGATGGCGACCCTCGGCGGCTTGCTGGTCGCCATTGGCTACGCAATTGGCGGCATCCAGATCGCCAGCGTCTTCCTGGTCATCGCGCTGGTGATGAACTTCGTCTCCTACTGGTTCAGCGACAAGATCGCGCTGCGAATAAGCGGCGCGAAGCCGGTCTCCGAGCAGGAGGCGCCGGGGCTGTACCAGATGGTCCGCGAGCTGACCACGCGTGCGGACCTGCCGATGCCGAGTCTGCACGTGATCCCGCACGACCAGCCCAACGCCTTCGCGACGGGTCGCGGCCCGAAGCACGCGGCGGTCGCGGTGACCAGCGGGATCATGAAGCTGCTCTCCGAGGACGAGCTGCGCGGCGTGATCTCACACGAGCTCGCGCACATCCGCAACCGCGACATCCTCACGCAGTCCGTCGCCTCGGCGATCGGCGCGATGATCACCTATCTCGCCTATTTCTTCCTCTGGTTCGGCGGCGACGACGAGTCACCGCTGGGGCTGATCGGGAGCCTGGCACTGGTCTTCCTCGCCCCGCTGGCAGCCTCGCTGATTCAGCTTGCGGTCTCACGGCAGCGCGAATACGCGGCCGACGCGACCGGTGCCGAGATCTCCGGGAATCCGGAGTCGCTGGCCTCGGCGCTGCTGAGGCTCGAAGAGGGAGCCAAGGCGATGCCGATGCAGGTCAACCAGGCGGCGGAGCCGCTCTACATCGTCAAGCCGTTCTCGGGCGGCGGGATCGCGAGCCTGTTCTCGACGCACCCGCCAATCGAGGAGCGCGTCCGCCGGCTGCGGCAGATGCGCCCCGCGCTCGGCTAGCTCGCGGCGCAGCGAACGTCGACCGAGGGGCCCGGCCGCTGCCGGGCCTCTCAGCGTTTTGCCCGCCGTGCCGCGCTACACTCTCCGAGAGTAATACTTGAATCCGGATAGGGATTCGGAGGTTTGGGCGTGGCCACGGCTGCGGAGCCAATCGAGCAGATCAAGGAGCGGATCGAGGAGGTCGATCCGGCCGCCGCTCGCGATGAGATCGAGCGCGGCGACGTCGTCCTGCTCGACACCCGCGAGCTCAACGAGTGGAACGAGTCGCACCTGGAGGGCGCAACGCTTGTGCCCCCCGCCGAGGTCGTCGAGCGAGCCGACGAGGTCGCTCCGGATCCGTCGCAGCGGGTGCTGCTCTACTGCGCGTCTGGCAATCGCTCCGCTCGAGCGGCCGACGCGCTGCAGAGCGAGCTCGGCTATCAGAACGTCGCGTCGGTCGCCGGCGGGATCAAGGCCTGGGAGGCCGCCGACCTGCCCGTGGTCGCCGCTGAGGGCCTGACCCCCGAGCAGCGCATGCGGTACTCGCGCCACACGCTTCTGCCCGAGGTCGGAGTCGAGGGACAGGCGAAGCTCTTGAACGCGAAGGTGCTGCTGCTCGGCGCCGGAGGGCTCGGGTCTCCGGCCGGCCTCTACCTGGCCGCGGCCGGGATCGGCACCCTTGGGATCGTCGACGACGACCTTGTCGACGAAACGAATCTTCAGCGGCAGGTGATCCACGACACCACCCGCGTCGGTGCCCCGAAGACCGAGTCGGCGCGCCAGTCGATCGAGGCGCTCAATCCCGACGTCACGGTCGTCGAGCACCGCACGCGGCTTGGGCCCGAGAACGTCATTGAGCTGATCGAGCCCTACGACGTGATCGTGGACGGGGCCGACAACTTCCCCACCCGGTACCTCCTCAACGACGCTTCCGTGCGCCTGCGCAAGCCCGTCGTCTCGGCCTCGATCCTCGCCTTCGACGGGCAGATCTCGACCTTCGTGCCCTACGAGGGGCCGTGCTATCGCTGCCTCTATCCGGTCCCGCCGCCGCCCGAGCTGGCGCCGAGCTGCGGGGCCGCCGGTGTGCTCGGCGTGATGGCCGGGGTAATGGGGCTGCTGCAGGCGAACGAGGTGATCAAGCTGGCCGCAGGAATCGGCGAGCCGCTGATCGGCCGCCTGCTGCTCTACGACTCGCTGGGGACCCGGTTCACCGAGCTCAAGGTCAAGCGCGATCCCGACTGCCCGATCTGCGGCGACGATGCGCCGGCGATCCCGGTCTCCGACATGGGCAAGTTCCCAGACTATGAGCTCTTCTGCGCCGCGCCGGCTCGCGAGCCGTCGCCGGCGGCGTGACGGCCGCCCCGCGGCACGGCTAGCTTCCCCGCCGATGCCGAGGGTGAAGATCCCGCCCGTCCTGCGCGCCAAGACCGGCGGCGAGAGCGAAGTGGACGCCCCAGGCTCCGACGTGGGCGAGGTCCTCACCGCGCTCGCCGAGGCGCACCCCGAGACGCGCGAGCAGCTGTTCGCCCCCGACGGGGACCTGAACCGCTATGTCAACGTCTACCTCAACGACGAGGACGTGCGCGTCCTCGACGGGCTCGATACGGCCGTCGGCGACTCCGACACCGTGGTGATCCTGCCCGCCATGGCCGGCGGGGCGCCCTCAGTGCTCTAGGACCAGGCCGAGGAAGCGCTTCGTGCGCTCCTCGCGTGGGTTGCCGAGCAACTCGTGCGGAGGGCCCTCCTCGACGATCACGCCGTCGTCCATGAACACGACGTGGTCGCCGACGCCGCGGGCGAACCCCATCTCGTGAGTGACGACGACCATCGTCATCCCCTCCTCGGCCAGCTCCTGCATCACGTCGAGCACCTCCTTGATCAGCTCCGGGTCGAGTGCACTGGTGACCTCGTCGAAGAGCATCACGTGCGGATCCATCGCCAGCGCTCGGGCGATCGCCACCCGCTGCTGCTGTCCGCCCGACAGCCGCTCGGGATACTCGTCCATCTTGTCGGCGAGTCCGACTCGGGCCATCAACCCCTGTGCCTTGCCCTCGGCTACGTCAGCCGGACGCCCGAGCACCTTCTCCTGGGCCAGGATCACGTTCTCGATCGCGGACCTATGCGGGAACAGGTTGAACTGCTGAAACACGATCCCGACCCGCCGCCGCACGAAGTCAATGTCATCGGCTGCCGCCCGGCCGGTGATCTCGCGACCCTCGAGCAGGATCCTGCCCTCGTCGGGCGGTTCGAGCAGGTTGACGCAGCGCAGTAGCGTCGACTTGCCCGAGCCGCTGGGGCCGATCACGCACACCACCTGGCCCTGGCCGACTTCGAGGCTGACCCCGCGGAGAACGTGCAGGTCGCCGAAGCGCTTGTGGACGTCCTCGAGGCGCAGCATCTCGCCATCGCCAGCAGCCGGGACCTCCAGCCCGGCCGCGTCCCGCACACTTACCGCTCGCTCCATTCCCACGATCCTACGCTCCGGCCATCCCGGTGGCCGGTGGCCCCTTCGGTTCGGCCTCGCGGGGCTCGGCTCCCGGAGGGGCGGCGCCGCCACGTTCGGTCCGCCGTTGCTCACGCGCGATCAGCCAGTCGACCAGCCGTGCCAGTGGAATTGTTACGACCAAGAACATCAGCGCCCCGAGTGTCAGCGCGGAGCCGTTGATCTGCTCGGTCTGGACGTCGAACCCGACCTGCACCACTTCGAGCGCCCCAAGTATCCCGACGAGCGAGGTGTCCTTCATCAAGGCGATGAAGTCGTTCAGCAGCGGCGGGATCACCTTGCTTACGGCCTGGGGCACGATCACGTAGCGCATCGACTGTCCGTGGCTCATCCCGAGCGACCGCGCCGCTTCCATCTGGCCGCGCGGAACCGCCTCGATCCCGGCCCGGTAGACCTCGGCCATGTAGGCGCCGTACGTGATCGTCAGTCCCATCACGCCCCACCAGAACGGCGACGTCTCGCCGAACCAGGTCGGAAGCCCGAGCTCTCTCGGGATCACGCCCTCGTTCTGCGCAGCGGAGAGAAAGCCCGAGAGCAGCAGGAGCACCAGCAGCAGCGGTATGCCTCGGAAGACGTCGATGTACGCGATCGCGATCCAGCGCACCGGCGCGAGCGGCCGCCCGGGAAGCTGGCGCAGCACGGCGAGCACCAAGCCCCAGGCCAGGGACAGGGCCCCCGAGATGATCGACAGCTTGAGCGTGAGCCAGAAGCCGTCGAGGACGCGGCTGAACTCGTCGCCCATGATGTTGAAGTCGAAGTAGTAGTGGGTGATGAAGTCCATCTCGCTCCTCCGCTCGTGTTCGGCGCGAGGCTATTCGCTTCGGGGAACGAGAAGGGGCGCCGTGGGCGCCCCCTTCGCTCAGCTCTTGGTGTGGCTCTAGTCGTCCGTGAGCAGCTCGTTCGTGCCCTCGAGCACCTGGCGCGGCGGCTCGCTGTCGAAGTACTTCTCGTAGAACTCCGCGAGCGTGCCGTCCTCCTTGAGCGTCGCCAGCTGCTCGTTCATCGCCTCGCGCAGAGCGTCGTTCTCCGGCGCCACGGCGAACCCGAACAGGTCCGGGGTGATCGCGGCGAAGCTGTCGGCGATCTCCATACCGCCCTGCTTCTCGAGCGCGTCGGCGGCGACGGCCTCATCGATCAGCGCCGCGTCCACCGCTCCAGTGAGGAGGGAGGAGAGGGCGTTCGTGCCCTCCGGGAATCCCCGGACCTCCGAGGCGTCGGTCTCGTTGTTGGCGAAGTCCTCCTGGATGGTTCCGTCCTGGGTCCCCACGATCTTGCCGCTCAGGTCGTCCACGGTGGCGATGTCCGAGCCCTCCGCCACCACGAGCGCAGTCGCGCTCGCGTAATACGGGTCGGTGAAGTCAACCTCCTTCTCGCGCCCGGGCTTGATCGTCGATGCCGCCGCGGCGGTGTCGAATTGCCCGGCGGCCACGTCGCGGAAGATCGTTGCGAAGCCCGTGTCCTGGTACTCGACCTCCAGCCCGAGGCCCTCGGCGATCGCGTTCAGCACGTCGATGTCGTAGCCGGTGACGTTCGGGGGTTGACCCTGCTCGAAGGGCGGATAGGGGGTGTCGACGCCGATGAAGAGCGTGCCCTCTGTGATCAGGCCGAGGTCCTCGCCGCCGCCCGTCGCGGCGGTCGTCTCCTCGCCGCCGTCGTCATCGTCGTCGTCGCCACAGCCCGCGGCCACGAACGCGGTCGCCGCCAGGGCGAGAAGTCCAATTACCAGCCAGAGCCGACTCCTACTCATCGATACCTCTCTCAAGTCGCTTGTCCGGCTGTCCCGCCGGATCCGGGCGGCAACATACACCCCTCGTGCGAGCGGGGGCGGGCGCCTCTGCCGCAGCACTACACTTCGTGAAGCGATGCTTGGGGAGACGCTCAACCGCCCCTGCGGCGGCCGCTACGGCAACGTCCTCGAGGCGGTCGGCAACACGCCCTTGGTCGAGCTCCCACGCCTGTCGCCGAAGCCCAGCGTCCGGATCTACGCCAAGCTCGAGGGGCGCAACCCGACCGGCTCGGTCAAGGACCGCGTCGCCAAGGCGATGATCGAGGCAGCGGAGGCCGAAGGGGCGATCGCGCCCGGACAGACGATCCTCGAGCCGACCTCGGGCAACACCGGCATCTCCCTGGGGATGATCTGCCGCCGCAAGGGCTACCCGCTCAAGGTCGTGATGCCCGACAACGTGACTGGGGAGCGCACGCAGCTGCTGCGGATGTACGGCGCGGAGATCGTCTATTCCGAGGGCGCCAAGGGCTCAAACGGCGCGGTGGAGCTGGCGCTGGAGATGGCCGAGAGCGACCCCTCCTACTACATGCCCTACCAGTACGGAAACGAGGCCAACCCGCGCGCCCACTACGAGGGCACCGCCCCGGAGATCCTCGAGGAGCTCGACGAGGTCGCCGCGTTCGTCGGCGGTCTAGGCACGGGCGGCACGCTGATGGGAGTCGGGCGGCGCCTCAAGGAACACGATCCCGAGACCCAGATCGTCGCCGCCGAGCCGGCCCAGGGCGAGCTCGTTCAGGGCCTGCGCTCCCTGGACGACGGCTACATCCCGCCGATAATCGATCTCTCCCTGCTCGATCGCAAGATCCTGGTCTCAAACCACGACGCGATCCTTTGGACCCAGAAGCTGCTCCACGAGGAGGGCCTGTTCGCCGGCGTCTCCGCCGGCGCGATCGCCGCGATCTGCGTGCGCATCGCGGGGGAGCTCGACGAGGGAAACGTCGTCTTTCTGGTTCCCGACGACGGCTGGAAGTACCTCTCCTCTGGTGTCTACACGACGCCGGTCGAGGAGCTAGAGGACATCGAGAACACGGTCTGGTGGTAGTGACGCGGTGGAGCCGCTTCGCACCGAGGGCCTGGATCACGTCGCGATCACGGTCTCGGACCTAGAGCGATCGCACGCCTTCTACGCGAACGTGCTGGGCCTGGAGCGCGCGTACGAGGATTGGCACGTGCCGGTGTTCATGCTTGCCGGGAAGAGCGGGCTCGCCCTCTTCCCGCGCGCGTCGCATCCGGGGTCGGGAGGCGATGCCGGGGTGCCTGAGATCCGCGTTATGCACGTTGCCTTCCGCGTCGATCGGCCGCAGTTCGACCGGGCCCGCGCCGAGCTGCCGACTGAGGGGATCGAGCCTCGCTTCGCCGACCATGGCTCGTGTCACTCGATCTACTTTCCGGACCCCGACGGGCACGAGATCGAGCTCACGACCTACGAGGTCTGAGATCCCGGCTGCTTCCGAACGCGTGGCCGAACGGGTGCGCGCCCTGGCGGCCGACTACGAGCCGCCGGACTTCGCCCACGTGCCGGATCCCGACGCGGCGCTGTTTCTCTGTGCGATCGACCATCGCACGGGCTACCGCACCGGGCACTTGGTCGATGGGCGCGGCCCCTTCGAGGGCAGCGAGCTGCTGTGGGAGGTCGGATTGCGATCGGGGCGGCGCCGGCCCCGCTCGTTGGCCGCGCCAGCGCTGGTCGATGTCGGCGCCGACGAGGTCGCCGAGATGTTTCGAATCGACGACCAGACGGTCTTCGATCCCGAACGGCGAGCGGAGCTGTGGCGCGATCTGGCCGCCGGCCTCATCCGCGACTACTCGGGATCCGCGACCGAGCTGCTGGCGGCGAGCGGCGGAAGGCTGGGTGGGGGAGGAGGGCTGCTCGAGCGTCTGCGCCGGTTCGAGGCCTACTCGGATCCGCTCGCCAAGAAGTCGTTCCTGCTCGCGAAGATCGCCGAGCGACGGGGATGGCTGCGGGTCTCGGATCCGGAGGCCTGGGAGGTATGCGCCGACAACGTGCTGATGCGGCTTGCGCTTCGCAGCGGGCTGGTCGAGCCGGGGGAGCTCGACGACGTGCGCTCGGCCACCCGGGACGGGTTCAAGCAGGTGGCGAATCGGGCAGGAGTCTCTCCGCCGGTGCTCGACGACCTCCTCTGGGAGCTCGGCCGCGACGACCCGGACCTGCTCGGGACCAATGCCGGCGACCTGAAGGAGCCCGCCCGCGATCCGGCGAAGCCCTGGTATTAGCCGCGCAACTGCAGCGGGCCCGAAGTCGCCCCGCTGACCAGCTGGTTCACGAACGGGTCGGACGAGCCCAAGACAGAGTCGGCAGGCCCGCTCGCCACGATCCGGCCCTCGCCGATCACTGCCACGTTGTGCGCCAGCCGCCGAGCCGCGGACATGTCGTGGGTCGCGACCAGGTAGGTGGCGCCCGTCTCGCGTTGGGAATCGCGCAGCAGGTCGCACAGCAGCGCCAGTCGCACGCCGTCGATGCCGCTGTCGAAGTCGTCGATGATCACGATCCGGGACTTCGAGACGAGCGCTCGCGCGAGCGCGACTCGCTTCGTCATGCCGGCGGAGAGCTGATCCGGCATCGCGCCGGCCCGGTCTCGAAGGCCGACCATCCCCAAGTGCTCCAGGACGACCGAGCGGATCTCCTCCTCGGACATGCGGGTGCGCCTGCGCAGCACGAAGGCGACGTTCTCGAACACGTCGAGTGAGTAGAACAGCCCGCAGGTGAAGGGCAGCGTCCCCTGTAGGACGACACCCATCCCGGCACGCAGCTCGTTCAGCTCCTGCTCGCTCAGCGTCGCGAGGTTTCTGCCCTCCAGCCGCACCACCCCACGCGTGGGCTCGAACAGCCCAAGCACGTGCTTGATCGTGACCGTCTTGCCCGCCCCGGACGGGCCGAGGAGGACGGTGATCTGGCCCGCGGGCACCGCGAGGTGGACGTCCTCGAGCACCCGCTTGCGCCCGAAGTCTTTGACCACGCCTTCGAGCTCGATCGCAGGGGTCGTGGTTCCCATCAGATGACCTGGTGGGGCGGGTTTTCGGCGAACACGAAGAACCAGATTGTCAGGGCAACCAGCGCCACCGCGAGCGAGAGGATCAGCATCGGCTCCAACGGGCCGCGCAGACGGCGTTGCCAGCCGGCCTCGCGCTCGTCGGTGGCGAGCCGCTCGAAGACCCCGGTGACGCGCAGGTAGAGGTTGTTGAGCCAAAAGAGCGCGGGAGCGAACAGCGCCATCGCAATCGGCACCAGCAGCAGGCCCAGCACGAAGTGACCGGCGAACGAGTCCGTCGCCTTCGACAACGCCCACAGGACGCCGATGGGGATCCCGACCCAGAAGACCGCGCAGGTAACGGCCAAGACCACCAGGACGAAGGCGCCGGCGAGGCGACGGGTGTCGATCAACGCGGTCATCTCAGCACTGAGATCTCGGGGTGTGTGGCAAGCAACGTCTGCGTGAACACGTAATTGAACGCGAACACGGCGAGCATCGCGACCACGACGGCCTCGTTGACAGCTCTTCCCACTCCCTCCGGCCCTCCGGACGCACTCATCCCCTTGTAGCAGCAGACGATCGCCACGATCGCGCCGAATCCCGTGCACTTGAGCAGCGAGCCCCAGAGCTCGCTCACTGAGGCGTTGCTGAACAGGGTGGCCATGAAGCCGCCAAGGGGCTGGCCGTACATCAGCTCCACGATCAAGCCGCCGGCGATGCCGAACAGGATCGCGTACACGTCGAGCAGCCCGGTGATCAGCATCAGCGACAGGAAGCGAGGGACGACGAGGTTCTTGATGGGGTCCACCCCGAGCACCTGCAGCGCGTCGAGCTCCTCACGAACCTTCCGCGCCCCGAGGTCGGCCGTGATCGCGGTCCCGGCGACGCCGGCGACGATGATCGCGCTGACCAGCGGAGCGAACTCGCGTACCGACGCGAGGATGAAGAAGCCCCCGAGTCGATCGAGGCTGCCGAGCAGGGAGAGGAAATTCGCGGCCTGCAGTCCGGGCGCGCCGAAGGTGACCGCGACCATCGATACCGCCATCGGGAACCAGCACAGTTGGAGCGCGAACAGGAACTGACCGACGAACTCGCCCCCGTACGGATAGGGGCGCCGGGCGGCGGCCGAGACGGTCTTCCCGGTCAGGATGACCATGTTCCCGACCTGCTCAAAGAGGGACTTGACGGGCAGGAACGCCCGGTCGGCGACTGTAGCTACGGGCATCCGCCGGAGACCTTGACCCGCCACCAGCTCATCAACGCGCCCAGCGGGCCGAACCGTGAGCCCACCTGCCACTCCGCGCACCCCTCCTCGCCGGTCTCCGCGGCCGAGACGACATCCCACCGATGCGAGGCGGGATCGGCGACCATGGCGTCGCGGACCTCGCGCGCGCGGCGCTCCCGCCTTGCGCGCCTGGCGGCGGCAGCGCGCGCCTCGCCGAGCTGGGTGAGCAAGGCGTCGCGCGTGCGCTCGAGCTCGGCGACGTTGGCGATGCGGGGCTCTGCTAGGCGGACCCGCCGGGCCGGTGGCTCGATCTCGCGCCTGTAGCTGGCGAGCTGCGCCTCCAGACGCCCGATCTGGCGCCGCAGCTCCTGCCGGGCCGAGATGTCGTCCGCCTCGAGCCACACGTCCGACAGGTCCAGCTCTGCGGCAAGCGCTTCGAGATCCGGCTTCTCGGCCTCGAAGTCGTCGTTGGCCGGTTCGGGCGGCAGGCCCTCGTCGAGTGCCTCTGGAAGCTCCGCCGAGACGAGCGCGACGATCGCGACATCGCGCAGATCGACCCCCGCAGCCCTCGCCTCGGCGATCGCCTCGCCGGCGATTCGCTCGACCTCGGGAGACCCCTGGGCCCTTTCGGCGACGAACGTGCCGCGTCCGTGCCGCGTGGATACGAGGCCTTCGTCCTCCAGGCGCGCGTAGACGCCGCGCACCGTGTTCACGTTGACCCCGGCCCACTCAGCGAGCGCTCTGACGCTCGGCATCCGATCGCCGGCGGCGAGCCGACCGCTCGAGATCAGGGCCCGCAGGCGCCAGGCGAGCTGCACGCCTACGGGAACCTCGCTTGCGGGGTCGGTCTGGAAGGGCGTCGTCGTCTGCTGTGCCATTGAGCCACACAGTACGGGCTGATCCTGTAATAGTCAAGTAGAACAGCGGTGCCGCTCCTCACGAGGCTCCGCACGACGGGCAACCCGCGAGTTCGTCGCGTGGGTAGCCTCGAGGCATGCGCATCCCCAGGGACCTGCTCGACGAGATCGTGGTCCACGCGCAAGACGAGGCGCCGAACGAGTGCTGCGGTCTGATCGCCGGCAGCGACGGGCAGGCGATCCGCGTTCACCGCGCGCGCAACGAATTCGCGAGCCCGATGCGCTTCAACGTCCACCCCCAGGACCTGTTTCGCATCACGACCGAGATCGAGGGCCGCGGAGAGGAGCTCGCCGCCATCTATCACTCCCATCCGCGCAGCGAGGCCTACCCGTCGCAGACGGACATCAACCTGGCGGCGAACTGGCCGGATCCTCTGTGGATGATCTGCTCGCTGGCCGGCACACAGCCGGTCGTTCGGGCCTTCAGGATTCGCGACGGAGGCGTCGAGGAGGTCGAGCTCGATGTCGGGTGAGGGCGGCGACGCGCAGCCGCTTGCCTGCCCCAGCTGCGCTCGCAGGTACCCGCTCTCCGAGCGTTTCTGCGAGCGCTGCGGGATGCCGCTCGTCTACGTCGGTCGCGACGAGGAGCAGCCGGTCACCGAGGAGCACGAGCGGGCGCGGAAGGTCAGGCCGGAGTTCATCGGCGGTGACCTTGTCAAGGCGGGCTGGGCGCGAAACCAGGCGGAGGGCGAGCTGATCCAGGGCATCCTGCTGGAGGAGGGCATCCCCAGCGTCCAGCGCCGCACCCGCGGTTTCGACGTGCCCGACTTCCTCGCCGGCGGCCCGCGCGACATCCTCGTGCCGCAGGCCGCCTACGAGGCCGCCAAGGAGCTGCTCTCCGATCAGCGCGTCGAGCCCGGCAGCGAGGTAACCCCGACCGGCGACAACTCGTCGCCCGCCCGCCTGGCCGCCGGGATCCTAATCGCGCTCGTGGGCGCCTTCGCGCTCGTCTGGCTGCTGTACCAGCTGGCTACCTGACTGCTACGCGAACGGATCCTCGGTGCCGAGCGGCTCGTCCAGGCCGCCGGCGCGTGGGACCTCCTCGCGCAGGTAGCGCCGCCACTCGCCCTCGACCTGGCGCACCGGAGCATCGAAGGCAAGCTCGATACTGCCCCTCGCGCCCTCGCGCCGCAGGCGGGAGACGAGCACTTGGCAGGCCTCGGGGCCGCGCACGCGCTCGAGCAGGTCGAGGATCGTCCCGCCGAGGATCATGGCGTCGCGTGCCGAGGGCGGGAAGGCCGGCGGCCTGCCACTGTGCATGCGCGTATTCACAGCCGCTCGAAACAGCGGCACCTGTCCCGAGTAGTACTGCGCGCCGCCCTCTATCAGCCAGGCCCAGCGCAGGTAGCGGGCAAAGCGGCGCGGTCCCCACGGCGGCGGCAGGCTCTCGTTGTTGGCGGCGATCACGATCTGCGCGTAGAGCCGCGCGGCGGTCCCGCGCAAGGCGGCGAGCGAGTCCTCGCCGGCGGCGCGCCGGTCCAGGTAGTCGTCGTTGAGCACGTGCAGCTCCGACGCCATCGCCCAGCCGGCGAGGTAGCGCCGGCCGGCCGGCGCGGCCGCTAGTCGCGCCGCGGGCAGAAACGGGTGGGCCGCGGCAAGCCAGCCGGGGGACGGATGGATGACGACCGTGATCCCGCCCGGCGCGTCGTTGAAGCGCTCCTCCATACGCAGCCGCGTGTCCTCGAGCTCGTCGAGGGTGCGCTGAGCGGAAGCGGTGTCCTCGCTCTCGTGCCGAGCTGTGAAGCTCAGTGATTCGGTTTCGACCCACGCCATCGGGGCGCGAGCTTAGTGCTCACGGCCGCACGTACCGCCGGGCTTGAGACTCGAGCGGCTTCGCCTGGCGGCGTCCTCGGTCGCTCGCGTGCTACGGGCCCTCGCCCGCGCGCGTGCGCTCGTAGTCGAGCTCGGAGCGGACGCCGAGGTCGTCGAGCGTCGCCCGTGCGGCCTCGATCTCAACCGAGTCGAGCACCGCGCGCGCGAGGTGCAGCTCTCCCGCGGCAGCCTCGAGGTCGAACAGGAACGCAAGCGCTCCCACGGGACCCAGCGGCACGTGGCGCCTGCCGCCCCGGATCTGAGCGACACCGGTCTCGCCCCGTGCGCAGCGGACCACCTGCATGCTCGCCTCGGTCCCCGACCTGCGAGCCGCCGCCTCGACCTCGTCGGCGATCTCCGCCGTGACGCTCCAAGTGCCGGTCCACGCCCCGGCTCGCGCCAGCGCGGCGACTCGGTCGAGGACCTGCTCGGGTGTCAGCTCCCCGTCGCATCCAGCCCCGAGCACCCCAAGCACTCCGGGCAAGGTCTCGCTGAGCCGCAGGCCGGCGGCGAGCATCACCGCGTCGCACAGCGGGCTGGCCAGCCCCGGCTCGTCGCCGACTGCCAGCGCGTCGCCGCCGACGTCCACGTAGACAGCCGCGTCGCAGGCCAGCTGGCCGGCCGTGGCACGGATGCCCTCGGCGGCGCCGACGGCCCCCCGGCTGACGTCAATGAGGACGGTGTCGGCGCCGAGGTGCCCCGCGACGTGCGATTCCGAGAAGCGAACGCCCTCGGGTGTGGAGGTATCGGGCGAAGCGAGCACCGCCCGGTCGCCGAGCCTGTGCCCGCCGGTCACCTGCTCGGCGGGCCGCGGGCCGGGGTGGGGGTCGATCGGCATGCGCTCCCAGGCGACGCCGCCGAGCACGAACGGCGTGCCCAGCTGTTCGCAGCGTCGCGCGAGCGCCAGCGAGCCCACGACGTCGCCGCCGCCACCGATTCCGAGCACGAGGACGCGACGCGCCCCGCGCACGAAGTGGTCGAACGGCGTTGGAGTTACTGCCCTAAGCGGGGACAGGCTCGGCCTGGCAGAGCTCGCGGATCGTCGCAGCGGCGCGCTCGAACTCCTCGTCGGCCATCACCGGGGTGCCCTCGAAGGGCAGCTCGCGATCGATCTCGACCCAGGTGCGGCAGCCGTGGTACTCGTCCCTGACGCGGACGGTGACCGGGCGCGGAATGCGATGCACCCGCAGCAGCAGCACGTGCAGGGGATGCGTGCGCTTCCACTTCAGGCGCTTCTGCGCGTAGTCCTGCGTCCAGACGTGGAACGGCGAAAGCGCGTCCACGATCCGGGGGTCGTCGGTCTCGAAGTGGTCGGCGACCTCAGCCCAGGCGCGGATGCGCACGCGATCGGGCTGCGGGATGCCACCGTCCTGGAGCAGCGCCATGGGCGCGGGCTCCTCGTCGGGCCAGACACCCTCCTCGAGCGCGCGACGAAGCTCCGGGTGATGGGACTCGCGCACGAGGTCGTTGCGCTGGTGGTCGAACGTCGGATAGAGGAAGAACTGCTCGTGCTCGAGCTCGAAATGCTTGTTCTCCTCCCGGATTCCACCCTTACGCAGGGTGACGAGCTGTTCGCCCTCGGCGAGAGCGCGGACGGTCACAGCCCATTCTTTGAAGGCGATAGGCATGGATTGGATCGCTTGTCTAGGCAGGAATGAACGTTTACGGGGCTCATCCGGCACGCCTGGGGGCGCTGAGCCCACCGAGGGAGCGGATATTAGAGAAATCGTGCCTCTGAGCAAGTTTGTGACTTATGTCGCATTGGTGCCGTGGCCGCCGCCCCCGGGCGTTTCCAGGCGCAGGCGGTCGCCCGAATTGAGCTTCCCGGCCCCCTTCGACGGCAGCTCCGAGCCGTTGAGCAGGTTCCGGCCCGGGTTGCCCGGCTCGCCCCCGTCGCGCCCGCGCGGCGCGTGGCGGCGGCGCTCGGTGAGCAGCGTGTACCGCATCGGCTCCAGCGCCTCGATCTCGCGCACGATCCCGTCGCCGCCTCGGTGACGCCCGTCGCCGCCGCTTCCACGCCTGAGCGCCAGCTCGCGCACGCGCAGCGGATATTCGGTCTCGAGCGCCTCGA
This sequence comes from Actinomycetota bacterium, assembly GCA_046728015.1. Lineage (GTDB taxonomy): Bacteria > Actinomycetota > Thermoleophilia > Solirubrobacterales > 70-9 > DATAFO01. The sequence continues at coordinate 53,893 of JBKPDQ010000061.1, forward strand.
CGGGCGTGTTGAGTGTGTTCGACATGGCCACGTGGACGGCGCTCGGCCCGTCGGCGTCCGGGCACGCCCCCTGCCCGCCGCCAACCGTCTCGTAGTAGGTCCATCCCTTGAACGGCAGATGCTTCTGCCGGCGACGTTCGTCACTGGCCTCGAATACCTCACCCGACAGGGTGAAGTTGTTCATCGTTCCCTGGCCCTGCGCGGGCGCGGGCGTCGCCTCGCCAAGCGCCGCGAGCACGAGGTCGGCCACGCGGCTTGAGGTCTCGACGTTGCCTGCCGCGACCGCGGCGGGCGGTTGGGCGTTCAGCAGGCAGCCCTCGGGCGCCACGACCTCCACGGGACGGTGTGCGCCGGCCGACGGCGGGGCGTCGGGGTCGACGAGCACTCGGACGGCGAAGAACACGGCCGACTTGGTGACCGAGAGTGGGCAGTTCAGGTTGCTTTCCAGCTGCGGGTCGGTGCCCGTGAAGTCAAGGCGCAGGGAGTCACCTGCGATCGTCGCTCGCACCCGCAAGGAGACGTCGACCGAGCCGTCGGGCCCGCCCTCGAGCGCCTCCGTCGAGTCGTAGTCACCGTCGGGGAGCTCCGCCAGCCGCGCCCGGGTGCGTCGCTCGGCGTAGTCCAGGATCTCTCCCATTCCGATCTGGAGCGTCTCGACGCCGTGGCGCTCGGCCAGCTCGAGCAGGCGTTCGCCGCCGGTCAGGTTTGCGGCTCGCTGGGCGCGCAGGTCGGCGAGGCGCTGCTCGGGTGCGCGCATCTGCGACGCGAGCGCGGCCAAGGCGTCGTCGTCCACGCGCGTAGGCGGGATCACGATTCCCTCTTCCTCGATCCGGGTCGACGTTGCGGGCATGCCGCCCGGGGTCGGCCCCCCGACGTCGGCGTGATGGGCCCGACTGGCCGCGAAGCCGAGCGGCTCGCTTGCGCCCGGAGCGAAGATCGGCGAGATCAGGGTGATGTCGGGTAGGTGGGTGCCCCCGCGGAAAGGGTCGTTGAGAACCCAGAGGTCGCCGGGAGACTGCGGCTCGCCGAGCACGGCGGCCACCGCGTCGGGCATCGAGCCGAGGTGAACGGGGATGTGCTCCGCCTGCATCACCAGCTCGCCGGCGGCATCGAACAGCGCCGTCGAGCAGTCGCGCCGCTCCTTGATGTTCGCCGAGTGGGCCGCGCGCACGAGCACGGCGCCCATCTCCTCGCACGCGGCGCGCAGGCCTCCGATCAGGACCTGGAGCGAGACCGGGTCGAGGCGGGTCACGACGTTCCTCCCTCCCTGGTGGCGACGACGGTGCCGAACTCGTCGACGGCCGCGTTCCAGCCGGGTGGCAGCACCAGGGTCGCCTCCGGCAGCTCGAGGATGCACGGTCCTTCGACTTCCTCGCCCGCGGCCGGCTCGCCCCGAAGCACCTCGGTCTCGACCCAGTCACCGCCGAAGCGCGTGCGGCGCTGCGAGCGCTCGAGCGTCCCCGATCGCGAGGCGGTCGGCCGTGCGTCGGGGCCGGAAACCACAAGCGCGAGGCGAACGTTGACCAGCTCGACGTCGGCGTCCGGGTCGCGGTAGCCGTAGCGGCGCTCGTGTTCCGCGGCGAACGCCTCCGCGAGCTCGGCCGGGTCGGGACGCGGCGACCCTCCGACCGCGAGCTCGAACGCCTGGCCTCGATAGCGCAACTCGTAGGTGGGCTCGAGCTCGGCGTCGAAGAGCCCCTCGCCGATCGCATCGCGAAGGCTCGAAACCTCATTCGCCACGCGGTCTGCCGTGAGCGCCTCTCCGCTCAGCATCACGGTGCGCGCGGTGTCGCGCCGTCGGTCCGCCGCGACGAGGCCGAGCGCCGACAGGACCCCGCTGGCGCGCGGACACAGCAGCCGGGTGATTCCGAGCTCCTCGGCGAGCGCTGCCGCGTGCATCGGGCCGGCCCCACCGAACGGCATCAGGACGTACTCGCGCGGGTCGATCCCGCGCTCGACGGTCACGACCCGCAGCGCGCGAACCATCTCCTGGTTGGCGACGCGGACGATCCCCTCGGCCGCCTCGAGCGACTCCAGCCCGAGCGCCGACGCAAGACCCGCGACGGCCTCGTCGGCCGCCTTGCGATCGAGCGCCACCTCGCCGGCGAGGCTCGAGGAAGGGTCGAGATAGCCGAGCAGGAGGTTGGCGTCGGTCACTGTGGGCTCCGTGCCGCCGCGGCCGTAGCAGGCTGGCCCGGGCTCCGCACCCGCCGATCGCGGGCCCACCCGCATCGCGCCGCCGTCGTCGCGCCATGCGATCGAGCCGCCGCCGGCGCCCACCGTGTGGACGTCGACCATCGGCAGCTGGATCACCCGTCCGCCGATTCGGCGCGAGTCGGTGCGGCGCACGCTCCCGTCGTCGACGACGCAGACGTCGCACGAGGTGCCGCCCATGTCGATCCCGATCGCGTTGCCGTCGCCCGACAGGTCCGCCAGCAGGCCGGCCGCGACCGCGCCGCCCGCGGGGCCGGAGAGCACCGTTTGCGCGCCCGCGCGCGCCGCCTCGCTCGACGGCGCGACGCCGCCGGAGGACTTCATCACCTGGGGCTCGGGCAGCCCGCGATCGGACGCGCTCTCGCTGAGGCGGGCGAGGTAGCGCGCGAGCAGGGGCGAGAGGTAGGCGTCGATGACGGTCGTCGAGCAGCGTTCGTACTCGCGGAACTGCGGCAGCACCTCGTGGGAGGCCGAGACGTGCACCTCGGGCAGCTCGGCGCGCAGCCGCTCGGCCATGGCGCGCTCGTGCGACGGCTCGAGATAGGAGAAGAGCAAACACAGCGCCACCGACTCGGCGGCGGCTTCGCCGATCGCGGCCACGATCCGGTCGATCTCCTCGTCGGCAAGTGGCTCGAGGACGCCGTCGGGCGTCATCCGCTCCGCCGCCCCGAACCGCAGGTCGGCGTCGACCAGCGGCCGCGGCTTCGGCGCGCACAGGTGATAGAGCCGCGGGCGGTCTTGGCGCGCGATGTCGAGGAGGTCGGTAAAGCCCGCCGTGGCGATCAACGCCGTTCGCGCGCCTCGCTCCTCCAGCAGGGCATTGGTTCCGACGGTCATCCCGTGGGCGAAGACCTCAACATCCTCGGCCGCGGCTCCGGCGCGGTCCAGCGCCGCGTCCACCGCCGCCAGCACCCCTTGCGACTGGTCGTCGGGCGTCGTGGGCGCCTTGGCCGTGTGCAGCGAGCGCCCGTCGTAGAGCACGGCGTCGGTGAACGTCCCGCCGACGTCTACGCCCAGCAGCATGAGCCAGACGCTAGTGACTACGTCCTGCCGGGTCCGGCAACAGGCCCTAGCCCGCCGAGACGCGAAGCGGGGGATCTCGGCGGAGCGGTTGCCGGGAAACGGGACGGCCCCGGCTCTTGAGCCGGGGCCTCGTCCGCGCCGCCTCACCCCGGGGCGGCAACCCCCACGCCATTGCTCCCATCCCCACGCCGCGCGGGCCGTCAGGCTGCCGCGCGCACCCTGTTCAAGTCCTTTCCGTCCGAGTCGAGCAGCTCGAGCTCCAGCTCCGCGCCGCCGAACGTCTCCTCCAGGTGCTTGTGCGACGGGCAGTAGTCCCGGTGCGGCAGCGGCTCACGCCGGCAGGGAGTGCCCCGCCGGGTATGGGCCTGACACCGCCGCGGCCGGCCGTCGAGACCGAAGCCGTCAGGCAACCGGGCGAGGAACTCGAGCGCGAGGTTGATGTTGCGCTCGATCACGCTCCGGACCCGGAGCTGGTCGCTCATCGCGAAGTGCGCGCGCACCTCGTTGAAGAGCGACCGGGCCGGCCTGGCGAAGTAACGCCGGTCGGTGGTCAGTCGCCTGATCGCGCCCTCGCACGCATCGAGCACCCGCTGCTTGTTCCGACAGCCGGTCGGATCGGATGGATCCTCGATCACCCGGGGCGCCAACTCTCGATAGATGGAGCGGCTGAAGCGGTACATCTCTCTACCCCTGTGTGTCCTTTCCCTTCGAGCCTCCGGCTTTCCATGCGCTGTGCGGTGGAGGCGGGCGCCAGTATGGCACTATCGTGTGAAGCTGGAAGGTTCGGTCGTTAAGCAAAGATTAACCGATCGAAGGAGAAGATGTTCATTCGATTGAAGGAAGAGCGACCGGTTCGCCCATCCGCGCTCAAGCCCACCGTTCGGGGCGCGATTCGCCGCCTGGGCCAACGACGAAGTGAACGCCGTCGAGGCCGGGATCGGGAAGCGGGAAGTCCACGCGATGGTGCGCGCCGCGCGACTCCCGCCGCTCCAGGGCACAGCGAGCGATCAGACCCGCCAGCGGATAGGGATCGTCGAGTAGCGCCCGCAGCCCTTCCTCGTGCCGCCGCGGGCCCGCGTGTCGCCAGACGGCCTCGCGCGTTGCGATCGTCGGCGGGCCGAAGCGCCAGTCCCCCGGAGCGGGCCTCGCGGCCACGCTCTCGCCGGCGTCTGCGACGGCCGCGGCGGCAGCCCGGGCGCCGAAGACGAAGCACTCGGTGAGCGAGTTCGAGGCGAGGCGGTTGGCGCCGTGGATTCCGGTGCAGGCGCACTCGCCGACCGCGAGCAGTCCTGGGAGGCTCGTGCGCCCGTCCAGATCGGAGGCAACGCCGCCGATCAGGTAGTGCGCCGCGGGCGCAACGGGAACCGGTTCGCGCTCTGGGTCGAGCCCGGCGTCGCGGCAGACGGCGAACACGTTCGGGAAGCGAGCGGGGCTCAATCCCGTGAGGTCGAGGAGGACATGGTCGCGGCCGTCGGCGCCCATGCGGTCGAGAATCGCCGCGGCCACCTGGTCGCGCGGCGCGAGCTCGTAGGTGAAGCGGCGCTCGGACGCGTCCAGGAGCGTTGCGCCCTCGCCGCGGACCGCCTCGGTGATCAGGCGTCCGTCGTACTCGCTGCCGGCGAGTGCGAGCGCCGTGGGGTGGAACTGGCAGAACTCCAGGTCGGCGAGATCGGCACCCGCGGCCTGGGCCATGACGGCGCCGGCCCCGATCGCGCCCCAGGGGTTGGTCGTACGGCTCCACAGCGCGGCTCCTCCCCCCGTCGCCACGACGGTCGCGCCGGCGGCAATGGCTCCGGTGTCGGTGATCACGCCGTGGCAACGCTCGCGGTCGCTCCAGAGCGCGGTCGCGGAGCTGCCTTCGAGCACCTCCACTAGGGGCGCCGCGGCGGCGAGCTCCGCGAGGTGCGAGGTGATCGCGCGGCCCGTCTCGCTTCCGCCCGCGTGGACCACGCGTCGGGCGGAATGGCCGCCCTCGAGTCCCAGTTCCAGCTCGCCGTCCGGGTCGAGGTCGAACTTCACTCCGCGATCGCGGAGCTCCCGGACAGCGTCGGGCCCCTCGCGAACGAGCACCTCGACGGCGTCGGTCCGGCAGAGCCCGCGTCCGGCCGCCAGCGTGTCCGCAGCGTGTCGCTCGGGGGAATCGTCGTCGGCCAAGGCCGCCGCCAGTCCGCCCTGAGCCCAGTAGCTCGAGCTCTCGGCCAGGGGCTTTCTGGAGACGAGGACGGTTCGCGCTCCAGCCTCAGCCGTGCGAATGGCCACGAACAGGCCCGCCGCCCCGCCGCCGATCACGGCGACGTCATAGCTGCGCTGAGCGGCTGCGGTTTTCTCCGGTTCCATCGAGGCGGGTACGGTAGCCGCCACCCGTGGCGCTCTATGTCCATCACCGCTCGTCCTACGAGCACGACACCGGCGCACACCCCGAGAACGCGGGCCGGCTCCAGGCGATCGAGGCTGCGATCGCCGACGCCGGCGGGCTCGAGCTCGAGCGCTCCGAGGCGCCTGCGGCCACGCGCGAGCAGCTCGAGCGGGTTCACACCGCGGCGCACATCAACGCGATTCGCGAGCTCAGCGAGGCGGGCGGCGGGATGATCGACTTGGACACCACCGCCAGCGCCGGCTCCTACGAGGCAGCGCTGCACGCGGCGGGGGGCGCCGCCGGGGCGGCGCGGACGTTGCTCGCCGACGGTCACCGGGCAGCTTTCTGCGGGCTCCGGCCGCCCGGCCACCACGCGGAGACGGCGCGGGCGATGGGCTTCTGCCTGTTCAACAACGTCGCGGTGGCGGCGACTGAGGCGCTCTCCGTCGGCGCCGAGCGTGTGCTGGTTCTGGACTGGGACGTCCACCACGGCAACGGGACCGAGGAGATCTTCGCCGCCGACCCGCGGGTGCTCTACGTCTCGATCCATCAGTGGCCGCTGTATCCCGGCACCGGGCCGGCCGAGTACGAGGGAGTCGGGGACGGGGAGGGCTACACGATCAACCTGCCCGTCCCGCCGGGCTCGGGCTCGGAGGAGTTCCTGGCGCTCGTCCAGCACGTCGTCGTTCCGGTCGCGCGCACGTATCAGCCGCAGCTCCTGGCGATCTCTGCCGGCTACGACGCCCACCGCGACGACCCCCTGGCGTCCTGCCTGGTCGATGCCAGGGCATACGCCGACATGAGCGCCACGATGCGCGACCTCGGCGCCGAGCTCGACGCGCCGGTGCTCGTTTGCCTGGAGGGCGGTTACGCGCCGCGAGCCCTGGCGGCTTCCGTGGTGGCGACGATCACGGCGCTCGACGGTGATCGTGAGCCGTCTTCAGCCCCCCGCGACCCCGCTGGGAGCCATCTCGAGCGGTTGCGACGGCGCTGGGACCTCTAGCCGAGGGCGACGGAGCGACTCACCGGACGAGGCGGCCCTTCAGCTCCGCAAGGAACGTGCGCGGGAAGCCGGGAACCTGGTCGAGCTCGTCGACCGAGTTGAAGCCGCGCTCGTCGCGGTACTTCAGGACCCGCTTGGACTGCGTTACCGACAGGCCGAGCTCGCGCAGCTCATCGAACGTGACGACCCGGAGGCTGAGCATGCCCTCGGGGATCTCCTCCGGCGTGGGCTCCGGTTCGGGCGCCGCCCGGGCCTCTGGTTGGGACACGTGCGCCGCCTCCGCTGCGGCCTTCGCTGGCTCGGGCGCAGGAGCGGCGTCCGCGGGCGCCGCTTTCTGGGCCGCTTCCTCCGCCGGCCGGCGGCGAAACAGCCCCCGCAGGCCCCCGCCCTCGCTGGCCTCGGCCGGCGGCTTTGCCTCGGTCTCCTCTGGGCTTGCGGCCGGCGGCGACTCGGCCACCCAGCCCGGCACGTCGAGGGCCTGGTCGCCCTCGCCCGCGCCATCGCTGCCCTCGGCAACCTTCTCGGCCTCCGCCGCTAGCTCCGCGATCGAAGCGCCCGGGTCGGACTCCTTGGCGCGCTCCTCGACCGCGCCGATCTTGCTCTCGATCTCGCGGAAGCGCTGCTCGCGCTCTGCGGCGGATTCCGTGCGTGCGGCGAGCTCGATCTCGGTGGCGCGGCGCTCGGCGACCGCGGCCTCGCGCGCCCCGTCCTCGTTCGCGGTTGTCTGCTCGGACTCCCCGGCGGTCGCCTGTGCCTCCTTCAGCTTCTGCTCCGCCTCGCCGGCGCGTTTCTCGGCTTCCTGAAGCTTGGTCTGGCTCTCGGCGGCGCGCTTCTCGGCCTCCCAGAGCCGGCTCTCGAGCGACGCGAGCTGGGCCGAGGCCTCCTCCTTGGCGCGCTCCAGGTCCTCCTCCAGCGCCAGGATCTCCTCCATCGCGCGCTGCTCGGCAGCTTTGGCGGCGTTCTCGGCGGCGACTCGGATTCGCTGCGCCCTGTCGCCGCTGCTCTTGACCGCCGAGGGTACGCTGGCGGCGGCAGTGGCCGGCTCGGGTCGCTTGGTGGGCTGCGGCGCCTGCTGCCCGGACCCTTCTTCGGCAGGCGCAGCCGCTTCGGACCCCAACCCCTCGGTGCCCTCCGGCGCCTTCCTGAAGAAGCTCAACCGGCGCTTCGCCATCCGCGCGGGACTTTACGGAGAATCGTCCCGGCTTTCGCCGGTTCGGGACCGCCTGGGCCCGGCGCCGATTTTGCTCGGAGCTAGTCCGCGCGTTCCCAGTCGAGCGGGACCATCGTCACCTCGGTGTCCTCGGCCGTTTCATCGTCGTCGAGCACCTCGGCGCGCTCGAGCGCACGATCGAGCCGAGCCCGGGGCACGATGTAGCGCCCCAATGACAGCCCCCGCTCATCGCTGATCGCGATCAGCGCGGCCTCGTTGTCCTCCTCCGCGTTGGCGCGAAAGACGCGGACGAACACGGGCTCGAACTCCGCCGTCTCCTCGCAGACCCGGAATGCCAGCACCGCGTCCTGCTCGGAGGCGATCGCATCCAGCGCTTGCAGCTGGTTTACCGCCTCGTCCTCGGGCATCGCCCTCTCCTCTCGAGATCACCTCGGGGGCCACTGGGTCTGGAGCCACAGCGGGCGCCCACCCAGGGGGTGGGCGCCGCACCCGCCGTCTCGATTCCCGCGATGCGGGCCTCGAGCACCTCCTCAAGCTCGGCGTAGGGCGACAGCGTGGGCTCGCCGGCCGTTTCGAACCGGTCGAACTCCGCGCGCCAGTCCGGACGGGCGGCCTCGCCGGGCTCGGTTTCGGAATCGCGTTCGGGCCCGATGGCGACCCGTATCCCCAACAGCGTCGCCACGGTCTTGGCGTTGATCCTCAGCCTGATCACCCTCCGGAAACCTCCGTCTTCCCCTCGGCCTTGAGCCCTGGGCGGTGTGACTCCGGTCGCGCCGAACCTAGTTGGCGGTCTGGCCAGAGTCCAGAGTTTTGGCCGGAATTACGCAGAATCGGCTACGCACTTTCGGGACGGTCGCGGCGATCTCCCGGCATGCCTGTGTCTGGATCGCTGACGAGCGGAAGCGGACCATCGCCCGCAACGTCCAGCTACCCGCGGAGGAACAGATGCACGAAGCGTTCGGATACGTCCACGCACGAGGCCATTTCGCGCGCCGGCGCCTTGTCGCCCGGCTCAGCGATCCGGGCGGCCAGGGAACCGTCGAGTACGTCGGCCTGATCCTGCTGGTCTCCCTGTTGATGGTCGGCATGGTGGCCGCGATGAAGGGTTTCAACGGCCGCTCAGGCACCGAGATCGCGGAGGTGATCGTCTCGAAGATCAAGTCGGCCGTGAACGCGATCACGTTCCGCTAACCCGCCGCGCCGCCGCTCGCGCTGGCCGCCGCTCGCCGCGTCCCCGCCTCCCGCAGGCGGGGGTTGAGCGGGCGG
>JBKPDQ010000062.1:0-35430 GCA_046728015.1 Actinomycetota bacterium
GGGCGGGTTCGGGCGAACGAAGCGGACCACGCGGTCAGGCTCGTCCGAATCGCCGGCGTGCTGTTTCTCACCGGCTCGCTGTTCTCGATCCCGAGTGGGATCGTGATCGAGCCCGCACCGCCGCTGTCCGACTACTGGATCTCGTTCACCGGGCGCTGAACGCCGATCGACTCGGCACGTCAGGTGACGAGGGCGGCGGCAGACAGCGCCGTGACGGAAAGGGCCGTCGACCAGGCGATCGCCCCCGCCGTGATCCGAACGTCGAGGCCGTAGGCGTGCGCCACGATCATCGTGTTCAGCCCGCAGGGCATCGTCGCGAGCAGCAGATAGGCGTCCGGCAGCTCGATGAACGGCAGCGCGATCAGGTAGAGGAGCGCCGGGGCGAGCAGCAGCTTGAGCGCGACCGCGGCGATGACGGGTGCGTCCAAGCTCGGCGGGAAGCCGACGGTGCCCTCCTCTGCCTCCTCGGCCAACGCGGCTCCCACCGCAAAGAACCCGAGCGGCAGGATCGCGATGACGATCACGCGCGATGCGTCCACGAGCAGGTCGGGGGCGAGGGCGTCGGGCGCGAGCAGGGCAGCGATCGCTGCGTAGAGCGGCGGGTTGCGCAGGAAGAAGGCCTGCGTGCGCTCGCGGATTCCCTCGCCGGCGCGATCGCCGAACGCGGCCCCGACGGCGAACGCTCCTAGCAGCAATCCCGGGCCGGAGACAAGGATGTCGTAGGCCACCGCCTCGCCGAGGGCATCCAAGCCGAGCAACGCGGCCACCACGGGGTAGCCGAGGTAGCCCGAGTTCGGCACCAGGTTCGACGCGATCACGGCGCCGGTCGCCGGCCGCTCGAGGCGCAGGACCTTCGCGCCGATCGCCCAGGCCGCGATCCCGGTCAGGGCCAGCGCCAGGAGGCCGAATGCCACCCCGAGCCCGGCGTTCGCATCGAGGTCGGCGTCCGCGAGGTTGAAGAAGATCGCCGGCGGCAGGACGACGTAGAGGACGAACGAAAGGCCACGCCGGGCCGCCACCCCGGCTTGGTCCTGGTAGAGGTGCTCGGCCCAGACCCCGGCCGCGGTCGAGGCGACGATGGCGGCGACGATCGGCAGCAACGGCGGCTAATCCTGCCGCACTCCGAGGACCGTTTGACCCCTAGATCCCAGCCGCCTCGCGCGCCTCGTTCCAGTCGGCGAAGGCGTCGATGCGGGCCACCTTCCCGTCTTCGAACGTGCACAGGTGCCCGTACTGAACCGTCACCTCGACGTCGCCCTCCCGGCCCTTCCCCGTGAAGGTGAGCAGCGCGAGCACCCGCCCGTCGTCGAGCTCTCTGAGGTCGTCGATCTCCACGTGAAGCAGCGCCCACGGTTCCTCGATGAACGCATTCCAGAATTCGACCAACCCCTGGCGCCCCCGATACACCGGTTCGAGTCCGGGAAACAACCCCGCCGTGTGGAATTCGAAGTCGGCCGCGGTCTGCTCGAGCACGGTCACCAGGTCACGCCGGTTCCAGGCATCGATTGCCTCCCGATACAGCTCGAGGTTCCCGGGCATCAGCTCGGCAGCGAAGAGGCGATCGCTTCGCCCGCGTTCGCGGCCCAGTCCACGAGCGGGGAGGGAATGACTCCGAAGAAGACCGTTGCCGCAGCGGCGAGCGCCGTGAGCGCGATGATCGTGCGGCAGCGCGTTCCCTGCGCATGGCGCCGCGGCGGGTCATCGCTGGCGAGGGGGATCTCGTCCGGGTCGGCCTCGTGCGAGCCGCCGGCGATCGCCGGCATCGGCGCCGGCTCCGCCGCGGCACGCTCAGCGGAGGGGCGCATCCACACCGCGGCCACCACGCGCAGGTAGTACGCCAGCGAGATCATCGTCCCGACGGCAATCGCGACGCCGAGCCAGGTGTCGTCGGCGTCCACGGCCGCCTCGATCAGGAACAGCTTGCCGATGAACCCCACGGTTCCCGGCAGGCCGGCAAGCGCGAGCATGGAGATGGTCAACGGCCAGGCGAGCTCGGGGCGCTCTCGGCCGAGGCCCTCGACGGCGCGAATGTCGTCGCCGTAGGGAGTTTCTCGCTCGCGAATCGTGATCACCGCGAACGCCGGCAGGTTCATCAGCGCGTAGCCGGCGAGGTAGAAGATCAGCGCACTGACGCCGGCCTCGGTCGCCGCGGCGACTCCGACCAGCATGTATCCGGCCTGCGCGACCCCGGAGTAGCCGAGCAGGCGCTTGAGCGAGTTCTGGCCCAGCGCTCCAACGTTGCCGATCACGATCGAGACAGCGGCAAGCGCTGCCAGGGCGGGCTGCCAGTCGTCCACCGCCGGACCGAGCGCCACCTCGAAGAACCGCACGAGGACGCAGAACGCGGCGGCCTTGGTGGCAACGGCCATGAACGCGGTCACGGGGGTTGGCGCGCCCTGGTAGACGTCGGGAGTCCACTGGTGGAACGGCGCCACCGAGAGCTTGAACGCCAGGCCCGTGGCGGCGAGTGCGATGCCGATCAGAAGCAGCGGGTCGTTGAGCATGTCGCCGCCGATTCCGGTGCGGATGCCGGCGAAGTCGGTGGAGCCGGAGGCGCCGTAGACGAAGGCGAGTCCGTACAGCAGCGTGGCCGACCCGAGCGAGCCGATGATCAGGTACTTGAGGCCCGACTCGAGCGACTCACGGCGGCGCCGCGCCGAGCCGCACAGCACGTACAGCGGCACCGACAGCAGCTCCAGCGAGACGAAGAACGTGATCAGGTTCTGCGCCTGCGCCAGCAGCACCATTCCCAGTACCGAGCAGACCAGCAGCGCCTGAAACTCCGCGTGCCCGCCGGGACCATCCGCGCGATCCGCCGCCTCCTCGCGCCAGCTCAGCGGGATGCAGAAAGCGGCCGAGGAGATTGCGATCAGGCTCCCGGCAAGGCCCAGGTCGTCGAGGCGGAGCGCGCCGGCGACAAGGTCCTTGCCCTCGCCCCACTGCCAGATGCAGAGCCCGGCCGCCGCGGCGAGGGTGATGAAGCTGAGCCCGGAGACGACCAGGCGCTGGCGCGCGCCGCTCGTCAGGACCCCGGCCATCAGGATTACGACGAGCCCGGCGGTCAGGGCAAGGACGGGGGAGAGCCCGCCATAGTCGATGTGGGGGGCTTCGAAGCTCATCATTGCGTGGCGCTACTGGGCTGGGTAAGGGGGGCCTCCGCACCGTTCACGGCCGCAATTGGCGCGTAAGTCACGCTATGCGTGACAAACGCGTCAGTGGCGCGCGTGAGCCTCGACTGAGCGACCGTGTTGGGACCTGAGTTGACGCTCATCGGTCCGCGATCACCTCAGGCGCGTCCTGAGCGGGCTGCAGCGCGGAGAGGGATTCGCCGACCGACGCCTCACCCCGCTCCAGGATCAGCCCCGGCCACAGGGCCAGGGCGACGATGCAGGCGACCAGCGGGGCGAGTACCGCGCCGTCGCGCAGCGAGACCTCGCGCGATTCGATGCCGTCCGGCAGGCGGTTGTGCATCGTGCGCTGGAAGAGGCGCAGGGCGTAGAAAGCCGCCAGCGCCACGCCGATCCCTGCCACGAACGCGTAGACGATCTTTGCCTGGAAGACGCCGTTCAGGATGTAGAACTCGCCGATGAAGTTGGCCGACCCGGGCATCGCCAGGGTCGCCAGGATCACCACCATGAACAGCGCCGCCAGCACGGGGGCGCGCATCGCCATCCCGCCCATCTCGCGCAGGTCCTCGGTCTTCGCACGCTCGTAGAGCAGCGCGATGATCAGGAAGATCGGCGCGACGACCAACCCGTGGTTGACCATCTGGAGCACAGCGCCGTCGGCGCCGTCGGACCGCAGTGAGAAAACCCCGATGGTGATGAAGCCGAGCTGGGCGATGGACGAGTAGCCGGCGATCAGGCGCACGTTGGTTTGGGTAAACGCCATCACCGACCCGTACAGGATCGACGCCACCCCGATCAGTAGGACGATCTCCTGCAGGTTGGCCGTGGCGTCCGGGTAGGTCGGCAGCACGACGCGCAGGAAGCCGTACGCCCCGACCTTCGACAGCACCCCCGAGAGCAGCGCCAGGACCGGCAGCGGGGCGGCGCGGTACGCGTCCGGCATCCACCCGTGGATCGGGAAGGCCGGCATCTTCACCAAGAACGCCGCGGCGAAGAAGCAAAAGATCCATTCCTGATTGCTCTCGGAGAGCAGGTTTGCCCGCAGGTCGGCGAGCGAGAAGCTCAGCTCACCTCCCTCGGGCGTGGCGAGGATCGCAGTCGCGATCGCCCCCACCAGCATCAGAAGCGACCCGACGAGCGTGTAGACGATCATCTTCGTGGTCGCCGCGACGCGTTCCCGTCCCCCGAAGATGCCGATCAGGAAGAAGAACGGCACCAGCATCAGGTCGAAGAAGAGCACGAACAGCAGCAGGTCCTGGGCCAGGAACGCCCCCAGCACCGCTGTCTCCCCGAGGCCCAGCAGGAAGTAATAGAGCGGCGCCCGCCCGCCGTCCTCCGGGTAGCCGCGCAGCGCCGAGAAGGCGGTCGCGCCCGCCCAGAGCAATGCCGTCAGCAGCACCAGGAAGAGGCTGATCCCGTCCAGTCCCAGCTGATAGCGCACGCCGAGGTCCGGAATCCACGCGTGGTCCACGGCGTACTGAAGCCCCGGCACGCCGGCCGAGAAGTCGATGACGAACGCGATCGCCAGCCCGAGAGCTCCGAGCGAGCCGACCAACGCGACCCACCGCGCCCAAGCCCGCGGAAGGGCGAAGGCACCGATCCCGAACGCGAGCGGCACCCAGAGCAGCCAGTTGAGGAGCTCGCTCACCCGTCGCGCCCCATCACGAGCTCACCACCAGGAAGTAGACGCCCAGCGCTGCGAACCCGCTGAGCAGCAGCAGGGCGTATGCGCGCACGAACCCCGACTGCGCTCCACGAACGAACGCCGCCGCGCCGCGAACGAGCCCCACGGTCCCGTCGACGATGCCGTCGACGACGACCCGCTCGAAGACGTCGTTTGCCAGCCGCCCGGTCGCGACCACGGGCCGGTAGATGACGGCATCGAAGAGCTCGTCGAAATACCACTTGTTGAAGAGGAAGCCGTGGACCGCTGAAAAGCGCTGCTGCAGCCGCGCGGTCGTCCCCGGCCGGGCGACGTAGCAGTAGTAGGCGACGGCGATGCCCGCGGCCGAGACCACCGCCCCGATCAGTAGCCCGGTCCACGCCGCGCCCGTTGACGGTACGAGGTGGAAGAGGCTCGACCTCACGAAGGTGGGCTCGAGGAAACTCTCGATCACGTGGGTGACGCCGGGGATTTGCACCACGCCCCCGATCACAGCCAGCACCCCGAGGGCGCCCATCGCCCAGGCCATTGGCCACGCCCGCTCGGCGATGTGGTGCTCAGGCCCCGGGAAGCCGACGTCGGTGTCCTCGGGCTCGCCGGTCATCGGGTTCGTGGGTTCGGCGTGGGCGAGATGCCCACGCTCAAGCTCGCGCGCTTCGTCGCAGGGGTCTCCGCCGACCACCCGGAAGCCGATGCGGAACGAGTAGAACGCGGTTATGAAGGCGGCCAGGTAGCCGCCAACAGCGAAGATCCAGTACATCCCGCCGCGCTCGGCGGCAAAGACCAGGATCTCGTCCTTGGAGAACCACCCCGACATCGGTGGGAAGCCGGCCAGAGCGAGCGCACCGACGATCAGCAGCAGCGACGTGAATGGCAGCGCGCGGCGGAAGCCGCTCATGCGGTCGATGTTCTGCACGTTGGCCATCGCAGCGATCACCGACCCCGCCGCCATGAACAGCAGCGCCTTGAAGAAGGCGTGGGTCATGAGATGAAACAGCCCGCCGACGTAGGCGCCGATGGAGACGCCGACGATCATGTAGCCGATCTGGCTCATCGTCGAGTAGGCGATAATTCGCTTCAGGTCCGTGACCGCCAGCGCGATCGTCGCCGTGATGATCAGCGTCGCCAGCCCCCCGAACGCGGCGATGTCGGCCGCGGTCGGCGCCAGCTCGAACAGCGGGAACATGCGCGCGATCAGGTACACGCCCGCCGTGACCATGGTCGCCGCGTGGATCAGCGCCGAGACCGGCGTTGGGCCCTCCATCGCGTCGGGAAGCCAGGTGTGAAGGGGCACCTGCGCGGACTTGGCGAACGCCCCCACCACTAGGAGCAGGCAGATCGCGACGATCACGCCCTCGTTCTCGGTGAAGGCGCCGGGCGCGGCCTCGAACGCCTCCAGGTAGTCGAAGGTGCCCAGCTCGCGAAAGAGGAAGAACACGGCGAGCACGAGCCCGACGTCGCCGATGACGTTGATCACGAAGGCCTTCATCCCAGCCCGCGTCGCCGTGCCGCGGCGATACCAGAAGCTGATCAGCGCGTACGAGGCAAAGCCGACGAACGCCCAGCCGACGATCAGCAGCACGAAATTGCCGGCCAGGACCAGCAGCAACATCGAGAAGACGAAGAAGTTCAGGTAGCTGAAGAAGCGGGCGTAGCCCCGGTCGGAGTCCAGGTACGAGACCGAGTAGAGGTGGATCAGCGCCGATACGCCGGTGACGACCAGGCACATGAACACGGACAGCGGGTCGACGAGGATCCCGAGCTCGATGTCCAGTCCCGCGGCGCTGGCGTAGTCCCACAGTGACGACGTGAGGTGGCGCGCCTCCGAGGGCTCGTCCTGCAGCGCCACCAGCGCTCCGATCGAGCTCAGGAACGCAAGCGCGATCGCCCCGGTCCCGATCCACCCCGCCATGCGTGCCGGAAGCGCCCGCCAGCAGAAGGCGATGATCATGCTGCCGGCGAGCGGGAACGCCAGCACCAGCCAGCCGTAGGTCGTCGCGCTCATCCGCGCAACGTCCTGATCTCATCGACGTTCAACGGGATCCGGCGCCGGAACATCGCCACGATCAGGCCGAGGCCGACCACCACCTCGCAGGCGGCGACGACCATCACCACCAGGGCGAACACCTGTCCCTCCTCGTTACCCGCCGCGCGCGCGAACGCGACCAGAGCGAGGTTGCCCGCGTTGAGCATCAGCTCCAGGCACAGCAGGATCACCAACGGGCTGCGGCGGATCAGCACCCCGGCCGCGCCGATCGCAAATAGGAGCGCGGAGAGGACGAGGTACCACTCAACCGCCACTCGGTACCTCCTCGCGGCGCTTGCGGCCGGCAAGCACGACCGCTCCCACCGCCGCGATCAGCAGCAGCATCGACGCGGCCTCGAACACGATCAGGTAGCGCTCGAGGAGCAGCTCGCCGATCGATCCGGGCGATCCGAAGCCGAACGGGATCGTGGGTCCCTCGCCCTCCAGCGACTTCAGCCCGGTGCCGATGACCGCGATCGAGAGCTCAACGAACAGCGCCGCGGCCAGCAGCGGGCCGACGAAGCGCTGGCCAGGAATCTGGTCCCAGATCGGCTCCTCCACGTTGCCGACGTAGGCCGCGACGAACACGTACAGCACCATCACGGCGCCTGCATAGACCACGACCTGGGCGGCCGCGATGAACTCGGCGTGCAGCAGCAGGAACAGACCCGCAAGCGACACGAGGTGGACGATCAGCGCCAGCACGCTGTAGAAGGGGTTGCGCAGGGCGATCACGGCGATCGCGCCCCCGAGGGCGCCGATCGCGAGGATGAAGAACGCGACCTCCTCCATCAGCCTCGCGACTCCGGCTCGGGCCGAGCCCCCTTGACCGGTGTGACGCTTGATGAGAGATTTCGACCAAGGGGAAAAGCCACCGAGAGGGGAGACCCATGCACACCTACGCAATCCTTCGTCGCAGCGGCTGGAAGTCGCCCGCCGAGCTCGAGGAAGCCGCGGCGCGCTCCAAGCAGGTCGGCGACGAGGAGATGCCCGACGAAGTCGGCTGGATCCGCAGCTACGTCCTCGAAGAGGGCGACGGGACGGTCGGGACGGTCTGCATCTATCAGGCGACTAGCCCCGAGGCGGTTCGCAAGCACGCCGGACTGGCGGATCTGCCTGTAGACGAGGTGATCCCGGTCGCCGACACCGTGATCGTGAGGCCGGATCCGGAGAAGGCGTCGGCCTAGCGCCATCTCACTCGCCCTCCCGCCGCAGCGGCGTTCGCTCCAGTGGATCGGCGAGCAGCATCTCCTTCGTGAAGATGAGGTCCGACCGGTTGTAGTCCGCGATCTCGTATTCGTGCCCCATCGTGATCGCGTCGAAGGGGCAGGCCACCTCGCAGTAGCCGCAGAAGATGCAGCGCGCCATGTTGATCTCGTAGACGGCGGCGTAGCGCTCGCCGGGTGAGACCCGATCCTCGGGATCGTTCTCCGCGGCCACCACCCGGATGCAGTCGGCGGGGCACGCTGCGGCACACAGCGAACAGCCGACGCACTTCTCGAGACCGGTGTCCTCGAACCGGTGCAGCTTGTGGCGGCCGCGAAAGCGCGGGTAGACCGGCGTCTTCTCCTCCGGATACTGGATCGTCACCGGCCCTTCGAACCAACGCGCCATCGTCGTCTTCAGCCCCCGCAGCGTCTCGCGGAGCGCGCGGAAGGCCCCGCCGCCTCCCCCCGGCTTGGGGCCGCGCTGCACCGAGATCACCTCGATCGCGTCGTGCAGGTAGGGGAATTCCCGTGCGCCGTTGTCGTCGCCCGGGCTCAAAACACCACCACCAGTACCGCGGTCACGAGGATGTTGAGCGTCGCCAGCGGCAGCAGCACCTTCCAGCCGAGCGACATCAGCTGGTCGTACCGCAGGCGCGGCAGCGTCGCTCGGACCCAGAAGAAGACGAAGACCAACGCCAGCGTCTTCAGCAGCATCCAGATCGGGTCGAGCCACCCCGGCCCGGGGCCCATCCAGCCGCCCAGGAAGAAGGTGACAGCGATCCCGGAGATCACCACCATCTCGATGTACTCGGCCAGCATGAAGGAGCCGAAGCGCATCCCGCCGTACTCGGTCTGGTAGCCGGCCACGAGCTCGGCGTCGGCCTCCGGGAGGTCGAAGGGGGCACGGTTTGCCTCGGCGAACCCGGCGACCATGAAGATCAAGAAACCGAGGATCTGCGGGACGATGAACCAGACGTCGTCCTGCGCTTCGACGACCTCGGTCAGCGATAGCGAGCCGGCGATCATGATCGCCCCCAGCAGCGCCAGGCCCATCGAGATCTCATACGAGATCAGCTGTGCGGCCGAGCGCATCGCCCCGAGGAAGCTGTACTTCGACCCCGAGGCCCAGCCGCCGAGTAACAAGCCGTAGAAGGCGAACGAGCCGAAGGCGAAGAAGTAGAGGACCCCGATCGAGACGTCGATCCCGTAGAGGCCCACCTCGCCGCTGCCGATCTCCTGCACGTTCCCCCACGGCAGGATCGCCAGCACCGTGATCCCGGAGAACACCACCAGAATCGGCCCGAGCGCAAACAGCAGCGGCACCGAGCGCTGGGGCGTGAACCCCTCTTTCCCGATCAGCTTGATCGCGTCCGCCAGCGGCTGCATGAGTCCGAACGGTCCGATCCGGTTGGGTCCGTAGCGCTGCTGGAACCTCCCCAGCACCTTGC
Organism: Actinomycetota bacterium; assembly: GCA_046728015.1. GTDB lineage: Bacteria > Actinomycetota > Thermoleophilia > Solirubrobacterales > 70-9 > DATAFO01. Next base: position 9,474 of record JBKPDQ010000062.1, read on the forward strand.
GCTCGATCACCGTCAGCACCGGCACGATCGCGAAAATGACCGCGAAGATCACCAGCGACTTCAGGACCAGGATCCAGGTCGCCTCGGCGAAGCCGACGTCGGCGAGCGAGGTCACGCGGCCACCTCCGCGGACTTGGCGATCTCGACCGTCTCGGCTCCCGCGAGGGCGTTCGCGTTGTCCTCCGCCGTCCCGTCGATCAGGAACGCAGCCCCGGGCTGCATCCGCTCTCTCAGGGCGACGCGGCCCCGAACCGAGATCCCGTTGGACCGCACCTCGACCTCGTCGCCATCAGCCAGACCAAGCCGCTCGCCGTCGGACACCGCCAGCTCCACGGTCTGCTTCGGCGTCAGGAACCGGAGCGCCGGGTTGCGCTCGGTGACCTCGGTCGCCCATAGATCTCGGTAAGTCCCGAGTCGCAAGGCGCCGTCTGCGCCGGCGGTCGGGGGCGGGGTAGGCTCGCCGGAGGCTTCGGCGAGTATCACGCCCTCGGTCCCTTCGGACACGGTCGTGGTCGAGTCGGCCTCCGGCGAGGCTGCACCGCCCACGGCCGTCCGAGCAAACGCTGCCGCCGCGCCCCGCTCTTGCCAGCGGATCCCCTGGCCGCCGATCTCGTCGTGCGAAAGCCCGGCGTAGAAGGGGACTTCCGAGGCGATAGCTTCGAGAACTTCAAGCGCCGAGTCCAGGCCCGTCTCGTCGCCGAGGAGCGCGGACAGCTCCACGAGCCACTGCCAGCCGGAGCGGACGTCGCCGGGGTGCGGGACCGTGGCCCGGAGGCGCTGGAGGCGGCCGTCGGGATGCGTGACCGTCCCTTCCTTTTCGACGTAGGACTCCGCTGGGAGCACGACGTCTGCGTATTCAGTCGATCCGTTCTCGAACATCGACACGGAGATCACCGTCCGGGCGGCGCGAAGCGCTTCTCTCCAGGCTGGGCCCTGGGGAAGGTCACGTACGGGGTCCACCTCGAACAGCACGATGGCGTCCAGCTGGCCCGCGTCGAGGGCCTCGCGGATCTGATCGACGTCCATGCCCGGGTCGGCCTCGGCGAGACCGGGTCCAGCGCCCGGCAGGCAGCCGACCTCGCGCAGGCCGCGGCCGTTGGCCGCGTCCGGCACCTCCAGCACGCCCGCGCCCGGCTCGTCGCAGCGCAGGGCTTGCGCGCAGGCAAGCAGCGCATCGAGTGCCTCGGCGCCCGTGGGTCCCTGACCGATCCGCTCTCCCCAGACGATAACCGTCGAACCGGGCCGCAGCTCGCCCGCCAGCTGTTCGGCGTCGGCGCGATACGGATCGTCGGCTACTGGCTTGGCGTCGGGCGCGAGCTCGCGCGCCAGGGCCGCAAGGAACGCTCCGGCCTCTCCCGGCGCGTAGCGCGCCGTCTCTTCGGCGCCGCCGTCGAGGGCCGTTGGGCGGTCGGAGGCGACGACGACGCGGGTGCGCGAGCGACGGATCGCCTTACGCAGCCGCAGGTCGAGAATCGGCATCGCGTGCAGCGGATCGGAGCCGAGCACGAGGACGGATTCCGCGCGGTCGATGTCGGCCGTGGCCGCGCTCAACTCGGGCCGGGACAGCTCCGCCGCCAGCGCCCGGTCGAGGGTCCCGGCGGAACCGATGGCGACGTGTGCCGATCCGAGAGCTCCCCGCAGGATGCGCTGAACCAGATATCCCTCCTCGTTGGAGGCCTGGCCGCCGAGGATCACCGCCGTCCTGGCGCCGGCCGCTCGCAGCCGCTCCGCCGCGGCTCCCAAGGCGGCCCAGTCGGAGGCGCCGCCGGCAACCCGTGGCCGCGTGATCCGATCGTCGGCCGAGACCATCTGAAAGCCGAACCGGCCCTTGTCGCAAAGCCAGCCGTCGTCTACCGCCGCGTTGTCGCGAGCGAGCACTCTCTGCACACGCTCGTCGCGCACCGTGAACTTGACGTTGCACTGCGATGGGCAGAGCGTGCAGACCGAGCCGGCGTCCTCGATCTCCCAAGGCCGAGCGCGGAAGCGATACGCCTCCGACGTCAGGGCCCCCACAGGGCACAGCTCGATCACGTTGCCGTGGAAGGGCGCGATGTAGGGGCGATCGTCGAACGTGCCGACGTAGCTGGCCGCCCCGCGCTCGAGCAACTGCAGCTGCTCGTCCTCCGCAACCTCTTGGCTGAAGCGAACGCAGCGGTAGCAGAGGATGCAGCGCTCGCGGTCGATCCGCACCAGCGGCGACAGCGGCACGGGCTTCTGGAAATGGCGCTTGGGCTCGGTGAACCGGCTCTTTCCCGGTCCCCAGCCCATCGCGATGTCCTGCAGCGGACACTCGCCGCCCTTGTCGCAAACGGGGCAGTCGAGCGGATGGTTGACGAGCAGAAACTCGACCACCGACTCCTGCGCTGCCTTCACCCGATCCGTCTGCGTGTAGACCACCATCCCGTCGCGGACGGGGGTCGAGCAGGCGGTCTGCAGCTTCGGGATCCCCTCGACCTCGACCAGGCACATGCGGCAGGCGCCGACCGGCGCGCCCAGCTTGGGCTCGTAACAGAAGACCGGGATCTCGACGTCGCCCCCCTTGGCCGCATCGACGAGCATCGCGCCCTCGTCGGCTTCGACCTCGACGCCGTCGACAACCAGCGTGATCCGTTGGCGCTCGGGGCTCATGCCGCCAACCTGACTCCCTCGAGCGCGGCCTCGAACTCGCCGCGGAACTTCTGCACCATCGAGCCGACCGGCATCGCCATCGAGTCCCCTAGCACGCACAGGCAGTTGCCGATGATGTTGTCCTGGACCGAGGCGATGATGTCGATGTCCATCGGCGTGCCCTGGCCGTTGACGATCCGCTCGAGCATCTTCACGGTCCAGTTCGTTCCCTCGCGACAGGGCGTGCACTTGCCGCAGGACTCGTGGTGGTAGAAGCGAGCGGTGCGCAGAGCCAGCTCGGGGATCGAGACCGTCTCGTCGGCGACGATGATCGAGCCGGAGCCCAGCATCGAGCCAGCCTCCGCCATTGCCTCGAACGTGTAGGGCAGATCCAGCTCGGCCTCGGTGAGCACCGGCGCCGAGGATCCGCCCGGAAACCAGGCCTTCACCCGGCGGCCCCCCAGCGGGCCCCCGGCGAGCCCGTAGATGAGCTCCCGCGACGGGAGCCCCAGCTCGATCTCGTAGTTGCCGGGGCGCTCGACGCAGCCCGAGACGGAGACGACCTTGGTGCCCGTCGACTCCTCGGTGCCGAACCGCTTGTACCAGTCGGCGCCGTTGCGGACGATGTGAGGGACGTTCGAGAGCGTCTCGACGTTGTTGATCAGCGTAGGGCCGCCGTACAAGCCCTGGATCGCAGGGAACGGCGGCTTGAGGCGAGGGTTGCCGCGCTTGCCCTCGAGTGCGTCCAGCAGCGCCGTCTCCTCGCCGCAGATGTAGGCGCCGGCGCCGCGATGCACGACCAGCTCCACCCGAACGCCCGTACCGAGGATGTTCGAGCCCAGAAAACCCGCCTCGTAAGCCTCCGCCACCGCCTGGTCCAGGATGTCGGCGACCTCCCAGTACTCGCCTCGGATGAAGACGAAGGCGTAGGTGGCGTCGACGGCCAGAGCCGCGATCGCGCAGCCCTCGATGAGCTGGTGCGGGTTCTTCATCATCAGTTCGCGATCCTTGAACGCGCCCGGCTCCGACTCGTCGGCGTTGCAGCACAGGTACTTCTCCATCTCCCCCCACGGGAGGAACGACCCTTTCTTGCCCATCGAGAAGCCCGCGCCGCCGCGGCCCCGAAGCCCCGAGTTCTCGAGCTCGCCCAGCAGGTCCTCGGGCTCGAGCTCCTTGAACGCCTTCTCGAGCGTCCGGTATCCGCCAAGCCGCCTGTAGCCGTCGAGCGAGCGCAGGCCGGGCTCGTCGATGTGGCGGAAGAGCATCCGGGTCTCAGCCACCTTCCACCTCCGCAACACGGGGATCGGGCTTGGGCTCGGGACCGCCGGCGGCCGGGCGCTTGGAGATCGCCTTCTCCGGCAGCACCTCGTCCCCCGAACGCAGCTGCTCGACCGCCACGGTCGCGTCGCCGGAGGCCAGCGGCCCGTAGTAGCGGTGGTCGACCGACGCCATCGGCGCGATGTCGCACGCGCCGAGACACTCGAACCCCTTGACGAAGATCTCACCGTCGGCCGACGTCGCACCGTCGTGGTCGGCCGCGTGGGCGTCGACGCCGGCAGCCTCGCACAGAGCCTTCATGAGCTCGTCCGAGCCGCGCAGCCAGCACGAGAGGTTGTGACAGACCAGGACCTGATGCCGGCCGGCCGGCGTGGTGCGGAACAGGTCGTAGAAGGTCGCGATCGCCGCCAGGTAGGCGGGTGTCACGCCCATCACCGCAGCGGCCTGCCGGAGGCCCTCCGGCGTGCACCAGCCGTAGTGACGTTGCACTGCCCACAGGGCGGGGATCGACGCGGAGCGCACCTGCGGATAGCGCGACATCGCCTGCTCGATCTCCGTTCGCAGCTCCTCGGGCACGTCGACCTCGTGGAGCTCGGGGACTCGCTCGGCGTCCTCCGGCCGCATGGAAGCGATCAGCGCCTCGCGCTCGGCGGCCGGCATGTCGTCGGTCGGACGAAGCTCCGGGACACTCACTCCGCCGACATCCTCCGCTTCGCGTCCGGTGTCGGCGGGTTTGGGCGCGATTGGGCTGGGCTCCTTACTCGTCACCTGTCAATGCCTCCGAGGATCGGATCCAGCATCGCGAGGTTCTGGATCAAGTCGGCGATGTAGCCGTCGACGCACATGTCCCGCAGGCTCTGGAGGTTCACGAACGACGGATCGCGGATGTGCACTCGGGCGGGCTTGGCCGACCCGTCGGCGAGCACGAAGCAGCCCAGCTCGCCGCGCGGGGACTCGACTGGGTAGTAGGCCTCGCCCGGCGGCACGCGATACCCCTCGGTGACGATCTTGAAGTGATGGATCAGCGCCTCCATCGAGGTCGAGAGCTCGTGGCGGGGCGGCAGCACCACCTTGCGATCGTCGGCGATCCACGGTCCCTCGGGCAGACCTCCGAGCGCCTGCTCGATGATCCGCACCGACTCGCGCATCTCCTGAACGCGGACGCGGTAGCGGTCCCAGCCGTCGCCAACGGTGCCGATCGGGATCGCGAACTCGAACTCGTCGTAGGAGCTGTACGGCGATACCTTGCGCAGGTCCCATGGCTCCCCCGCGGCGCGCAGCAGCGGCCCGGTGACCCCAAGGTCCAGCAGCCGCTGGCGATCGACCACCCCGATCCCCCTGGTGCGGTTGAGGAAGATCTCGTTCTTCGACAGCAGGGCTTCGAACTGGTCGACGCGCGACGGGAACTCTCTGCAGAACTGCAACGCCTTCTCTGTGAAGCCGACCGGGATGTCCTCCGCGACGCCGCCGACCTGGAAGTAGCGCGTGTGCATGCGCTGGCCCGTCGAGAGCTCAAACAGGTCCATGACCCGGTCGCGGTCGCGGAAGCAGTAGAAGAACATCGACATCGCGCCGAGATCCAGCGCGGTGGTCCCGAGCCAGATCAGGTGCGACTGGATCCGGGTCAGCTCCATGTGGACTGCACGCAGGTACTGGGCGCGCCGTGGGACCTCCAGCTCGAGCAGCGTCTCGACGGCGCCGCAGAAAGCCTGCGCGTTGAAGTGGTAGGCGAGGTAGTCCATGCGCTCCACGAACGGGATCGCCTTCCAATAGGACTTGTCCTCGCAGTTCTTCTCGATCCCGGTGTGGACGTAGCCCATGATCGGCTTGAGGTCGCGCACGATCTCGCCTTGGAGGCTGACGAGCAGCCGCAGCACCCCGTGGGTAGCGGGGTGGTGCGGGCCCATGTTGATCGTCATCAGCTCCTGCTCGACATCGAGATCGAGTGCCTCCTCCGCCGCGGTGCGCTCGACCGGCGAGGTGCCGATCACCTCGGCGGTGGTGCGAGCGGGGCGGTCGCGGGACAGGCCAGGCCCGGAGCTCACTCGTACCACCCCGGCACGTCGGGCTCGTCCTTAGTGAAGATCACGGGCTCGCCGCCCATCGGAAAATCGCGCCGCTGCGGCCAGCCGACGTACTCCTCGGGCATCAGGATCCGGCGGAGGTCGGGATGGCTTGAAAAGACGATCCCGAAGAAGTCATAGACCTCGCGCTCCTGAAACTCGGCCGTGGGAAACAGGCCGACGGCGCTGGGTACCTCCGGCAGCTCGTCGCCGCCGGGATCGGCAACCGCGGCACGCACGCGCAGGCGCTCGACCCTCGGCAGGTTCAGCAGCTCGTAGACGACCCCGAACCGCGGCTCGGCCGGCAGGTAGTCCACGCCGTGCAGGCTCGCCAGGAAGCGGTACTCCTGCCCCGGCGTGTCGCGCAGCCATTCCAGGATCTCGAGGACATGGTCGGGATCGACGATCAGACAGGCCTGGCCGTGCTCGTGGTACGTGCCGAGGACCGAGTCCGGGTGCGCTTTGTTGAGCTCCTGGGCGATCAGCTCCAGACCGGCCGCATCTGGCATCTCAGCTGCGCCCTCGCGCCGCCGCCACGGCCTCGCGGGCTGCGGCATAGGCCTCCCGCTGCTCGGGGGTCGGCTCCGTCTCGGTGTGTGCCCACTCCTCGGTTCCGGCGGCGTGGTAGCGGCTGCGCCAGCCCGGATCGGGGTTGCCGAGGATCTTTCGTTGGAGCTTGTTGAAGCCGTAGACGAGCGCCTCGGGGCGGGGCGGACAGCCCGGAACGTGGATGTCGATCGGCATGAACTTGTCCGCGCCCTGGATCACCGCGTAGTTGGCGAACATCCCCCCGGAGGACGAGCACGCGCCCATTGAGATCGCCCACTTCGGCTCGAGCATCTGGTCGTAGAGCCGGCGGACGACCGGCGCCATCTTGATCGCCACCCGGCCCGAGAGCATGATGAAGTCGGCCTGGCGCGGAGACGCCCGCATTGCCTCGGCGCCGAACCGAGAGATGTCGTAGCGCGGCGAGACGATCGACATCATCTCGATCCCGCAGCAGGCGAGGCCAAAGGTCAGCGGGAACATCGCGTTCGCCCGCCCCCAGTTGAGCACCTTGTCGAAGGTCGTCGTCATCACCGCCTCTTCGACGTACTTCTCGAGCTCGGAGCCCTCGAGGTCGCCGCGGAGCATGTCGCGCGCCCGCAGCTGCCTCACCCGCAGCTCCTGCGGCGAGCGCGGCTGCTCGAGAGGGGCCAGCGCCCGCAGCTTCTCGCGCTTCACTTCCAATCGAGCGCTCCCCTCCGCCACACGTAGACCAGCGCCACCAGCAGCAGCGCGACGAAGATCAGGATCTCGACGAGGACGAAGACGGAGTCGGCCGCGTTCAGGATCACGCCGACCGGATACAGGAACACGACCTCGATATCGAAGAGGATGAACAGCATCGCGATCATGTAGAAGCTGACCCCGAAGCGGAACGTCCGCGAGATCTCGGTCGGCAGCCCGCACTCGTACGGATCGCTCTTGACCCTGCTCGGCCGCCGCGGCCCAGTCTTCCAGTTCACCATCGCCAGCGCCACTCCGACGATCGAGCCGAGACCCACGAAGACCACGACTGGCAGATAGCTCCTCAGCACTTCCGGACCGATTTCTATACCAGTTTGTGGCAGGTTGCTACATAGTGTTTTTCCGCATCATCAAGCCGAAATCCGATCCTTTCGAGCGGATATTTCGCTGACGTGGAAACGGTCCACACCCTCGGCGGCGTCGCCGTCCTGGTGACGAACCTCCTCGCCGGGGCCTGGGGTGGGGTGGCGTGGCTACGCCAGGAGCCCAGCGTAGCCTTCTGGTACCTGCTGCGCGTCGCTCAGGTGGCGGTCGTCGTGCAGGTCCTGCTCGGCGCGATCCTGTTGCTCCTGGGGCGCGAGGCGGACGGCCTCCACTACGTCTACGGCGTGTTGCCGCTGGTCGTCTCGCTGCTCGCCGAAGGGGTGCGCGCGGGAGCGGCAGAACGCGAGCTCACCGGGCTCGACTTCGACTCGCTTCCGCGCCAGCGCCAACGCGCCATCGCAATGGCGATCGTCCGCCGCGAGACCGGAATCATGACTGTGTCCGCACTGGTCGTCTTCTTTCTCGCGCTCCGGGCGGCCGGCACCAGCGGCGGGCTGCTCTGAGGAGCGCCTTAGCCCGGGCGGGAATCGAGTCCGCGGTACTCGCCTCGGTGGAAGATGAGCGGGTCACCGCCGCCGGCACCCAGCTCCCGCACGTCCCCGATCAGCAGCACGTGGTCGCCGGCTTCGTGCTCCTCGTGCAGGCCGCAGGCGACCCACGCCAGCGCTTCGTCGAGGATAGGCACGCCCGCGCGCTCCGTCGACGGGATCTCGCGCCACTTCTCGGTGTGGGGCGCGCGGCTGGCGAACGAGCGCGCGAGGTCCGCGTGCTCGGCCCGCAGGACGCTGATCCCGAAGGCGACAGCCGCGCGCACGGCGGCCAGCGTGCGCGTGTCGCGGTCCAGCGAGGCGAGCATTAGCGGCGGCTCCACCGAGACCGAGATGACCGCGTTGGCCGTCGCGCCGGCGGGACCCTCGGGCCCCGGCGCCGAGACGATCGTCACGCCGGTCGGCAGGTGAGCCATCGCGCGGCGGAAGTCCTCGGGCGTCGGCGTGGCCACGTGGACCGGAAGTATGATGCCGCCGCGGTGCGACCCGGGCTAGGCCTGACAGCAACGATCGCCGCGGCGCTCGCGCTTGCGGCCTGCGGCACGGAGGGGATTCAGGTGGCGCAGGACGACTCCCACTACGAGGGGGCGGTCCTGTTCTCCGAGCGCTGCTCCGGCTGCCACACGATGAAGGCGGCGGGAGCCCAGGGGTCCGCCAACCGGGCGCTGCGAAACCAGGGGCCCAACCTCGACCAGCGCCCCGAGAGCGTCGAGGATGTCCTGTTTGCGATCCGCAACGGCGGCTTCTCGGGGGCGATCATGCCCCAGAACATCGTCGTCGGCGACGAGGCGCAGGCGGTGGCCGAGTTCGTCGCCGCGTATGCCGGTTGCGACGTGGAGCGGTCGCCGAAGCCGGGCCAGACGAGCGAGTCGGCTCCCACCGACTGCCCCTGAGTCACAGGGGGCGGTAACGCTCGACCTGCGCCGCATCCGTGAGGATCCCGAGCCCGCCCGGGCCGCTCTCGCCCGCCGTGGCGCGGCCGACGCCCTCGATCGCCTGCTCGAGCTCGACGCGCGGCGCCGCGAGCTGCTGCCCGAGGTGGAGAGCCGCCGCGCGGCGCAGAACGAGGCGTCCGACGAGATCGCGGCCCGCAAGCGCGCGGGCGAGGACGCCGACGACGTGATCGCTCGAATGCGCGAGGTCGCCGCCGAGGTCAAGCGGCTGGAGGCCGAGCTCACCGAGGTCGAGTCCGCCCGCGACGAGCTCGCCGCGACGCTCCCCAACCTGCCCGATCCGGACGCCCCCGAGGGCGAGACCGACGAGGACGCGGTCGTCCTCCGGGAGGTCGGGGAGCGGCCGGAGTTCGACTTCGCGCTCCGCGATCACCTCGACCTCGGCGTCGCCCACGGGTGGATCGAGATGGAGAAGGCGGCCGCCGCGTCAGGCTCGCGCTTCGCCTACCTGCTCGGCGACCTGGTCTTGGTGGAGCTCGCCCTGGTGCGCTTCGCCGTGGACGTGATCAGGGGCGAGGGCTTCCTACCGGTGGTGCCGCCTGTGCTCGTGCGCGAGCCCGCGTTGTACGGCACCGGCATCTTCCCGGGCGAGCGGGAGATGATCTATGAGATTCCCCAGGACGAGCTGTTCCTCGTGGGCACATCGGAGGTCTCGCTCGCCGCCCTGCACGCCGACGAGATCCTCGACGCGGGCGAGCTCCCGCGCCGCTACGGGGGAATCTCGACCTGCTTTCGCCGCGAGGCGGGCGCGGCCGGCAAGGACACCCGCGGGATCTTCCGGGTGCACCAGTTCGACAAGGTGGAGATGTTCTCGTTCGTGCTGCCGCAGGACTCGAAGACGGAGCACGAACGGCTGCTCGCGATCCAGGAGCGCATCCTCACCGCGCTGGAGATTCCGTACCGCGTCGTGGACATCCCCGTCGGCGATCTCGGCGCCTCGGCGGCGCGAAAGTTCGACTGCGAGGCGTGGATCCCGAGTCAGGAGCGCTATCGCGAGGTGACCTCGACCTCGAACACGACCGATTATCAGGCGCGACGACTTGGTGCGCGCTACCGCCCCGAGCCCGAAGCGCAGGCCGAGCACCTGCACACCCTGAACGGAACGGCGACTGCGATCGGGCGCACGCTGATCGCGCTGCTGGAGAACCGCCAGCGGGCGGACGGCTCCGTTGAGCTGCCCACGGCGCTTGTCGAGGCCGGCGCTCCGGCGCGGATCCCGGTCGCTAACTAGCGCTCGTGTCCGGGTCGAGCTGCAGCGAGCAGGAGTTGATGCAGTAGCGCAGCCCAGTGGGGTTGGGCCCGTCCTCGAAAAGGTGGCCAAGGTGGCCCCCGCAGCGGGCACAGACGACCTCGGTGCGCCGCATGAAGTGACTGTTGTCGGGCCGCGTCTCCACCGCGTCGGACTCCATCGGGTCGAAGAAGCTCGGCCATCCGGTGCCGGAGTCGTACTTGGTGTCGGAGTGAAAGAGCTCTTGGCCGCAGCCCCGGCAGCGGTAAACCCCCGGGCTCTTCTCATCCCAGTAGGCGCCGGTGAACGCGCGCTCCGTGCCCTGCTCGCGCAGCACGTGATACTCCTCGGGCGATAGGTGCTCGCGCCACTCCTGCTCTGACTTCTCCAGCTTCTCCATTTGCTTAGTCCTCGTTCTTAGGTTACGACCTCGATGGCCGACTCTTTCTACGTCCCCGATGGGGACGCATTCGTTTCAACCGAGCTCACCCGAGGTCCGTGGGATGCGAACTCCCAACACGCGGGGCCTCCTGCCGCGCTCGTCGCTCGCGAGCTCGAGCGGCTGCCGGCGGACGATGAGCGCCAGATCGGCCGGCTGACCTACGAGATCCTACGGCCGGTCCCGATCGCCCCGCTGACGGTCTCGGCGCGAATCGCCCGGCCCGGGCGCAGGGTGGAGCTGGCCGAGGCATCGCTGGCGACCTCCTCCTCCGGAGAGGAGCTCGTCCGGGCGAGGGCGTGGCGCCTGCAGCGATCGAAGGTCGACGTGCCGAGGAGCCTCACCGGCGAGGGTGGCTCCGGGGAGCCCGGCATGCTCGCGTCAACCCTTCGCCCGGGCCTCGCTCCGCCCGGCCCGAAGGAGGGCGAGCAGCACGCGTTCTTCGACACGGGCCACGACGTCGGCTACCACACCGCGATGGACTACCGATTCGTCTCTGGAGCCTTCCTTGAGCCCGGTCCGGCCACCGTCTGGATGCGAATGCGCCAGTCGCTGGTTGTCGGCGAGGACCCCTCGCCCCTCCAGCGCGTGCTCGCGGCGGCCGACTCGGGCAACGGGGTCAGCGCGACCTTGGACTATTCGCGCTTCGTCTTCATCAACGTCGACCTCACCGTCCACCTGCACCGGATGCCGGTTGGCGAATGGATCTGTCTCGACGCGATCACGATCCCGGAACGCGACGGAGTGGGCATCTCCGATACGGCGCTCTACGACGAGCGAGGCCCGATCGGCCGCGCCGCTCAGACCCTCCTGATCGCAGAGCGCTAACTCAGCCGACCCGATCGAGCTCGAGCCAGGCGGCCATGCTCTTCAGCTCGGCGTCGAGCGCCTCAGCGGTTTCGCGGGGCGCGCCCGCCTCGACGTCCCGAGCGCGGACGCGCAGGATCCCGGCGGCGCGGTCGGCCTTGAGGTCGACGCGGGCAACCAGGCGGTCGCCGAGCAGGAACGGCAGCACGTAGTAGCCGTGCCTGCGCTTGGCGGCGGGAACGTAGATCTCGATCCTGTAGTCGAAGCCGAACAGCCGGGCGACTCGCTTGCGCTCCCAGATCAGCGAATCGAACGGACCGACCAGCGCCCGCGCGGAGATGTGACGCGCGACGGTCGCTGAGGGGCTGAGGTAGGCCTTGGTTCGGCCCCAGCCCTCGACTTCGACCTGCGCCAGCTCGCCTGCCTCGACCAGCTCGGCGATTCGAAGCTTCGCCTCGTCGGTGGGGAGGCGGAAGTAGTCGCGGAGATCCGCCTCGGCCGCCACCCCCAGTGCACGCGCCGCGATCCGCACGAGCTCGCGCTGCGCGTCGTCGACCGGCGGCGTGGGGGCGTCGAGCACGTCCTTCGGCAGCACGCGCTCGGGGATGTCGTACAGGCGCTCGAAGTTGCGGCGGCGAGCCGTCGTCACCTCGCCGGCCCAGAAGAGGTACGCCAGCGCCCACTTGACCTCCGACCAGTCCCACCACGGGCCCCTGGACTGCGCCTCGTCCTCCGTGAGATCCGAGGCCGCCAGCGGCCCGCGCTCGCGGACCTGGTCCAGCAGCTCCTTGATCAGCTTCGGGCGGTCGCGCGCGATCCGGCGGACCGAGCCCCAGGCATCGGTCGAGGCGCGCTCCATGCGCCAGCGAAGGAGCGGCTGGAGCGAGACCGGCAGCAACGAGGTCTCGTGCCCCCAGTACTCGAACAGCTTGCGCGGCGCCCGGTGCGAGGCGCGATCGAGCAGCTCGCGCGGATAGGGCCCGAGCCGGCTGAAGGCGGGCAGGTAGTGAGCGCGGACGAGGACGTTCACCGAGTCGATCTGCAGCAGTCCGACCCGCTTCAGGACCCCGCGCAGCTCCCAGCCGCGCGACTCGGGCCGGGCTCGCCGCGCGCCGAAGCCCTGCGCCCGCAAAGCGACGCGCCGGGCCTCGGCGGCCGAAAGCGAAGCCCTCAGGCCGCGATCGCCTCCGGGGCGGCCGCCTGGGCCGGCTCCAACGCCAGCTCGAGCACCTCGTCGATCGCCAGCACCGGGTGGAAGGTCAGCTCGTCGCGGACCTCCTCCGGGACGTCGTCGAGGTCGGCGCGGTTTCGCTCCGGAAGGATCACGGCGGTGAGTCCGGCCGCGTGGGCGGCCAGCACCTTCTGCTTGACGCCGCCGATCGGCAGCACGCGACCCTGCAGCGTCACCTCGCCGGTCATTCCGACCGTGTGCTTGACGGGTCGGCCGCTGAGCAGTGAGACGAGCGCCGTGGTCATCGTGATGCCGGCACTCGGGCCATCCTTCGGGATCGCTCCCGCAGGCACGTGGATGTGGAACTCGCGCTCGGCGAAGGCGTCCTCGTCGAGACCGAGCTCTTCCGCGTGTCCGCGCACATAGGAGAGCGCGATCCTCGCAGACTCCTTCATCACGTCGCCAAGCTGTCCGGTGAGCACGAAGCCCTCCTTGCCGACCATCGAGGTCGTCTCGACGAACAGCACGTCGCCTCCGGCGCCGGTGACGGAGAGGCCGGTCGCCACTCCGGGCGTGGCGGTCCGCTCCGCGGCCTCCTGGAAGAAGCGCTGGCGGCCGAGCGCGTCACGCACGGTCTCGTGGTCGATCGAGACCGGCGCCTCGGCGTCGCCCGCCGCGATCTTCGTCGCGGTCTTGCGCAGCAGCTTGCCGAGCTCGCGCTCGAGGTTGCGCACCCCCGCCTCGCGGGTGTAGTCGGTGACGACCTCCCGGATCAGCTCGTCGGTGATCTCGACCTCGTCTTCGGTCAGGCCGTTTCGCTCCACCTGGCGCGGCCACAGGTAGCCGCGCGCGATGGCCACCTTCTCGTCGGTGGTGTAGCCGTCGAAGCGCACCACCTCCATGCGGTCGAGCAGAGGTCCGGGGATCGTCTCGGCGATGTTCGCGGTGGCGATGAACAGGACCTCCGAGAGGTCGAGCTCGACGTCCAGATAGTGGTCGCGGAACGAGTGGTTCTGCGCCGGATCGAGCACCTCGAGGAGGGCCGCGCTGGGGTCGCCGCGCCAATCGGCGCCGACCTTGTCGACCTCGTCGAGCATGATCACCGGGTTCATCGTCCCGGCGTCCTTGAGCGCGCGCACGAGGCGGCCCGGAAGCGCGCCGATGTACGTGCGGCGATGCCCGCGGATCTCGGCCTCGTCGCGCACGCCGCCGAGCGACATGCGCACGAACTCGCGTCCGGTCGCCCGTGCGATCGACTCGCCGATCGAGGTCTTGCCCGTGCCGGGCGGCCCGATCAGGGTGAGAATCGCTCCGGCCCCGCGGCCCTCTTCGGAGAGGCCACGCTCGCGCCGCAGCCTGCGCACGGCGATGTACTCGGTAATCCGATCCTTGACGTCCTCGAGGCCCGCGTGGTCGGCGTCCAGCACCTCGCGCGCGTGAACCGGGTCGAGTCGCTCCTCCGAGCGCTCGCCCCAGGGCACGCCGAGCAGCCAGTCGAGGTAGGTGCGAATCATCGAAGACTCGCCGCTGGCCTCGCCCATGCGCTCGAGGCGTCCGAGCTCGCGCTCGGCCTGCTCGCGCACCGCGTCAGGCATCTTCGAGTCGGAGATCTTCTGGCGGTACTCGTCGATCACCGAGCCGTCGTCCTCGCCGAGCTCCTTGCGGATCGACTCCATCTGCTTACGCAGGAAGTACTCGCGCTGCTGCGCTTGGGCGCCCTCCTCGACGTCGTCGCGGATGCGCCGGCGCACCTGCAGCTCGGCCAGCCGCTCGCGCTGAAGCTCGAGAGCCAGGGCCAGCCGCTCGGTGACGTCAACCGTCTCGAGCAGGCGACGCTTGTCGTCCAGGCTTAGGTCCGGGCTGTAGCCGGAGGTGTCGGCGAGGGCCCCGGGCTCGGAGATCGAGCGCATGAAGGCGGAGATGCGGCCGTCGTCGCCGCGCAGCTCGAGAATCTCCTCGACCACGGCGCGGTACTCCTGCTCGAGCTCGCGCGTGCGCTGGTCGGTCGGGGTGCCATCGTGGATGGGCTCGACCTCGATCACGAGGTCCTCACCAGGGCCGCTGGCGGCGGCACCGGCCAGCCCTCGATGAAGGCCGGTGAGGGTCGCGGCCACCACGCCGCCGGGGAGGCGGCCGGTGTCGACCACGTCGGCGACCGTGCCGACGCGTCCGTACTCGCCGTCGGCACGCGGGACCACGAACACGCGCTCCGCGTCGCCAACGTCGGCGACCACGGTCGCGGTCATGCCCGGGAACAGAATGCTGTCGTCTAGAGGAATGAGCGGTAGTCGCATCGGCTATCAGGCCTTTACTTACGAAGGGAAAGCTACTTCAGTTTGTGAAGTAATGGTAGCCGCCCTGCGCACGGGTTTATGGAAGACGCTGTTGGAGGCGCGTCGCACCGCTGAGCACTGGAGCCCTCGCTGCAGTGATCGTGGGAGCGATCCTGCTGCTCGCAGTCGCCCCCGCCCCTGCAGACGCGCAGCAGGGCGATCATGGCGGCTGTCAGCCCGGCGAGCCACCGGCGCCGAAGGTGTCGGCGACTCTTACTACCCGAACTACGGCGATGGCGGCTACGACAGAGCGGCGGCACCGGGACGACCGAGCAGTTCATCGCCCTGGCCGAGGATATCGCGGGCCAAGACCTCGATCAGGTCTGGGATCCGTGGCTGTTCACAGGCACGAAGCCGGAGGCCTGCGGCGCGGCTGCGCAGCAGTCCGTGCGTTCGGCCGACGACGGCGCCAACTGGAGCGACGTGGTCGGCGAAAGGCTGACCCGTCTCGGGCGCTACTAGGCCGGAACGCCCCTGAACGTGATGAGGGCGCGCCGGCTTTCCGGCGCGCCCTCGCAGTCACTCGCCCACAGGGCCCGTCAACCGCAGCCGGTGTTGTTGCCGCAGGAAGAGCACGTGTAGCAGCTGCCGGTGCGCTGCATCATGCCCCCACACTGCTCGCAGGCGGGGCCGAGGTCGAGCCCGGACATCATCGCCGGGCGAACCGGCGGGGTGTCGGTGAGCGCCTCGGTCGGCGGGCGTGACTCGGCGGCCTCGGGCTCGCCGTGGCCATTTGAAGCGCCGTCGCCGTGCCCGTTGGTCGCGCGCCCGTTCCCGGCCGGCCCCTCCTCGGCGAAGAGCGCCTGCTGGGCCTCCTTGCGAGCCCGCACCTCGGCGGTGAGGATCCCAAGGTCCTCGTGGACGTCCGGGTCGTCGATGAACCGGCTCGCGAGCCAGCGCATGATGTAGTCGGGCATCGACTTCGCGAACGGGATCTCGGGGTTCTTGGTGATCCCCTCCGGGTCGAAGCGCATGTAGCTGAACTTCTTCACGAAGGTCTCGAGCGGGACCCCGTACTGGAGCCCGATCGAGATCGCGGTCGCGAACGCGTTCATCATCCCGCGCAGGGTCGAGCCCTCCTTGCCAATGTCGGTAAGGAAGATCTCGCCCACCGAGCCGTCCTCGTACTTGCCGGCGGTGATGTAGCCCTCGTGGCCGGCGATCGAGAACTTGTGGGTGATCGACTCGCGCTCGCGCGGCATCTTGCGACGCGCCGGTGCGGCGACCGCATCGGCCGCGGCCTCAGCCTCGGCGCTTGCCTTGTCGCCCGCGTCGGTGCGCAGGGCTTGCGCCGTCTTCGAGCCGTCGCGGTAGATCGCCAGGGCCTTCAACCCCAGCTTCCACCCCTGGGTGTAAGCGTCGGCGATGTCGGCAACGGTCGCCGACTCGGGCAGGTTGACCGTCTTGGAGATCGCGCCGGAGATGAACGGCTGAACCGCCGCCATCATCTTGATGTGCCCCATGTGGGAGATCGCTCGCTCGCCGACGGCGACGTCGAACACCGGCAGGTGCTCGTCTGAGAGCTCGGGGGCGCCGATGATGGTGCCCTTGTCGTTGATGTAGGCCTCGATCTGCGAGATCTGGGCCTCCGAGTAGCCGAGCGTCTGCAGCGCCATGGGCACGGTGCGGTTGACGATCGTCATCTGACCGCCGCCGACCAGCTCCTTGAACTTGACCAGCGAGAAGTCGGGCTCGATGCCCGTCGTGTCGCAGTCCATCAGGAAGCTGATCGTCCCGGTCGGAGCCAGCACCGTCGCCTGGGCGTTGCGGTACCCGTGCTCTTCACCGAGCTCGACCGCCTCGTCCCAGGTCTCGCGCGCCGCCGTTAGTAGGCCGGCATCGCGACTGAGCTCCTCGTCGATCTCATACGCCGCGTCGCGATGCATCCGCATCACGCCGTTGTGCGGCTCACGGTTGGAGGGGTACTCGTCGTACGGTCCGATCGCGGCTGCGATCTGCGCCGACTGGCGATACCCGCGCCCGGTCATCAGCGCCGTGATCGCCGCCGCCACGGTCCGGCCCTCGTCGGAGTCGTACGAAACCCCGTCGGCCATCAGGTAGGCGCCGAGGTTCGCGTAGCCGAGCCCGATCTGGCGGAAGGCCCGGGCGTTGCGGCCGATCTCCTGCGTCGGATAGCTCGACGGGCCGACGACGATCTCCTGGGCGAGGAAGACGACGTCGACAGCCTGCTCGAATTCCTCGACCTTGAACGAGCCGTCGTCGTTGCGGAACCGCATCAGGTTCAGCGAGGCGAGGTTGCACGCCGAGTCGTCGACGTGCATGTACTCCGAGCACGGGTTGGACGCGTTGATGCGTCCCGACTCGGGGCACGTGTGCCACCTGTTGATGATCGAGTCGTACTGCACGCCTGGGTCGGCGCACTGCCACGCGGCGTCGGCGATCTGGTTCAGCAGCTCGAGCGCCGGCAGCATCTTGATCGGCTCGCCGGTCGTCCGCGCGGTCAGCTCCCAGTCATCATCGGCCTCGACAGCCTGCATGAAGTCGTCGGTGACCCGGACCGAGTTGTTGGCGTTCTGGTACTGGATCGAGTGGAACGAGTCGCTGTCGATCCGCATGTCGAAGCCGGCGTCGCGCAGGGCTGCCGCCTTCTTCTCCTCGTTGGCCTTGCACCAGATGAAGTCCTCGACGTCCGGGTGATCGACGTCGAGCACGACCATCTTGGCCGCCCGCCGCGTCTTGCCGCCAGACTTGATCGTCCCGGCCCAGGCGTCGGCGCCGCGCATGAAGCTGACAGGCCCCGAGGCCAGGCCGCCCTTGGAGAGCTGCTCCTTGGAGGAGCGGATGTTGGAGAGGTTGATCCCCGAGCCGGAACCGCCGCGGAAGATCATTCCCTCCTTGGTGTTCCAGTCGAGGATCGATTCCATCGTGTCCTCGACGCTCAAGATGAAGCAGGCGGAGCACTGCGGGCGCTCCTCGAAGCCGACGTTGAACCAGACGGGACTGTTGAAGGCGGCCTTCTGGTGCAGCAGGATGTGGGTGAGCTCCATCTCGAAGGCGTCGGCGTCGTCTGAGGAGGCGAAGTAGCCGCCCTCGCGCCCCCAGCCGGCGATGGTCCCGGCTACGCGGGAGATCATCTGCTTGACGGAGCTCTCGCGCTCGGGCGCGCCGAGCCGGCCGCGGAAGTACTTCTGGGCGACGATGTTGGTCGCGTTCTGCGACCAGGACTTCGGGAACTCGGCCCCCCGCTGCTCGAAGGCAGGATTCTCCGGGTCGCCGATCACGGCATCGCGGAGCTCCCACTCGATCTCGTCGAACGGATGGACGCCCGGGGTGGTGAAGCGGCGCTCGACGGTGATTCCGTCCGATTCGGTTCTTGGCGTATTTGCAGCGCTTTTGCTCATCAAGTCTCTCCTGTGCGGGCCTTGCGAAATGGACTAGGCAGCATCGCTTCCGACCCGGACGGAACCGGCGCCCACGACCCGCGCGAATTGCGGAGAAGTTGCCGGCAAAGTCCCGGCGAACTGGAGGTAGGCGCCGGAGTCGATCGCCCGCAGGCCAACGAGGCACATCTCCGCCACCCGTTCGGCATCCAGCTCGCCGCCGGCGCGGTCGACCGCCTTCTCGATCCGGTCGACGATGCCCTCGACCTGGTCAGGTGAGACCGGCCGCTTGTGGGCGGCCCGGAGGAGCGCGGCGCGAAGCTTGGTGCGATCGAACGGCTGGCGCGCGCCGTCGCGCTTGCGCACGAAGCGCGGCTCGGGCTCGGGGCGCTCGAACGTGGTGAAGCGCCGACCGCAGTTCGAGCACTCGCGCCGCCGGCGGGTCGCCGCGCCCGCCTCAGCTCGGCGGCTCTCGAGTACCCGGGTCTGGCGCTGGCACGACGGACAATCCATCCCCTCACAGACTACTAGCCCTAGCGCAGATTTCCTCCACCGGGTGCCTTTGAACACCAGATATAGCGTCGGCTTTGTCCTGACTTACGTCTTGGTGCTGCGAGGCGCCCGAGCTTCGGCTAGATTCGCCGCGAATGGGCGCCAGGGACGACGACCGCACTCCGCTCGAGCGAGTCGCAGAGGCCACTGATGCGGCGGCGGCGAGGGTTGCCGACGCCAGGGACGCGGCAGTCGAGACGGTTACGGACGCCAGGGACACGGCCGTCGAGAAAGTCACGGACGCCAGGGACGCGGCCGTCGAAAAGGTCGCCGACGCCAAGGCGGCCGCCGCCGAGCTGCTGGCCAAACGCCCCAAGCCACGCCTTCGGGGCGTCTCCCACGAGTACGCGTTCTTCGCCTCGCTCGTCCTCGGCGCGGGACTGATCGTCGCGGCCAAGGGAAGCGAGGCCAGGCTCGCCGTCGCGATCTATGCGGCCAGCCTCTCGGCGCTGTTCGGGGTTAGCGCGCTGTATCACCGCGTCAACTGGCAGCGCCCCGAGATCCGCCGGTGGATGCGGCGGCTCGACCACACGATGATCTTCTTCCTGATCGCCGGCACCGTGACGCCGTTCGCGTTGCTCGTCTTGGAGGGATCGTTCGCCACCGGGCTCCTGATCGCCGTGTGGGCCGGGGCGATCGCCGGCACGATCGTCGAGCTGTTCTGGGTCGAGCACCCGAAGTGGGTTGCGGTGATCGTCTACTTCGCTGTCGGCGCCATCGGCGTCGCCGGCTTCCCCGCGATCGTGATTGAGGCGGGCATCGCCGCGGGCGTCCTGATCGCGATGGGCGGCGCGCTCTATATCACCGGCGCGATCATCTACGCCGCTCAGCGCCCGGACCCCAGCCCGGGCATCTTCGGCTACCACGAGATCTTCCACGTGCTCGTGATCGCCGCGGCCGCCGCACACTTCGCGGCGATCGCGCTGTTTGCCCTGCCGGCCGGCTGACCGGCGCTCGAGCTGCGCGGCTAGCTCACCAGCGACTTCCGTCGAATCGGTCGCCGCAGACCTGACAGCGCCGCCTGTCGAGCAGCGGGTTGATGTCAGGGCCCCGGCGCAGTGGCCAGGGCGTGACTCTCCTTCGCAGCCTCGATCAGCGCCAGCACCTCGGCCTCGCGGCCGCCGCGCACAAGCTCGACCGGGTCGGGGTCGCCGTTGACGATGCCCTCGAAGAACTCCTTGCGGTCCTGGTAGGTCGGCAGCGTGGCCTTGGCCCAGCCGCGAGCGTCGTTGAGGATCACCGCGAGGCGCGCGTACGGCTCGCCAAAGCCTTCGGCGATCTCGCGCTTCATCCGTTTCGCCAGCGCGGGCGAGGCGCCCGCGGTCGAGATCGCGATCGCGAGCGGGCCGCTGCGGACGATCGCCGGGAGGATGAAGTTGCACAGCGGCGGGACGTCGACGACGTTGACGAGCATCGACCGTCGCTCCGCGCCCTCGTAGACGGAGATGTTGACGTCGGTGTCGTTGGTGGCGGCGATCGCGAGGAAGCGATCGTCGAGGTCTGAATCCTCGAAGGCGCGGCGCTCCCAGCGAATCGAGCCCTCTCGCGCGTACTCCTCGAGCACGGGCACGGCGTCGGGCGCGATCAGCGTCACGTCGCCGTCGCAGGCCAGCAGTCCCTCGACCTTCTCGAGGCCGACGTCGCCCCCGCCGACGACGAGGCAGCTTCGCCCCGACAGGCGAAGGCAGGCGATGTAGAGGGGGGTCTCGAGCATCCCGCGCACGCACGACTGATCGCAGGTCCCCTTGCGCAGCTGGCAGACGCACTCCTTGCCGGCGAAGGCCTGAGCGGGCATGGCCGACAGGTTAGTCGCCGCGCTATCCGGCGGCGAACGCCTGCTCGCCGGGCGGCACCGCCGCAATTGCCGCGTCGATCGCCGCGGGCGAGAGCACGCGCTCGATCACCATCACGGCCGCCCCGATCACTCCCGCCCGGTCCTCCAGCTGGCTGCGGACGATCCGCAGGTGCCTCGTCGCGAGCGGCAGCGAGCGCTGGTAGACGACCTCGCGGATCCCGGCGAGGAGCTGCTCGTGCGCCTGGGCGACATCGCCTCCGATCACGATCACCGATGGGTTGTAGAGGTTGACGGAGGCCGCCAGCACCTCCCCGATGAGGCGGCCGGAGTCGCGCACCAGCCGGACGGCGTGCGCTTCGCCAGCCCGGGCCAACTCGACCACTGCCCGCGAATCCGCCGCGTCCAGGCCCTGGTCGCGAAGCTGGCGCGCCATCGCTCCCCCGCTCGCCAGGGCCTCGAGGCAATCGACGTTCCCGCAGCTGCAGATCACCTCGTCGGTGTCCTCGCTGGTGACGACGCGGATGTGGCCGATGTCGCCCGCGGCCCCGTCAGCGCCCCGATGGATTCGACCATCGACGATCACGCCACAGCCGATGCCCGTGGCGACCTTGACGAACAGCAGGTGCGAGACCTCGCGCCAGGCGGTCCACTGCTCGCCGCGAGCCATGATGTTGACGTCGTTGTCGACCAGCACCGGGACGCCGTAGCGGTCGGCAAACCGCTCGGGGATCGGATAGCCGTCCCAGCCAGGCATGATCGGCGGATTGCGGGGGCGCCCCGTGGCGTGCTCGACCGGGCCCGGCACCCCGATCCCGATTCCGTGCACGTCGGCGTCACGGCGTCCGGACTCGCGCAGCAGCGCGTGAAAACGCTCGTCGGCCCAGTCCAGGACGCGCTCCGGCCCGGCAAACGCGTGTCCGCGCGCAGACCCGACCGCGCGATCGCGGCGGGGCTGGGGCTGGCCCCGGAGGACCGCAAGTCGCAAGGTCTCTTGCTCGACTGGAGCCAGGGCAAAAACGTGAGCTTGTCCGATCTCGGGCGGTTCGTGCGCGGCGGCGTGCTCAACCCAAGGGCCGAGCGTGAGACGGTCCGCGAGCAGCTCCGAGTGCTGCACACCGTCCCCGACGACCCCGATCGGATGGTGCGCGAGCTCTCGGGCGGAAACCAGCAGAAGGTTGTGCTCGCCCGGTGGCTGCTGCGCCACTGTCGCGTCCTGCTGCTCGACGAGCCGACCCGCGGCGTTGACGTTGCCACCAAGGCCCAGCTCTACCAGGTGATCACCGATCTGGCCGCGGCCGGTCTCGGAGTCGTCGTCGTCTCGTCTGAGCTCGACGAGCTGGCCGGGCTGTGTACCCGCGTCCTCGTGATGCGCGAGGGCGAGCTGGTCGCCGAGGTCGACGGCGAACGCGCCACCGAGCTCGAGCTCTTGCGCCACGCGGTGTCCGGAACCCCAGCCGCACTGCAAGCCGAAGCAGACCACGTCACCGAGGAGGCTCGATGAGCACGCCACCAGCCGAACGCGCCACCGTCACTGAAAGGCTCCAATCCGCCGGAAACCTCAGGGATCTCCTCCGGCTGCCGAGCGGCGTGAAGCTCCAGGAGTTCGCCCTGGTGGGCGTCGTCCTGCTGCTGATCGTCGTCGGCGCGGTGCTGGAGCCGGACAGCTTTCCCACGGCGGACAACTTCCGGGCGATCCTGACCCAGGCGAGCGTGGTCGGGGTGATCGCGATCGGGATGACGTTCGTGATCGCGACTGCGGGCATCGATCTGTCCGTGGGATCTGTCCTCGCCGCGTCGGGGATCGCGGGAGGGTTGGTCGTCGACGAGGGTACGGCTGCGTTCGTGCTGGGCGCGATGGGCTTCGGGCTGTTGCTTGGAATGGTGAACGCGGGCGCGATCGCCTACGGGCGCGTGGTGCCCTTCATCGCCACCCTGGCGATGTTCGCGATGGCGCGAGGTCTCGCGCTGCTGATGAGCGACAAGGAGCCGATCAGCCTGCTCACCGCGGACGGCGTGCGCTGGTTCGGCACCGGGGAGATCGCGACGATCCCCGTCTCCGTGGTGATCTTCCTGGCTGTCGCGGCAGGCGGCTGGGTGCTGCTGAACCGGACCCGCTACGGCCGGTACGTGGTCGCCGTCGGCGGCAACCGCGAGGCGGCCCGGATAGCCGGCGTTCCCGTGCGTCGAATCATCCTCAGCGTCTACTGCCTCACCGGGCTGCTCGCGGGGCTGGCGGCGGTGCTCCTGTCGGCGCGGCTCGCGAGCGCCTCGCCGGTGAGCGGCAACCTGCTCGAGCTGGATGCGATCGGCGCAGTGGTGATCGGGGGCACCAGCCTCGCCGGCGGGCGCGCGACGATCTTCGGCACGTTCCTGGGGGTCCTGGTCTTCGCGATCATCTTCAACCTGCTCACCCAGCTCAATCTCGCGACCGAGTGGCAGCAGATCGTCAAGGGGGTGATCATCCTCGGCGCCGTCCTCATCCAGCGGCCCGAGCGCATCTAAGTACGTGATTTGCAGGTTCTTTCTGTCGTTCAACCAAGGAAGAGAGGTTCTCAGATGACATCCATACGAACCCTGGCGTTGCTGGTGTGTGCGGCCGTCTTGGCGCTCGGCGTCGCAGCGTGCGGCGACGATGACGACGATGGGGGCGGAGGCACCGATACCACCGCCGGCACCCCCGCTCAAGGCGGCGAGGATGGCGGCACCGTCAGAATCGCTGCCAGCGTCCCGCCGACCGACCACGGCTGGCTCGGGCAGGTGGCGGCCAAGGCCCAGGAGGCGGCCGACCAGTTCGACGACGTCGAGTTCGAGCTGGTCGAGGCGCCCGACGCCGACGGCCAGGCGCAGCAGATCGAGACGCTGATCAACGAGGAGCCCGACGCGCTGGTAGTGCTCCCCTACGACGGCGAGCAGCTGACGCCGGTGGCGGAAAAGGCGATGGAGGCCGGGATCCCGGTGGTCAACGTCGATCGTCTGTTCAGCACCCCGGAAGCCGCACGGGCGACGATTCTGGGTGATAACTACGGGATCGGCGTCCAGGCCGGCGAGTTCATCGCCGAGCAGCTCGACTGTCAGGGCAACGTGGTCGAGATCCAGGGGATCGCCGGCATCTCTGTGACCGAGGACCGCACCAAGGGCTTCGCCGACACGATCAAGGAGCTCTGCGGTGACGGCCTGAAGATCATCGCCCAGCAGCCCGGTGACTTCAATCCGGACACGGGCCTCGAGGTGATGGAGGCGATCCTCCAGGCGGAGGACGACATCGACGCCGTGTACACGCACGACGACGACATGGCGGAGGGCGTCGTGGCGGCGATCCAGAACGCGAACCGGGAGGACGAGATGATCCTGACCGGTGCGGGCGGGTCGTGCAACGCCTTCGACCTGATCGAGGAGCGAGGCCTGTACGCGGCCACCTACCTCTACAGCCCGACGATGGCGGGCTCCGGGGTCAACATGGCGCGCCTGATCGCCCTCGGCGAGGGGTTCTCCGACCTGGTCGAGCCCGAGGTCCCGTCCGAGGTCGTTGTGCCGCCGACGCAGGTGACGCAGGACAACGTCGACGACCTGCGTGATCTCTGCTTCACGGGGGCCGGCGGCTAGAACCTCTCTCTCGCGGACGGCCCGCCGGGCGGTAGGTCGCTCGGCGGGCCGCTCTGCGGCGCTCGATTCAGGCGAGCAACTCGCGAGCCGCCGGAGTGGTCTCCTCGCCGAGCCGTCGGACGAAGTCGAGCGGATCGTCGTCGGGGACGGTGAGCACCAGCGTGTCGAAGCGATGCTGCGTCGCGGTCAGCGCCAGCCGTTCCGGCTCCAGCCAGCTCCGGGGGTCGTCGCCGAGGGCCACGTTCGCGATCCGCGCGATCTCGGCCGGGTCGCGCCCGGCGCGCTTGGCGGCCTCGTCGATCGTCGCGTGCCGTTCGGCGACCTCCTCGAACGGCAGGTAGCTGCTGCCCACGCTCGGCAGCCAGCCATCCCCGAGTCGACCCGTCAGCCTCAGCATCCGCGGCCCGTACGCGCCGACCCAGATGCCGACCGGATGCGCCGGCGGCGGGCCGGGCTTGGCGCCGCTGACGCGGTAGTGCTTGCCCTCCAGCCGCAGCGAGCGCTCCCCGGCGAGAAAGCCCCTGATGATCTGGATCGCCTCCTCGAGAGCCTCGACCGACTCGCCGGGCTCACGCCGAGGTCCGCCCATCGCCTCGACGGCCTCCCAGAACGCCCCGGCTCCGATCCCGAGCTCGACGCGGCCTCCGGTCAGCACGTCCAAGGAAGCGACCGACTTCGCGACCACGGCGGGGAGGCGCAGCGGCAGGTTGAGCACGTCCGGCACGAGCCGGATCCGCTCGGTGCGTGCCCCGAGATAGGAGAGCAGTGTCCACGCGTCCAGAAAACGCCGCTGGTAGGGGTGGTCCTGAATCGCGACGACGTCCAGACCGGCCCGGTCGGCCGCCGCGGCGACCTTGACGGTGCGCGTGTGATCGGAGGCGTCCGGGACGAGGAAAATGCCGACGTTCACGGCCATCTCGTCTCTGAAACTAGCCGGATCCCGCCCCGTAGGGGCGGGCTTTGCAAGCTGTCAGGGGCGTTTGAACCCCCTGCTACCCTCGCCGTCCGGTTGGCGGGGCATCGTCCACCCGTCGATCCATTCACCGACTTGACCAACGACCTGGAAACGGGCCCATGCGCCTGATCGTCACCGAGAAGAACAACTCAGCGAAGAAGATCGCCGAGATCCTTAGCGGGGGATCGGCGAAGGCCGATGCTGCCTACAAGGTGCCGTTCTATGAGTGGACGGACGACGGCGGCGAGCAGATGGCGGTCGGCCTGAAGGGGCACGTGATCGGCGTCGCCTTCCCGGAGGCCTACTCGAACTGGCAGGAAACCGACCTGCACGACCTGATCGACGCCGAGCTCGTGCCCGAGCCGACCGACAAGAACGTCGTCAAGGCGATTCGCAAGCTCGCCAAGGACGCGGAGGAGATTGTGATCGCAACCGACTTCGACCGCGAGGGCGAGCTGATCGGACTCGAGGCCCTGCAGCAGATCCTGGAGGTGAACCCCGGCGTGGCCGGCGACGGCTCACGCGACGTCGACGCCCTGCTCGAGACGCGGCCGGCGATCAAGCGGGCCCGCTATTCCGCGCTGACCAAGGACGACATCGAGCGCGCGTTTTCGAACCTCGACGAGCTCTCCTACGACCTCGCCTACGCTGGCGCCGCGCGTCAGGACAT
>JBKPDQ010000063.1:0-10194 GCA_046728015.1 Actinomycetota bacterium
GCTTGCGAAGGTTCGGCATACAGCTTGCTCGGTCACCCGTCGGTCCGGGACGGACCCGGATCGATGCGAGCCGCGCCAGCTTAGACCCAGGAATCGCGCTGCGGCAAACATCGGGCGGCCCCTCTAGTACTGGCGGGCCTGGTCGCACCCTCGCACCGGAGCCGAACGATGGCTGGCGTCAACTGTCCCATCTGTCTTCAGCCCTTACCCCTCGACGAGGCGGTGGCGTTCGTGGACAAGCAGCAACTGATTCACGTCAGCTGCTACCGTCCGCCCGCGCCCCTGGTGGGAGCTTCCCCCACCCTGTCACCTCGGATGGCGCGCATGCGTCGCCCACGCGCGGTGAAGGAGAGGTTGCCCGAAGCTACGTGAGCGGTCAGCCGCTAGTGCGGCCACGCCGACACGAACTGGATGGCCACGAGAACTGAATGGACGACGTCGCTCGGATCGGTGTCCCTGAGCCCACCGTCTTTGTGCCCGGGCAGCGATCCTGAGGGGAGCTTCGGTATCAGCGTGAGTGGATCAGCAACGGATGTGTGGAGCGCCGCCGGCGCGCCGGCGGCCTGGCGGTCTGGGCCGGCGGTCAGGGCACCCCCGCCCCCGGGGCGCGGGTCGGGTTCTCACCGAGCGGCTCTTGGTCACGGAGGTTTAGGTGACACATGGCGTAAGAGGAGGCATCAGAATGAAGCAGGCGGCCAGATCCTTCCTTATGGGCGCTGCGCTTGTGGCGGCGGTGGGCGCCCCCAGCTCAGGATGGTCGGAGATACTTGGAACCGGGTTGAGCGGGCTCGAAGAGGTGCCGGTCATCACGACGCTCGGGAGCGGGGCGTTCTTCGTGCGTATCCATCCAGACGACGCTGGAATCGATTACGTGCTGGTCTATGAAGATCTGGAGGGAGGCACGGTCCTGCAGGCCCACATCCACTTGGGTCAGGTCGGCGTGGCGGCCCCGATCGTGATCCACCTCTGCGGCAGCGGGGGCAAGGCAGCATGCCCAGCGTCGCCAGGAAGTCTGTCTGGGACATTGACCGGTGCCGACGTGGTCGCCCTCCCGAGTCAGGCGGTCGCGGCAGGAGAAATAGGCGAGGTCGTGCGCGCGATCCGGGCCGGCAAGACGTACGCCAATGTCCACACGAACACGTACCCCTCAGGCGAAGTTCGAGGGCAGATCAAACATCATTGAATCGTAGGGGTCCCGAATATTCTCTCGGCGTCCCTGCATAGGGGCGGCACCACCTGGGCCACGTCATGGGAGCGACAATGTCGCGCTAGGGGCCTAGGCGCGCCGGGGGGCACGGAGGACACCGGCGAATGTGGTGGGCGGCATTGCGGCCCTGCCCTGCTCTGACGAACGGCGATGGTAACGTCGCCGTCGGCCACTTCGCCGGAAAAATCTCGGTGATAGCTCTAATTGCATCGGCCGTTCGGCTGGAGGGAGGCTGCCCGAGACCCAGCCGGGTCTGCCGACCCGCCACTGGCCCGCCCCGCGGGTCGCGTGGATTCGCTTGGACCCACTCACCCGCCGCGCCGTCGAGTCGGCCGGTGAACGGGTCGGTGAAGCCGAAGCTGGTGTGAATGCCTGTTTGGGCTGAGCCTCGACGAGAATCGCCCGTCGCGGTGGACGTCTCTCGTCGCAGTGGGATTATAGTTGCCCGTCATGACCCAGCATCCACGCTGGGCGCAGCGCCGCTGCACACTGGAGAACTCCGCTACCCTACGCGCAAAGGGGAATCTGTAGGGTGTCTTGAGGAAGCCCTCCGCCATCTCCTTCCCGACTTCATAGGCGTTCCCGCGGCACTCGAACGTCGACGCGCCATTGGCGTCCTCATGGCCCCTCCAGTTCGTATGACGCTCGGCCAGAGTGTTTGTCTGGCCACCAGTGCCGGGATCACGCGAGGTGCCCCTTGGACTCCGTCAAGAATCGGTTCGACGGGGTCGGATGAGATCTAGATAGGGCGCAGCATCCTCTGCACCCCACTGGGAGCCTGGCCGAGATCTCGACAGGCGTCGCTTCTCGGATCAAGCCAATTCTCGCATCACTTCGAGCGCGTCGTCCGCGTCGCGCCGAGACACTTCCGCAGATCCGCAAGAATCGCCGAAAAACCGCAAGGCGCTCCAAGGGCCCACCAGCGGCAGCGCAATCGACATCGCCGAGGCCATCGCCAATGCACGCGGCGAGGCCGACGGTCGGCCGCTCGGCACGCGCTTCGCCGCGGGTGAGTACGGCTACGGCTTCGCGTGCAACAGCGTGCTCCTCGAACCGTCCGTCGATGAGGGCGGCGAGGGTGGATGATGCGCAGGCATGAGGGAGGGGCATGGCGCCCTATCGAGGAAGAGCGTGGGCTTCTGACGTTGGACTCCCTCGACGGCCACGTCACGCAACTCGATGGCACGACTGTCTGCGGGTATCGCCTCGTCTGGCGCCGCTGTGACTAGCAACCTGAGAGCGAGCGAATCACTCCCGGGAGCATCAATCCCCATTCGTAGATTCTCGACGCTCACCTCCGTTCGGACACCAGCATCCCAGGGAGCTGGGCATTGTGATGCGGCCATTCCATTCCCGCCACGGGGTGGTCCCCCCACAGACCACGGTCGGCGGGACACGAGGTTGATTGAGTCCACGCCCAGAAAAGACGTACGCGTCACTGCGCGTGTGACGGCCTGTCGAATCGCCGCGGCCGTAAGTGGAGGCTGGGACTGGGCAAATCTCCTGCGGACTCAGACACATCTGCATCCCATCGGGGGCGCGAATGTCCAGGTACACTCTCTGGGCTGAGACGCCGACCGTGAAGAGGATGACTCTACGACGGCCGCGTTTCACCCGCTCATCTTTCACCGTCCCCACCATCCGCTGCACCTATGACTCGAGGATTGCCCTCCACGGCTTCGATGTTTTTCCCGTCGCCGATGGCCTGTGCCGTCAGCCGTTCGGCCACGTCACGGGGAAGCGCGAACGTGAGCGTGTAGCTCACTCTGCCGGATGACGTGGTCGGCCGCCGAGCGACCGCCGAGCGCGCCGTCTCCTCAGGCGAGCTGGCGCTCTTCTTCGTGGGAAGGGCAGCTCCGACTGGCGCTGGCGCGTGAGCGCTGGCGCTTAGCCACCGTGCGACTCACCTGGCCTCGTCCCGCCTCAGCGTGTCCAGCGCCGCAAACCGAACCGCTCGCCCGGGCGTGGCGTCGTGCCCGCCCGATCCACTTTGGGAGGGGACTGACCTGCGAGCGGCAAAACTCCGCCCACCAACCGAAAGGCGATTGGCTGAGGCGGACGTTGTAGCCGCTGTCGGTCATCGCGTCGATCACCTCACGCGCGCCTGTCCGGGAGTCCAGCCAGGCACACAGCATCCGGCGCTCCGGAACGTCATCGCGGAGTGGACGCGATCGCCAAGGCTGGCAGGAGCCGGCGAGGCGCGGGTCGGTCGCTGGCTTTGCCGCGGTCGGAAGCGATCGGTTCTGGTTGGTCTGGCATCCGGCGATGGTAGCCTACGGCGCCTCCCGATCGGCGCCGCGTATGATCGAGGTTGCGGTGAGTCGGCGACCATCACTAATCCATCGGCCTCGGTGACGATCGTGCCGCGCAGCTCAAGCACTCATCCGCGCGCTCTCCGGTCCGACGTCGGCGACCCGGAGAAGGAACTCGCTCGCCTGCCTTGAGCGAGTCCCTGGGGCCGAGGAAGAGGCGGCAGACGGCAGTGCTCTGCGCCTCGCCCATGAGGGGGGCCCTGGCGGTGGTTTGGCCACCACGCCGCCCTTACTTCCAAGCATCAAGGAGCGCCGCACGCAGGCGGTCAGGGCTTGTACTCGAAGTTCGTCACGACGATCTCTTGCACGGAGGCGGGTGGGGGATTGATGCCCTTCACCGCTTCCGAGAAGTTCCCCATCCAGAGGTTCAGGTGGAACTGCTGGCAGCCGTCGGCGGGGACCCAGGCGTTCCGGCCGGTCGGGGTCTTCCCCCCGTCTGATCCGCCCTGGGTCCACTCGTTGGCCGGCGTGGCAGGGAGCATGTCGAGGGTATGGAGGCCGTTGTACTGTCGGAACGTGACCGGCTGCTGGGCGCCCGTCCAGATCATCACCAGGGTGATCTCGTTGGTGTTGCCGATCGTGTAGCGGTTGACATTGGGCAGCTGGGTATTCCCCTTGTTGTCGTCCCAGAGCTGAAGGGCAAACTGGGCATTCCCCTCGCAGAGAACCGGCGGCTGGATCCGGCAGTCGGCTCCCACGCGGCCCCAGCGCGAGATCTCGGCCAGGTCGAGCTCCCGATAGGGATTGTTGGTGTCGCCCGTCTTCAAGCGCTCGTAGGTGAAGGCGCCGAAGGCGACGTTGGTGTCGAGCTCGCCCCACGTGGGCGCGCTCAGGACCTTCGCCGCGACCAGGTAGGTCCCGTAGCCGAGCTTGGCCAAGGAGTCATCGAGGTTCAGCGCCGTCACCGCCTCGCCCGCGGTCCACTTGGTGACGCAGCAGTGTCCAGTCTCGTCGGGGGTCTGCTGCTGGCGGACGAAGAGGTGCAGCCCGTCAGCCTGCAGCTCGACGTTCCTCGGGCTCCAAACGTTGTTGAGGTTCCAGAACCCGCTGCATCCCTGGTCACCACACGGCGGTGCATTGTCTGCGAAGTAGCCGTATTCCGTCCACCACTTGTAGTTCTTGAAGGTGATGAGGCAACCGGGTGTGGGGCAGAAGCTCGGCTCGGGGGCGAAATTCGGCTTCTGGCAGACCGTCTGGGCTGGGGCAGCAAGCTCGGCGACGGATGCAGCGTCCTGCGCCTCGAGGCCCTCGAACATCAATCCCGGGCCCCCGAAGACGAGGTGGACCGGTTTCCCCGAGGGGTGGCGGGGATCCTCGCGAAGGAACCCCAGCACCCGCACGCCGCAGGTGATGGTGGTGTCTCCGATGTCCGACTCCGTTCTCCCGACGTGCGCCAGCAGCCTGCGAAGATCGAACTCGGAGGAGCTAAGGTGGAGCTTCTTCTCGAGGATCTGCTGGTAGAAGTCCTCGGCGGCGGCCTCGTCGGCGGCCAGTCTGACCGACCCATCGGCCTCGGTGACGACCGTGCCGCGCAGCTCCAGCACTTCGCCCGCGTGCTCCCCTCCGACGTCCCTGATCTGGAGGAGGAACTTCCCCTCCTCGACGGAGCCCCGGGGGCCGAGGAAGAGGCGGCAGACGGCAATGCTCTCCTCTCCACCCGTGACGGGGTCCTTGGTGACGGTCTGCCCGACCCGAAAGTCGCTGCTCGAGAACGCGGGCGGGGCCCTTGACCTGATTTTTCTACTACGCCCCTGTAATCGGCCACACGGGATGCTAGCAGTAGGAGCAAGCACATGAGAGCAAGCCACGTACTGGTGACGATCCGAGACCATGAAGCCATCCTCATCTCGTCTTTACGCTGCGCGGCGACGGCGCCGATCACTACGGCGATTCGAGGGGCCGGGAACGGTCAGCAGGATTGTTGTGGGGTTGTGCTCGACGTCCTTACGACCGACAAGGCGTACGTTGCCGAGCGTCGGCTGGAGTGGATGGACTTCGAAGCGGTCAGGCGCCACTCTCACAAGCACCCTCGTCGAATCGATGTCGAGGCCCGACTAGTCGATCAGCTGTCCGGCCAGGGTCACGTCGAGCGTGGCGGAGATTCCGAACGCGTTCCGGTCCGCTCTGACGACGACGCCCATCGGCACGCCAAAGGGACCAACCGTGGTCCGCAGGCTCTGAGCAGCCGTAAATACGTTGTCGCCGGCGAGGTCTGTACCCTGAGCGGCCACGACGAGGAAGTGCACGACCGGAATGTTGAGGTGAATAGCGGATACCCTCTGTCCGCTCGGCACCGTCGCTCTCGCCGAGATGTACTCGATGACAAGGGTTTTCCGACCGGGATTGTGAAGACGGTGTTATCGACCTGATTGGCGGGGCTACTCACTCGGGAAAAAGCGTTGACCGGGGCGCCGGCTATGGCGACGGTCACGGGCAAAGGCGTGTTGGTGACGTGCACCGGCTGCGATGGCGGGGCGGCCGCCGATCCGCTGGCGACCACGAGCACGACGCCTATTGCTCCTCCCAGTGCGAGACGCTGCATTGTTTGTCTTCCCATGATTAGGTCCCTCGGGGTAGTAGCTGGTTTACACCGACCGCCAGACTCGTAGCCAGGCACAGCACCGCCGCCAGCGCCACGTGGCCGCGTAAGGAGCAGATGTCATTGTGCCGGGCTCGTCAATCGCCAATGCGGCCCTCCGGCCACCTCCGATTCGCTATAGCATCGTTGGCGACGCTTCGCTCATGATGAGCACCTGGAATGGCAGCCGGGGCTTCGGCGAGTCCATGAGCCGCAGGCACTCCTCCCGCCCGGTATGGTCGCCGGAAGCGATGAGCGCAGCGAGCTTGCCCTTGATGCCGCCGTTCGCCCGCGACACCGATCGCCATCATCGATGCAGCGCTTCCTGTTCTCCGAGTACTCGGGTACCCTCGACAGGGCTCCGAATGCATCGCCCGCGCCAGGACCATTGATGCAGTGTCCGGCGTGTCGGCACGAGAACCCGGCGCAGGCGACGTTTTGTCTGGAGTGCCGCGCCCGCCTCGTGCTGGCCTGCGCGAACTGCCGCACCGAGCTGCCCCCATCTGCGAAGTTCTGTCTGGAATGCGGCGAGCGAGTCACCCCCTCAGGCGCTGCGATCGCGTCGTCGTCCGCATCTCCCGAGGCGTACACGCCGAAGCATCTCGCCGAGCGAATTCTCACCGCGAAGGCGATGCTCGAAGGCGAACGGAAGCAGGTGACCGTCCTGTTTGCCGATCTCAAGGGCTCGATGGAGCTGCTGGCCGACCGCGATCCCGAAGAAGCGCGCAAGATCCTCGACCCGGTCCTCGCGCACATGATGGACGCCGTGCACCGCTACGAGGGTACGGTGAACCAGGTGATGGGCGACGGGGTCATGGCGCTGTTCGGCGCGCCGATCGCGCACGAAGACCACGCCGTCCGCGCCTGCTATGCCGCGCTCCGGATGCAGGAATCAGTCAAGCGGTACGCCGAGCAGGCGCGGCGCGCGCACGGCGTGACGGTGCAGATCCGCGTCGGGCTCAACTCCGGCGAAGTCGTGGTGCGCGCGATCGGCAACGATCTGCACATGGACTACACGGCGGTCGGTGAGACGACGCATCTGGCCGCGCGCATGGAACAGGCCGCGCGCCCGGGCACGGTGCTGATCGCGCCGGCGACGCTCCGCCTGGTCGAAGGGTTCGTCGCCGTGAAGTCCCTTGGTCCGGTGCCGGTGAAGGGTCGCAGCGAACCCGTCGAGGTCCACGAGCTGTCCGGCATCGGTCCCGCGCGCACGCGACTGCAGGCCGCGGCGCGGCGCGGGCTCACCCGATTCGTGGGCCGGGACGCCGAGATCGAGGTGCTCCGCCGATCGCTCGAGCGTGCCGGCCCGGGACACGGGCAAGTGGTCGCCATCGTGGGCGAGGCCGGCGCGGGGAATTCCCGCCTCGTCAGGGAGTTCACGCGGTCGCAGCGCACCGACGGTTGGCTCGTGCTCGAAAGCGGGTCGGTTTCCTACGGGAGGACCACGCCGTACCTGCCCGTCATCGAGCTGCTGAAGACATATCTCAGCATCCAGGAGCGCGACGACCAGCGAGAGATTCGCCAACGAGTGGCGGGAAAACTCGTGACGCTGGACCGGACGCTGGAGCCGCTCGTCACGCCACTCCTAGCATTGCTCCATGTCCCCCTCGACGATGCCGCGTGGGACGCCCTCGACCCTCCGCAACGCCGGCAGCGGATGCTGGAAGCGGTCAAGCGGCTCCTCCTCCGGGAAAGTCAGATTCAACCGCTTCTCTTGCTCTTCGAGGATCTCCACTGGATCGATTCCGAGAGCCAGGCGTTGCTCGACGGCCTGATGGAGAGCCTCCCGACTGCGCGCATCCTGCTCGTCGTCAGCTACCGTCCCGAGTACCGGCACGGCTGGGGGAGCAAGACCTACTACGCCCAGCTCAGCATCGATCCGCTCCCGCCCGGGAGCGCCGAAGAGTTGCTCACCGCCCTCCTCGGACAGGACGAGAGCCTCGAGACCCTCAAGCGCGTGTTGATCGAGCGGACTGAGGGCAACGCGTTTTTCCTGGAGGAGACCGTGCAGACCTTGGTGGAGACCAAGGTGCTCGTCGGGGAGCGGGGCGCCTATCGGATGACGAAAGAGCAGGACGCGTGGCCAATCCCGGCGACGGCGCAGGCCATCCTTGCGGCGCGCATCGACCGGCTGCCCGCCGAGGACAAGCGGCTGCTTCAGGCGGCCTCCGTCATCGGGAAGCATGTGCCGTTCACGCTCCTGCAGGCCGTCGCCGACGCTCCTGAAGAACGCCTTCGCGGCGCGCTCACCCACCTTCAGGCGGCCGAGTTCCTCTATGAGACGAGCGTCTTCCCGGATCTCGAGTACACGTTCAAGCACGCCCTCACCCACGAGGTGGCCTACGGGAGCGTGCTCCACGACCGTCGGCGCGCACTGCATGCCCGGATTGTGGAGACCGTCCAGGCGCTCTACCCCGATCGGCTTGCCGAGCAGGTCGAGCGCTTGGCTCATCATGCCTTCCGGGGCGAGGTGTGGGAGAAAGCGGTCACGTACCTCCGGCAGGCCGGCGCCAAGGCTCTCGCCCACTCGGCGTACCGGGAGGCGGTGACCTTCTTCGAGCAGGCATTGACCGCCTTGCACCCACTGCCCGACACGCTCGAGAAGGTCGAGCGCGCGATCGATCTTCGTCTCGACCTTCGTCAGGCGCTCTTTCCGCTGGGCGAGCTCGCGAGGGTCCTGGCGTATCTCCGGGAAGCCGAAGGGCTGGCCAGGACGCTTGATGATCCGCGACGACTCGGATGGGTGTCGGCCTATATGAGCGGCCATCACGTGCACACCGGCGGTCACGTCACAGAGGTGCGCACCTTGGCGCAGAGGGTCGAGACCATCGGCGAGCGTCTCGCCGATGCTCCGCTCCAGATCGCCGCCCGGTACTACCTTGCCGCCGCCTCGCACCTCTCAGGCGACTATCGCGGGACCGAGCATCGCTGCCGGCAACTGATGCAATCGCTACGCGGCCAACGAACCCGTGAGCGGTTCGGTCTCGTGGCGTCTCCCGCCGTCTGGTCTCGTGCCCAGTTGGCGCGCGCCCTGGCCGAACGCGGCGTGTTCGACGAGGGAGACGCGCAGGGACAAGAGTCGATCCGGATCGCCGAAGCGCTCGATCACCCGTTCAGCGTCGTCGTGGGATGCCTCGAGCTCGCGTATCTCAAGACCATCAGGGGGGAACTGAGCCAGGCCGCCGGTCTCATCGAGCGTGCGCTCGCTCAGTGCCGCGAGTGGAACATCACGAGTCACACTCCGATCGCCACAGCGTCTCTGGGGCACGTGTACGCGTGGTCGGGACGCATCGAGGAGGGCCTCTCCTGCCTGCAGCAGGCGCTGACCGCCTATGAAGTCGCAGGGATCGTCGGGTTTCATCACTCGCTGAGCGTCGAGCAGCTCGCCGAGGCGTATCTGCTCGCGGACCAGGTCGAGAACGCCCGCGCCGGCGCCGACCGCGCCGTGATGCTCGCTCGCGGGCGCGGTGAACGCGGCTGTGAGGCGTGGGCCCTCCGCCTCCTGGGCGACATCGCCTCGCATCATGCTCGCCCCGACGTGACGGCGGCCGCGGCTCACTATGGTGCCGCGATGACCCTGGCCTCCGAGCTCGACATGCGCCCGCTTGTGGCCCACTGCCACTTCGGCCTCGGCAGGCTCTACCGACGGACGGGTAATCCCGAGCAGGCGCGCCTGACTACCGCGATGGCGATGTACGGCGAGTTGAGAGCGATCCGCGTCTGCGACCGCGGGCTGATGCGCTGCGGGCTGCAGCCTTTCAGCTCGTCGTGCTCGGCAGGTCGAGGCGATCCTCGCAGTCGGTGCGTCGGAGACCCCCAATGCTGATGATCTCGAGCTACAAGGTGCCGCGCTCGATCTCCCTCGCCGTCAGTCGAGAAATCGGTCGAACCACCCGAGCACGCGCCGGTAGGCCTCCGCGGCTGCGGCGACGTTGTAGCGGACGCCGGTGTCGTTGAAGAACGCGTGGTCCGCCGCCGTGAAGGTGAGGATCTGGTGGCGGAGGTGGGCAGCGTCCAGCGCAGCCTCGGCGGCGGGGCGGGTGGCGTTCACCCGAGTGTCGAGTCCTCCGTAGACGGCCAGCACCGCCGCCTTCGCT
>JBKPDQ010000064.1:0-4775 GCA_046728015.1 Actinomycetota bacterium
GACCACGTCAGAAGTCGAATTGGCGCAGTTGCCAACGGCGAGCGAGGACATCGCGCCGATCAATGTCGGCGGTGGATTCAACTGGTTCCTCAACGCGGAGGCTGCCGATCCGGATGCCGCTTACGCGCTGATGGAGTACATGACCGCGCCCGAGCAGCAGAGGCAGCTCGCGATCGAGGGCGCTTATCTGCCGACGAGGACCGAGCTCTACGAGGACCCCGAGATCATCGAGGCCGTCCCCGGCGTGCGGCTCGGGAGAGAGATCGTTCCGGCGACGACGACACCGCCGGTCTCGCCGTACTACTCGGACATGTCGTTGGAAATGTCGGCTGCGTTCAACGGCAACATCCTCGGTGACACCTCGCCCGAGGAGACGGCCGCGAACCTGAAGGAGGAGCTCGAGTCGATCATCAGCCGTGGTGGGTGAGCCTCGGGAGCAACCTGATCAGAGAGGCTGCCTAGCCGCGGCTCTCCGCTGCGCTCAGGCCGCCCAGGAGAAGTCGGAGGCAGAGAAGCCCGCTTTGCCGGTGTACGCGATGCCGAAGGCGTTGATCTCGAGCGGCGCCCGCGAAACGAGCGCCAGCGTCAGATCGCGGGCGTGAAGGTGCGGCAGCAGGCCGTCCATGCCGTCGGCCATCGACGAGCAGGTCGGGCACCCTGCCTCGTAGGTCGGGCCGAACATGAAGTGGTAGATCAGGAGCTGTGAGCGACCGTCGAATAGCTCCGCCAAGGTCCGCGTCCCGTTGTCGGCGTCGAACAGGGTCTCCTTCTCGATCGCGACCCAGGGCAGCTCGCGGCGCTGGCGCGCCAGCTCGTCGCTCAGCCGGGTGTGCTCCTTCTCGCGGGCGAGCAGCTCGTCGCGGGCGGCCTCGTACTCCTCACGGCCGACAACCTTGTGCTCTGTCATTGCCTTGCCTCCTGTGCCGGTGCGGGTCGGCCTGTTGCTTAGACACCGCTGAGAGCCGGAACGAAAACGCCCCACGAGGATCAGGGCGTGATCGAGCAGGCGGTCAGCCCTTCGAGGCGCCGGGCAGCGAGCTGACGAGGCCAGGGAGCTCGTCGAGTCGCGGAGCGAACAGGTTGTGCAGTGGCCTCACGGTGATCTCGGTGGCGCGGTCGAGGCCGAGGGCCTGGTTCGCCGGAACGAGGCGGCGCTCGACGAACCGGTCGAAGTTCTCCTTCTGATCCCAGATCTCGACGACGCGAAAGCCGGCGTCGGTCGGCGTTGTGAGGTGGACGTAGATGCCGCTCTCGGGGCGCTGCTCCACCCCGAGCTCGTCCATCACTGCTCGATATTCGGGACCGGTCAGATCGGTTATGTCGAGGGTCGAGACCACCGTCATGGGGAGCACTCCGGAAAGGACGTCCGCCCGCCCGGCAGTGCAACACGAACCGCGTCTCGCCCTAGACCGAATCGATATCGGCTCAGCCTGGGTCCGACTGAGACGCCTGGGTCTCGAACATCAAGCGTGCTCCATCGAGCGAAGGAGCTCGCGAGGAGCCCGTGCTAAGCGACGCGTTGGGAGAGGCCGCGCTCGCGAGGGCGTGCGCGGGCGGCCCTCAACGTTCTCCGCGACATTGCCTACTCCTGAAGCCCGGCGGCGTCGAGGGCATCACCTTCGTCGTAGTACTCGCGAATGCGGACGATCATCCCGCCCCGGATCGTGAGCAGCTCGTAGTTGGTCGAGCGAACATCGGCGCCACTCACTGCGCCTCGAGCCACCTCGTTTGCCACGACCAGCACCTGATCCCCTCCGCAGTCGACGATCCGCTGGACCTCGTATCTGTAGTCCTCGAAGCTTTCCAGCCACTCCTCGAGCCGCCGCCTGACTCCCTCACGGCCGTGGTAGGTCGTTCCGTCCTCAGGCACGGTCCACTCGACCTCCGGATGGCAGAACGCCATCGTTCTGGGCATCGCGGCCAGCAGCTCCGCCTTGCTCGTAGCGACTTCGTACCAACGCGCCGCAAGCTCCACGTTCTCCTGCGACATCGCCCGCTCAGTATCCCGCCATAACCTTTAGTGGACTACCGCTTCTCGTCCAAAGCGCTACTTTCGCTCCCACGCGAAGGAGAAGCGGAGGAGAGGTTGGCGAGGTTGTAGCGCTCAGGGTCGAGCCCGGCGGAGCAACTCGGAAAGTAGGAGATCGTCACCGCCGGGCCGAACAGGATCCGCCCGGGCGTCGGGCTGACCAGGTCGAGGATGTGGCAGAGTCGCGGTGCAGGCGGCCCATCGCATCAACCAAGTCGGCGCACTTGAGGCCGGTGCCGTCCATCAGCTGAGCCTTACCCGAACGTGAACGCGTACGCCTCGGCGCCTGGATCGAGGAACGTGATCTCCAGCGTCCGCTCGCGGACCGCGTCTGACTCGCGTACGAGCTGGTAGAGGCGACCGTCCCGGAGCAGGCCGTTGCCGTCCTCGTCGACGTCCACGCCGTGCGACGGGCCCGGAGCCTCGCCTTCGAGGAGCACGCGGAAGGGAATCGGCTCGCGCGCTCCGGGGGACAGCACGAGATGTGCGTCGCGTGCCTCGAAGCGGAAGGCGATGCTCCCGCCGGCCTCGTCGAGGACGACGTTCTCGCGCCCGATCGTCCACTCGCCGGCGAGGGCCCAGTGGCTTGCGCGCAGCCGCTCGGGCAGCTCGTAGGCGCGGCGTTCGTCGAACGGGGCGCCGTCCGGTGAGGCGAAGCGCTCGCCGCGCCCGTGGCCGAGATACGTCTCGGGTGTGCGCAGGTGGTCCCAGTCGGCCTCCGCCTCCACGCCGAGCCCTTCGACGGAGACGAGCTCACCCTCGACGCCGAGCAGCCGCTGGATGCGGCGCTCCGATTGCTCGTAGCGTCCTTCGCCGAAGTGGTGGTCGCGGATGATGCCCTCCGCGTCGATGAAGTAGAGCGCCGGCCAGTATTGGTTGTCGAAGGCGCTCCAGATCTCATAGTCGTTGTCGACCGCGACCGGGTAGTCGATCGCTCGCTCGGTCGTCGCCCGCCGCACGCGGTCGATCTCGTGCTCGAACGAGAACTCGGGCGTGTGGACTCCGATGACGACCAACCCGTCGTCTCGGTAGGCGTGCGACCAGGCGCGGACGTACGGCTCCTGGCGCAGCCAGTTGATGCAGGTCAGCGTCCAGAAGTTGACGACGACGACGCGGCCCTGCAATTCGGCGGGGCCGAGTGGCTCAGAGTTGAGCCACTCGGTCGCCCCGCCGAGCGAGGGCATGTGCAGACGTTTGAACACGGTCATCTAGCGAAGCGGCCGGAACGCCGCTCGGATCTCGGTGGAGAAGAGCTCCGGCTGCTCCCAGGCGGCGAAGTGACCGCCCCTGTCGACCTCGTTGAAGTAGATGAGGTTGGGGTAGGCCTGTTCGGCCCAGCTCCGCGGCGCCTGATACTGCTCGCCGGGAAAGACGGTCACGGCAACGGGGATGGAGACGCCCTTGGCGTTGAAGAAGCCACCCTTGTATTCCCAATAGAGACGAGACGCAGAGACCCCCGTGTTCGTCAGCCAATAGAGCGTGATGTTGTCGAGGATCTCGTCACGCGTCAGTTCGCCCGTGGCGCTCGCGGTCCGGTCCAGAGCAGAGGCGACCGCCGCGGCCGGCTGGCCGTCAGCATCATTGTGGTCGAGCAGCCAGGCGGCCAGGCCGACGGGCGAATCCGCGATGCCGTACAAGGTTTGCGGGCGCGCCGCCATCATGTTCGCGTACTCGACCTGCTTGAACGTTCTGATCAGCTGCTCATAGGCGTGTCGTTCCTCAGCCGAAAGACCGGATGGCGGCGGGTCGCCGGCCACGGAAGCCTCGTTGACCTCGGCTGGAACGGTGGCAGGCATGTTGGTGTGGATGGCGAGCAATCCCGCGGGCGCCTGCAAGCCCATCTGGTCGACGACGAACGCACCCCAATCGCCGCCTTGGGCGACGTAGCGGGTGTAACCGAGGCGCTCCATCAGTTCTGCCCAGGCGCGGCCCATGCGCTCGGGGCCCCAGCCGGTGCTCGTCGGCTTGCCTGAGAACCCGTAGCCCGGCATCGACGGAATCACCACATCGAAGGCGTCCGCGGCGCTCGCGCCATGTGCCGTGGGATCGGTCAGTGGATCGATGATCTTCAGCTGCTCGATGATCGAGCCGGGCCATCCGTGACTGACGATGAGCGGCAACGCGTCTTCATGTTGCGAACGAACATGAATGAAGTGAATGTCGAGCCCATCGATCTCGGTGATGAACTGCGGCAGGGCGTTCAGCTTCGCCTCGCACTTGCGCCAGTCGTAATCCGTCATCCAATGGCGCGCGAGTTCCTGAATCGTCGCCAGCTGCACGCCTTGCGATTCATCTGCAACGGTCTCCTTCTCGGGCCACTGCGTGGCCGCGATGCGTCGACGGAGGTCGTCCAGGGCCTCGTCCGAAATCTCTACCTCGAACGGGCGGATCGCTGTGGCGTCCCCTGTCTTTTCGGCCGTGGCTGACATGTGGGTCCTCCTTGGTTTCGCTGTCTCAATGACGCAGGTGGCCACCGGGCTCAATCGGACGTTCCACCGGATTCGCCCCCAACTCGGCGGGGCCGAGTGGCTCAGAGTTGAGCCACTCGATTGCCCCGTCGAGCGCGGGCATGTGGAGACGTTTGAACGGCGGGTGCAGACGACGAAATACGGTCACCTAGCGCAGCTTCCGCAACCCCGTGCGGACCTCTTCGGAAAGGAGCTCGGGCTGCTCCCAGGCGGCGAAGTGCCCGCCCTTGTCGAGCTTGTTGTAATGGATGAGCTTGGGGTAGGCCTCCTCCGCCCAA
>JBKPDQ010000065.1:0-5978 GCA_046728015.1 Actinomycetota bacterium
GCGTTAGACCCAGCGGGAAGGGTTGTGGAGAGGTGACCGACATGGGAGGATCAGGCATGCTGTCGAACACCCTTGCTGCCCTTCTCAAGCTGCCCGCTAACGACCGGATAGAGCTTGCCCTGGCGCTCTGGGAGAGTCTTACCGACGCCGAGCGTGAGGCCAAGTTCGAGTTGACCTCGGAGCAGGAGGCGGAGCTCGACAGGCGGATCGAGCAGCATCTCGCGAACCCCGGTAGCGCCATCCCCTGGGAAGAGGTGCGCCGAAAGCTCGCGAGTGGGGCGTGACGCCGCGCCTTGTATTTCGACCCGAGGCCGAGGCGGAGTTGCTCGATGCGCGAAACTGGTATGAAGCAGAACGTGTCGGCCTTGGCGCTGTCTCCGCCGCGGCGATCGAAACCACGATCACAGAAGTCCTTCAGAACCCGCTCACCTATTCCCGCGTGAGAGGGACACCCGGCGAGCGCTCGTCCGTCGCTTTCCGTACGCCGTGTACTTCCGCCCTACCGCTGGCGAGATCGTTGTCCTGGCGGTCATGCACGGCCGCCGGAACCCGCGGCGTTGGCGCTCGCGCCGCTGAGTCTAACTTCCGGTATGGCCGAGCTGAGTGTGCTCTACGACCGAAAGGGACGGACCCTCACCGTGTGGTTCAGCGATCGCCACCTGGAGCATGTCTGCGAGGAAACCGGCGAGGAAGTCGTGCTCATGAAGGGCGCGGCCGGGCGGGTCATCGGCTTTGAGAAACTCAACGACTCGATTTCAGACACCGATCGGCTTCGCGTTGCTGTAGAAACGACGCCGGCGTGAGAGCGTCCACTAATACGTTCGGTCGGACCCGAAGTTACCGTTCGTGATGCCGTTCCTGCCACCACGGCCAACCACCGTATCGACACTGTGACCTTGGAGTGCCGCGGCAAGGTCTACCGGGAGCTGCTCGTCAAGAAGAGCGCGCACCCGCCGAGAGGGTCGTGCGGGCGAGTTCGAGCGCCGCGACCGCCTGGCCGCGCTTCACGGATGGGAACTGGCGAAGAAACTCGTCGAGGGCTCGCCGCCCTCGAGGTAGTCAAACAGCGACTGGATCGGGAGTCGAGTACCGACGAACACAGGGATGCCCCCGGGGATGTTCGGGTCGCTGTGCACGATGTCCCTTAGCAGACTCATGCTCGTCGCCGAGTATACAGGCGAACAATTTGGGCGTATGACTCCGGTGACCAGGCGCCAGACTTCGGCTGCGCCCGATGCCGGCCGCTAAGGAGACCGCCGTATGGCCGACGTGCCGAAACGAATCAAGCGCCTCCTGCGTGAGTACGCGGCCGCCGCCCACGAGGAGGAACTTCGGCGAGCCCTGCTCCCCGTCTCGGAGGCGTTTGGGCAGTGGGCGAGACGAGAGCTGGGCAGTGGTGAGCTCAGCGAGATCATCCATCGATTCCACCAAGGGCCGGCAAGGGAGTTGTGGGTCCGCTACAACACGTCCCACCTGGAGATGGCCGTCGCGTTTGCGATCACGACCGGCGTGCTGGGTCGCGAGACGATCCCGGCCGAGCTGTTGGAGCATCTCGCCGGACCCTTGCGGTTCTACGAGGAAGAGCGGGCGACCCCGTAGTGGGCTCTAGGAACCAGAGGGCGACAGCTCAGGTCTACCAGTTCAAGCTGGTCCTCGTCGGGGTGGAGCCACCTGTCTGGCGACGAATCCAGGTACCCGAGACCTACAGCTTCTGGGACCTGCACGTCGCCCTTCAGGACGCGATGGGCTGGCTCGACTACCACCTGCACGTCTTTCGCATGGCCAGGCCCGGGACAGGTGAGGTGGAGCAGATCGGCATCCCGGACGACGACCCGTTCGAAGGTGAGAAGCCCACACTGCCAGGCGGGGAGATCTTCATCAGCCGCTACTTCCCGCGCACCGGCACGAGCGCTCAGTACGAGTACGACTTCGGCGACGGGTGGGAACACGACCTGACGCTCGAGGCGATCCTGCCGCGGCAGGCGGGCCAGAAGTATCCCGTCTGCGTCGGGGGCGCCCGAGCCTGCCCTCCCGAGGACTGTGGGGGAGTTCATGGCTATGAGGACCTACTGACCACGATCCAGGACCCGGCCCACGAGGAGTACGAGCGCATCCTGGAGTGGCTCGGTGGTCGATTCGATCCCGACAAGTTCGACCCGAAGC
The DNA here is from genome assembly GCA_046728015.1 of Actinomycetota bacterium. GTDB lineage: Bacteria > Actinomycetota > Thermoleophilia > Solirubrobacterales > 70-9 > DATAFO01. The sequence goes on from JBKPDQ010000065.1 coordinate 2,164, forward strand.
GTGTGAAGTTCGACAATCCCGCGCGCCGTTACAAGCTGGCGTTCGAGAAGTCCACTGGGCAGAGTCGGCGGGGGCGTCGCACAACGAAGCCCGGTCGCCGGGGGCGCAAGCGGTCGCGCAGGAGCCCGGCGAGCGCCGCCGACGCAAGCACCGAGCCGAAGACGGTGGCGGGTCGCTCGGAAGCGGAATCTTCACGACTGAGCATCGACGAGATCGAGGCGAGAGCTCTCGAGCTGGATCGCCGTGGACGGGCTTGCCTGGCCAGGAAACTCCTCGAGAGCCTCGAAGCACCGTCAGACGCGGATCACGAGCGCCGTCGGGTCGAGGCAGCCGAACGACGCGATGCAGACTCGGGCTCGAGGCCACCTCACCCGCACGATCGCTGACTGGAGACCCCCGAAGTTACAGACCCCGTTGCAGCGCTGGCTCACATTCGCCGGAACTCCCCGCGCGGATTGAGAACACGCGACGGGGGGACAGAATCCCCCTAGCTCACAGTATCCCATGCTGATCCGCAGCGCGGCCAGGTCATATGTCAGCCGCATCAATACCGGTCGTCTGCGTGCTGACGAGCAACATTGCCCTGGCCAAGCGCGGCGAGCCGAGAAGCAGGCGGTTTCTAGGTCAGCTTTCGCCTAGCAATGTGCGATGAGCGGTCGCATGCCCCGACGAGCGCCTCGGCCAGTTCGCCCAGCTGCGCCTTGGCATTCGTCACGAATAGTGCTGCACAACCTCGGCGCCGGCCACTGCTGCTCGCCCACTGGCGGGCGCACATACTGCTTGACAAGGTGCGTGCAAGGCATCGATAGTTCTGCCGCGCCGACTCGCCCAGGGAGGTTTCATGCCGAACGACGAATGCGCCGCAAGCCCTGGGACGATCCGCGTCCTCGTCCAAGTCGTCGTCGCGGCGAACGCCGATGCGTTTGGGATCTTCGCGATGGCGGAGGGCTGGAAGGAGTCGACCGGCTTTCAGGTCGACCGGACCTACCGTCCAGTCCGGATCAGGGTTCCTCAGGCGGAATATACGGGAAAGGGCGGCGGAGGCGCCAAAGGCGAACGTCCGGGCGGGACGAGCGCCCCTCGTGAATCGCCGGAGCGGCCACGAGTAGCGGCGCAGCGCACGGTCATTCTAAGAGGCCGGATCGCCCCCGACCGGACGGACGCCCTGAGGACCATGCCCAACGTGCAGAGGGTGTCCGAAGATGTTCGGCTGGAGCCGTTCGCCGTGGGCAGGAGACTCGGGGTGGATTGCGCAACGCTCGGCCACCCCACCGGCGATGTGAAGCGACTGGCGCGAAAGCTCGGGGTCGACAGGATCTGGGCCGAGGGCTACGACGGTCACGGGGTCGTCGTCGGCGTGGTCGATGCCGGCATCACCGCGCGCGGGCGAGACGTCAATCCAACCGAGATACCGGCTATACCCCTGCCGCCGGCAGTCGGTCGCGTTGCAAACGGCCGACCGGACGATTGGGGCACCACCGCCGTGGGCTGGGGTCAGCACGGCAACATGATGGCTTTCGACATCCAGGCGGTGGCGCCGGCGGCGACGCTCTGGGACATTCGCATCTGGGAGCCCGGCGGAGAGTTCGAAACCTACCTGGGCAACGCCATCGCTGGGTACCGCGCGGCCATCGACAGCCATCGCCTCCGCGGCGAGCCCCACATCCTCAGCAACAGCTGGGGACTCTACGACAGCGCCAAGTCCTCCGAATATGCGTCGGATCCGGGCAGTATGTTCGCCCTCATGGTCGAGGAAGCCCTCGACGAGGGAATCCTGGTGCTGTTCGCCGCGGGCAACTGCGGTCAGGCCTGTCCGTCCTACCGGTGCGGTTCTGGGAACACCGGGCCCGGGCAGAGCATCCTCGGTCCAAACGGACACCCGCGGGTGATGACCATCGGTGCGGCCGACCTTGATGACGAGTGGTGCGGCTACAGCAGTCAAGGGCCGGCGCTGCTGCCGCCAAATGCCGCCAAGCCCGATTTCTGCGCCTACACGCAGTTCGAGGGTTTCTTCCCCTCGGCAGACCCGATCCTGCGCGACTTCGACGGCGGCACCTCGGCGGCCAATGCTGTGGCGGCGGGCGTGGTCGCCCTCCTGAAGCACCGGCGGCCGGATCTCACGCAGGACGAGGTCAAGGCCGTGCTGGCCGAGACCGCCGAGGATATCTGGATCCCTGGCTTCGATCGGGACACCGGCGCAGGCATCATCCGGGCGAAGGCGGCCTTCGACCTCCTATGAGGCCGACCCGTATCCTCATCATGGGCGCGGGCAGCGCCGCCGCCGAGAACCTGATCCAGTCCCTGCGAAGAGCCGAGCCGACGCTCGTACTCCTCGGCTGCCACGAGGACCGCTTCGTCCTCAAACACTCCGCGGTCGACGCCCGCTACCTCGTGCCGTCGTCCGGTGCGCCCGATTTCATCCGACGTATCGTCGGCCTGGGGCAGGCGTGTCACATCGATCTCGTGATACCCACAGCCGATGCACACGTTCTCGCCCTCTCGTCCGGCCGGCGCCGGCTGGCCGGCAAGCTCTTCCTTCCCGCACACTCCGTGGTGCAGCTCTGCCGCGACAAATACGCGCTCGCCGTCGCGCTGCGCCGCCGAGGGCTCCCAGCTCCCCTCACGTATTGCGTGAAGCGCCTGGAGGCGATCGAAGGGATTGTCGCGCGGTTCGGTCAGCCCTCGCGCCTGTGGTGCCGGCCGCGAACGGGGACGTGCGCACGGGGTGGTGGTGCGGTGTCGAGCGCCGAGCAGGCGCGGAACTGGATCCGCCTGTGGGAGGCCATGCAGGGCGTGCCCGCCTCGTCATTCACCTTGTCGGAGTACCTGCCGGGACGCGAGATCCTCTGCCAGAGCGTCTGGCTTCGCGGCCGGATGATCCTGGCCAACACGTTCGAGCGCCTGTCGTACTTCGGCGTGGACAACATCCCGAGCGGGGTGACGTCGCTCTCGTCGCTGGCCAAGACGGTCATCGAACCGGCCGTGGTCGCGCTGTGCCGCCGCGCCATCTGCGCGATTGCGCCTCGGGCTTCCGGGGCTTTCAGCGTCGACGTCAAGGAGGACGAGCATGGCCGGCCGCACATCACCGAGGTCAACGCCGGGCGGTTCTTCATGGCCATGACGGCCTTCGACCGGGTTCTCAAGCACAGCATCGCCCTCACCTACGTGCGGTTGGCTCGCGGCGAACGCGTGGACCTGAACGAGGCGTACGACGCCGTGGATGACTGCTACATGGTGCGGGACCTCGACGTCGCTCCAGGGATCTTCCGCGGGGAGGAGTTCTTCGACGGCATCGAGGACGGGAGGGCGTCGGCCATCCACACGCAACGAGCATAGGGGAGCCAGCGATGGGCATGGATCCGATCAGCCAGTTGGAAGTTCACGAGGTCACGATCCAAGTATCCGGCATCGACAAGGTCAATGTCGCTGCGTTCAACCAGTTCCAGGACCAGCTGCGCGCGTTCATCACGACCGCCAGCAACATCGTGGCGAACCAGCCGAACACTCCGCCCGAGAAGCTGCAGGTTCGAGTGGTGAGGCAACAGGTGCGGTCGACCGCCCAATGAGCAAGCGTCGTCCGGCGCCCTCGCCACGACGCGCGCCGCGTGTCTCGAAGCGGCCAGCCGCCCCTCAGGCGCGTCAGGTCACGGCGCGGATCGCTGGTGACCGCCGGGCGGCGGAACTGCTCCAGCTCGAAATGCGCCGCCTGGCCCGCCGTCTGGGCCTGAAAGTGGACAGCGTGCGCATTCGCCGGGTGACGCCGACTACCTGACGGCGCCGAGCTCGGCTTCCGCGCGAGCCAGGTCGGCGCGCAT
>JBKPDQ010000066.1:0-2470 GCA_046728015.1 Actinomycetota bacterium
GGACCCGGGCGTGCAGATCGCGAAGGTTGGCCTCGAGGTCCTGCCCGTAGTCGTACCACGTGACCTTGTCCACGCCCGTTGCGGCCTTCGGGTTCAACGTCCCGTAGGCCGCCCGCAGGCGATCGACATCGACGTGATGCAGGAGCGCGGTAAACCGCACATCCTTGTCCTGCCTTGCGACTCGGCGCACGCGATCCAGCGCACTTGGCGCGCTCACTCCGGCGCTGTGTCCGGGGCGCGTTTTGCTGGCCGCGTTTCCCTTGCCCAGACCCCTTCCCTCCACCGCCTCCGCCCCCGCCCCCGCCAGGGCGGGCTTGTTCGGCGGCTTCGCCGGTACTACGGGCCTGTCCGACTTCCCATGGCCGTGCATCTCAGGCTTGCGGCCTCGGCCTTCCCTGAGCGGCCCGCCGCGCCATCACGGCGACGGGCAGCCATGGGATCTCCCGGTTCTCGCGCCCGGAGACTCCACGCATGCACAGGTTCTTCGACCGCGCGGGGTCCGCTGGCAGCTCGCGATAACGCTGCCCGCGATATGGCCTTCCGCCTATAACGAGGGCGTCGGCACCCCGGACTTGGCCATTTCGCGGCTCAATAGCCCAGCCTGCGTGTACCCCTGTCAACGCTTCGCTGCGCCCTCGCGGGTCGCCAACGCATGACTCGGGGCCATCGTGGTTCGCTAGACCTTCGATGTAGAGCGTTTCCATCTCCTTCTCCGAGCCGGTTCATCCCGGCGCTTTCCGCTATCCGGCTGATCCGCCGAAGGTGGAAGAGATCATCGCGGTCATCCGCGCCGCCGGCGACGACGCCCGCGGCCGCCGGGCTGCGCGGCCTGATTGCCATCCTGTGGCGCGCCGGACTGCGCATCCAGGAAGCACTCGCCCTCGCCGAGAGCGTTCTCGATCAGCGCCGCGGCGCCCTCCTCGTCCGACGCGGCAAGGGCGGCCGGCGCCGGGAAGTCGGCATGGATCGCTGGGGCTGGGACGAGCTCCAGCCCTGGCTCGAGCTGCGGCTCCAGCTGCCGCTCGGGGCCGCTGTTCTGCGTCATCAACGGCCCGACCCGCGGCCGACACTGGTCAAGCGCCGCCGCACGAGCAGACCTGCACAAGACCGCCGTCGAAGCCGGCGTCCGGCGGCGCTTCGCGCCCCACCAGCTCCGACACGCCCATGCCGTCGAGCTCGCGCGCGAAGGCGTGCCACTAATCGTCATCCAGCGCCAGCTCGGCCACAGCAACCTCGGCATCACGTCCGTCTACCTACAGGCATCGACAATGCCGAGATCATCGAGACCGTCCACGCCCGCCGGCAGCCGATGATCCCAGTCCACACTTCCCTGCCGCAATGACCAGGCCCGGAGGGGAGCTGCTCATCGCGCAGAGCAGCAGCGGTCAACGCCGGTGGCAGACCGAGACGCGCCGCTCAGTCGCATCAAGAATGGCAGCGGCGGTCGCTAGCGCCCAGCGCGCTGGCGGCGGTTCGACCACTCTCGGAACGCTCGACAGCGCCCGTCGTCGTCGAGCGAGACCAACAGAATGCCGTCGAGCTCAAGGCGCGTCATGCCGTCGATGCGCGTGTAGGCACCGTGCCAGTGAGCGATACCCCACTGATCGGTGACGGCCAGGATTTCGAAAGTGAACCTGACGTCCTCCCGAGCCTTCGGCAGCTCCGACCAATACGCTCCGATCTCTTCAGCGCCCCGCAGCGGTTCATCAAAAGGTGTTTCCTGGTAGGAGCCATCGTCAGTGAACAGAGCGGCGGCCAGGTTAGGGTCCCGCTCCTCCCAGGCACGCCCGAAGCGCTCAAGCCAGGAGCCGAGTTGATCGTGATGGCGGTCCGCACCCAGAGCGCACGAACCGTACCTCGACCGCCGCTCGAGCGAAGGGAGACCGTCACGGTCCTGCACGGACGCCCTCCACCGCCACCGGCAGAGGCCCATGCGGAGCTGCGGTGCCGTGCGAGCGAGCGAGCACCCGCGAACCTTCAGCTCCAGTGACGCCTGGCGTGCGCGAGAAAGGCGGTCGGGCCGGACGTTCGGAAGCAATGCCGCTCGTCGCGCGAAGCGCAGCGCAGCGCAAGCGGAGATGGCGGCACGTTCAGGCCCGCGTAAGGCGAAAGCAGCAGCTCAGAGGTCAGTGGATGAGCGCTTTCGGCACCGTCCCGCGAGGGCGGGTGATAACTACGAAGGAGCCACCATGACCGAGCGCGACGGGTACAAGCACGGCGTCCCCTGCTGGGTCGACACCTGGCAGGAGGACCCCGACACGGCGGCGACGTTCTATGCCGGCGTGTTCGGCTGGGACGTGGAGAAGGGCACCCCGCCCGGTACGGACACGCGGTACTACATGTGCCGGCTGCGCGGGAGCGACGTGGCCGCGATCGGCTCGCCCCCGCCCGCCGGAATGCCGCCCGCGTGGACCACATACGTGTGGGTCGACGACGTCGACGCGGTCGCCGCGAGCGTGGTGAAGGCCGG
>JBKPDQ010000067.1:0-21305 GCA_046728015.1 Actinomycetota bacterium
GTCGAGGCGACTTGACGCTCTTCGGGGAGCGCCTGCGCGTGGCCGCGGGCCTGCCGTTGCGGGCGGGCGCCGCTCGCCCGCCCGAGGGGCGCTTCGGCGTTGCCGGCGCGGGCGGCTTGCGCGGTTTGGCTCCGGCTGCGCGGCCGTTGGCTGCCCGGCGGGCGGAAGCGCCACGCCTGCCGGCTGGAGTCGCGGCCCTTGAAGCCATGTGGGAGAGGTTCCGGGCGGCGCGCCCGGCTCCTGCCTGGCGAGTTAGTGCGGGTCGCTCAGATGCCAGCCGGCGGGCCACTCCACCTCGCCGAGGATCTGGACCTCGGGCACCAGCAGGATCCCGAAGCGATCGTGCACCCGGCGTCGGGCCTCTGCCATCAGGGCCAGGACGTCGGCCGTTGTCGCGTCGCCCGTGTTCTCGACGAAGTTGGCGTGCTTGTCGGAGAGCCGGGCGCCACCGACCTGAAGCCCGCGGCATCCTGCCGCCTCGAGGAGCTGTCCGGCCGTCCGCCCGTTCGATTGGGTCGGGTCAGGATTGACGAACGTCGAGCCGAAGGTCTTGATGCCGGATGGCTGTGCCTCGCGCCGCTGGTCGCGCATGCCGCCCATCGTCGCCTTGACCTCGCCGGGATCGGCCTCGTGGAGGGCAAACGTCGCGCCAGAGACCACGTCGCCCGCCGGGAGGTTCGAGCTGCGGTAGGCGAAGTCGAGCGCGTCGGGGGTGCGAACGTCGAGGCCGTCCGCGCTGCAGATCCGCACGGACTCGAGCACCCGGCCGAGCTCGCCGCCGTAGGCGTTGGCGTTCATTCGCACGGCGCCGCCGACGGTCCCGGGGATGTTGATCCCGAACTCGAGCCCACCCAGGCCCCATCGCGCGACCTGCGCGGCGGCGGACGGAAGCCGAGCGCCTCCTCCGCACACCACCCGGGTGCCGTCGCGTTCGATCTTCGTCAGCTCGCCGTCGAGCTTGAGTACGAGCCCGCGCACACCAGCGTCGGAGACGAGCAGGTTCGAGCCGGAGCCCACGACCTCCACGGGGTGGCCCTCGCTCGCGGCCCACTCCAGGAGCTCGAGCAACTCCTCCTCGCCCGCGGGACGGGCGAACAGCTCGGCCGCGCCGCCGGCGCGCACCGTCGTCAACCTCGCGAGCGGATAATCGCGCTCCACCGAAATCACTCCGCCGACATCCTCCGCTTCGCGTCCGGTGTCGGCGGGCTAGCGCCTGTTGCCGGACCCGGCAGGCCGTAAGCGGTCACGCGGGCTCCTCAACGAGCGCCTCGGCCAGGCGGAAGATGTCGCCGGCGCCGATCGTGACGAGCAAGTCGGCGTCGCGCAGCTGCGGGGCCAGCGCACGCTGTGCCGACTCGGAGTCCTTGAGCCACCAGACCGGCCGTCCGTCGCCCCGCTCAGCGACGGCCCGGGCAACGTCGAGCCCGCTGACTCCCTCGAGCTCGCCGACGGGCTCCTCGCGCGCCGGATAGACGTCGAGCACGCCGACCGCGTCTGCGGCCGCGAGCGCGGACCCGAAGGCCGGCGCCAGGGCCTTCGTGCGCGAGTACAGATGCGGCTGGAAGACGGCGATCAGGCGGCGCGGGGCGAGCTCGCGAAGAGCCTCGAGCGTCGCCGAGACCTCGGTCGGATGGTGCGCGTAGTCGTCGTAGATCAGGGCGCCGTCGCGCCGACCCTTCAGCTCCAGGCGCCGCAGCATCCCCGGAAACGACGCCAGCGCCCCGGCCGCCCGGTCGAGGTCGAAGCCGGCCAGCTCGAGTGTTGCCAGCGCGGCCCTCGCGTTCAGCAGGTTGTGCCTCCCGGGGACGCTCAGCCCGAGCGGGGGGCCGGGGGCGTTCTCGTCGAAGCGGACCACGCGCTGCGCCCCGGCGAGCGAGTCCAGGGCCGGATCCGCTCCGAGCGCAAGCCCCTGCGCCGGCTCCACGAAGCGGCGGAAGGCGTCGAAGAGCTCGGCGCGCGAGGTCCAGTGCGAGTGGTGGTCGAGCTCGACGTTGGTGACGATCGCCAGGGAGGGCCGCAGCCGCAGGAAGCTCGCGTCGGACTCGTCGGCCTCGGCGATCACCCACTCTCCCTCGCCCCAGCCGGCGTTTCGCGCGTCACCGTCGTCCCCGCCCCCGGGCAACTCGCCGCCGAGCAGGAAGGAGGGGTCCGCTCCAAGCTCGACCATCGCGTGCGCGAGCATGCCGGCCGTGGTCGTCTTTCCGTGCGTGCCGGCGACGGCGATCAAGCGCCGCAGCTCGCACACCTCCGCGAGGAGCTCGCCGCGGTGGATCACGCGCTGGCCGCGCTCGCGAGCGCGGACGAGCTCCGGATTGTCCTTGCGAATCGCCGTGGAGACGACCACCTCAACGTTGTCCGGGACGGCATCTGGATCGTGCCCGACGCGCGGCTCGAGGCCAGCTCGACGCAGGCGCTCCAGGTAAGAGCTCTCGGCCCGGTCGCTGCCGGTGACCGTCGCCCCGAGGCGATCGGCGATCAACGCCAAGGCGCTCATGCCCGCGCCGCCGATCGCGATGAAGTGAAGCTCGCGGCCTTGCCAGTCGCCCTCGGTCATGGTGTCAATGATGCTCGGCTGCGGCGAGCACTTCGGCTGCCACCCGATCGGCCGCGTCGCGGCGCGCGAGCGACGCGCAGGCAACCGCCATGCGGTCGAGCCTCGCCTCATCGGCGAGCAGCTCGCCGGCGAGCGTTCGCACCACCTCCCCGCTGAGCTCCGAGTCATCGACCATGACCGCGGCACCCGCCCCCGCCATCCACTCCGCGTTGGCGTGCTGGTGGCGGGCGGACGCGTACGGGTACGGAACGAGGATCGAGGGACGCCCGGCCGCTGCGATCTCGAAGATCGAGCCGCCCGCGCGGGCCAGCACGAGGTCGGAGGCGGCCAAGGCGTCGGCGAGTCCGGGTTCGTAGGAGAGCAGCGTGTAGCGCGCGACCCCGCCTGCGGCGGCCAGCCGCTCGCGGGCGGCCTCGTAGTCGCGGTGCCCGGCGATGTGGAGGACGTGATACCCGCGTTGGGTCTCGTCCGAGCCGACGAAGGCGTCCAGGGCCGCGAGGTTGATCGAGCGCGCTCCCTGGCTGCCGCCGAAGACGAGCAGGCAGCGGTCGCCGGCCGCGATCCCAAATCGCTCTCGCGCACGACCGCGATCCGCGGTGCCGATCGCCGCCGGAACCGGACGGCCGGTGACCAGGTAGCGCTCGCCTTCGCGCCCGGGAATCGGAAACGCGAGGCACACGCGGCGCGCCCGACGAGCGAGCCAGCGGTTGGTGAGTCCCAGATGCCGATCGGCCTCGGTCAAGACCAGTGGCAGGCCGAGCGACACGGCCGCCAGGCCTCCCGCGCCGGCCACGTAGCCGCCCCCGCCGAGCAGGACCTCGGCGCCGCGCTCTCGGAGCGCGCGCCTGGCCGCGGGTACCGCTCGGGCGGCCAGGGCGATGGCGCCGGCCGCGCGAATCGGATTGCGGCGGTCGAGCCCGCGCACGCGCAAGAAGTCGATCTGGTACCCGGCGGCGGGGATCAGTTCGGCCTCGGCGCGCTCGCGGGTACCGAGAAAGGAGACGTCTGCGCCCCTAGCCCGCAGCGCGTCCGCGACGGCGAGCGCCGGCACCACGTGCCCCGCTGTTCCGCCGGCGGCTATGACGACCCTTGGCAACGCTTCGCGAGCTCCTCTTCGGGACCGGGGCGCGGGCACGGCGAGCGTGCGACGCAGCCCTGTCGACGACGCGCAGTCTCGCACCGGCGCTCGACGGTCGCGCGGACATTCCCCTGGTTCCGCCACGCGCGACGTTGAGCAGCAGGCCGACCGCGGCGAGCATCATCAGCATGCTGCTGTTGCCGTAGGAGACGAACGGCAGCGGCACGCCGGTAAGCGGCGCCAGCCCGAGCACCGCAAAGAGGTTCATAACCGCCTGGACGAGGATCAGAGACGTGAGCCCCGCGGCGAGCAGCTTGCCGTAGCGGTCGCGAGCACGCTGCGCGATCCGCAGCCCGGCGTAGCCGAGCATCCCGTACAGCCCGACCAGCGCCACGATCCCGACCAGCCCGACCTCCTCGCCGATCACCGCGGCGATCATGTCGGTGTGCGCCTCGGGGAGGTAGAAGGCCTTCTGCAGACTCTCGCCGAGCCCGACACCGAAGATCCCTCCCGAGCCCAGCGCGATCTCCGACTGGATGGCCTGAAAGCCGGCGCCGCCGGGATCGGCGGTCGGGTCGAGGAAGCCCGTCAGGCGTTCCATCCGGTAAGGCTCGATCGCGATCGCTAGCACTACCGCTGCACCCAGCGCGGCGGCGAGCACGCCGAGGTCGCGCATGCGCGCCCCGGCCGCGATCAGCATCGCCGCACAGGCGAGGCAGGCGACCATCGCCGTGCCGAGGTCGGGCTCGATCACCACCAGGAAGCAGACCAGCCCCACCGCCCCCAGGTAAGGGGCCATGGTCCCGATCCGGCTGACCATCTTCGGGCGCGAAGCGAGCAGGTAGGCGCCGTACAGGACCAGCGCCAGCTTGGCGATCTCGGACGGCTGGATCTGGATCAGCCCGGCTCCGATCCACCGCTGCGACCCGTTCGCCTGCACGCCGATTCCGGGCACCAGCACGAGCACGAGCAGGCCGATCGAGATCAGCAGGATCATCGGCGTCAGCGCGCGGACGACTCGCGCCCCGTGGAGCGAGAGCACCCGCATCAACAACAGCCCAGCGATCCCGAACAGCGCCGTGCGCTTGAGGTAGTAGGCGCTGTCGCCGCTCTCCCCCAGCAGCGAGGTCGTCGAGCTGGCGCTGAACACCATCACGACGCCGAAGGCCAGCAGGCACAGCGTGGCGGTGAGCAGCAGCGAGTATTCGATCGGCTGGGGAGATCCTCCCGACTTCGGGCGCATCAAAACTGGATTCGCCCTCGGGGGTGGAATCCCTAGCTCGGATCGTCAGCGCTCGGACACCGCGATGTTGAAGACCGACAGCAGCAGCTCGCGAGACTGAGGAACGCGGTGCTGAAGGCGATGAGGATCGCCCAGGTGAGGTCTTCGCGACTCGGATCGACTCCACCCAGTGCCCACGGCACCAGGACGATCAGCACCACCCCGATCGTCCCCAGCACCTTGGAGCCGCTGAGCCTCCGAACGTCCTGGATACGCAGCGCCGTGTCGAGGTTCGCCGTGATGAGCGCGAGGCTGAGCAGCGCGAACAGGACCGTGCTCCACCCGGACTCCAGCACCACCAGCGTGAGCGAGAGCCCGAGCGGGATCGCAAACATCAGGACGATCCTCGTGCTGGCCCGGAAGTAGTGAACGACCGCCTCGCGCTCGGACTCCTAAGCGCCTGAACCCGGTCTCGACGAAGAACAGCATCCCGACCAGGAACAGGCCGAACAGGCCGGCCGAGATCTCGGCCATCTGGAGCAGGAACGAGCCTGACCTCTCGCACCGCGCCGATTCTCGTGGACGGCGACCAGTTTCGCGCTGCTTAGTGACTCATCGCGCGCGGGAAGTCCCGTTCGTTCGGCGCCGCAAACTGGTCCCGCACGACGTCAACGTTTGACTGCGCCACGCTCCGGACTATCTCCTGGCTCAGCTCTCGAGATCCCTGACGAGCTGCCGAAAGTGGTCGCCGCGCTCCTCGAAGTCGCGGTAGGCGTCGAAGCTGGCGCAGGCTGGGGCGAGGAGGACCACGTCGCCGGGCTCGGCTTCCGTCGCGGCCCTCCGGACGGCGTCGGCGAGATCGGCGCACCGTTGCCGCCCGACTCCGGCCGACCAGGCCGGGCAGAGGTCGTGCTCGAGCGCGTCTGCGGCCTGCCCGATCAGATAGCAGGCAATGCAACGCTCGGCGACGGGCGCGGAGAGTTCGGCGAAGCCGCCACCCTTCAGCGACCCGCCGAGGATCGCGCGCACCCGACCCGGGAACGACTGCAAGGCCGCGGCCGCCGCGGCAACGTTGGTCGCCTTGGAGTCGTTCACGTAGGTGACGCCGTCGATCTCGGCGACGCGCTCGAGGCGATGGGGCACGCCCGGAAAGGTGCGCAGCGCCTCGGCGACCGCGTCGCGCTCGATCCCCATCGCCAGCGCCACCGCCGTCGCGGCACGCGCGTTGCGGGCGTTGTGGGGTCCCAGCAGCGCCGAGCCCTCCAATGCCTCGTCCGGCTCCTCGAAGGGGACTTCGGCGAGGTCGACGACCCGACCTCGGCCGGGGAGCCTCACCTCGGCGAGCGCGGGATCCGAGCTGTCGTAGATGGCCCAGTCCCCCGGCTCCTGACGGGCGAAGAGGCGCAGCTTCGCCGCCAGGTAGTCCTCGAGGTTGCGATGGCGATCGAGGTGGTCGGCCGAGATGTTGAGCAACACCCCGCACTCGGGCGCAAACGCGTGGGCGTCCTCGAGCTGAAAGCTCGAGCACTCGCAGACCACCGTGGCCTCCGGCGGTGCTTCGTCGACGAGCGAGGCGAGCGGAGTGCCCACGTTCCCCGCGACCGCCACGGGCGCCCCAGCGATGCGCCACGCGTGCCCGAGCAGTTCGATCACCGTCGTCTTGCCGTTCGTTCCGGTGACGCCCACGAACGGGTTCGGCAGCAACCGCCAGGCGAGCTCGAGCTCGCCGATGACCGGAAGCTCCGCCTGCAGGGCGCTCTCGACCGCGGGCGCCTCCCTGGGAACACCGGGGCTCTTCACGACGCAGCCCGCCCGCTCGATCAGGTCGACGCCGTCTGACTCGAGATGAAGCTCGACTCCGAGCTCGGCGAGCGCGTCGGCGCCATCGGGAGAGGCCGCGTCGCAGCCCATCACCTGCTCGCCGCGGGCGGCCAGCGTGCGCGCTGCGGCCTGACCGGAGCGGGCCAGGCCCACGACCAGGTACGGGCCCGCCGGGAGGAGCGGGCGCGGCTTGCTCGAGGGACCCGTCACACGCCGTATTCTCGCCGTGGGGCAGGATTCGCAGTATCTGGGAGGCGACCCACACCGACTCGAGCTCCGCGGAGCCCGCCGAGATCTGGGCACTCTGGAGCGATCCGGAAAGGTGGCCCGAGTGGAACGAGCAGCTCGAGTCCGTCGAGTTCGAGGGCGATTTCGCCGTCGGCGAGAAGCTGCGGGTGAAGCTGCGCCGCGGCGGCCGGATGCAGTTCGAGATCGTCGGCCTGGAGCCCGAGCGCCTGTTCGTCGACGAGGCCAGGCTCCCGGGAGCGCGCCTCGGCCACGAGCACCGGGTGACGCCCAAGGGCAAGGGGTCGGAGATCACGCACCGGATCTACGTCCGCGGGCCGTTCTCGGGCCTGTTCGCCCTGCTGCTCGGGCGCAAGCGGATGAGCGAGTCGGTCGTGCGCTTCGTCGAACGGGAGCGCGAGCTCGCCGAGTAGCTACCCGATGGAGTTCTGGTAGAGGACGTAGCCGATCCCGGAGCACACGGCGGCGACGATCCAGAAGCGCAGCATGATCTTCGTCTCGGACCAGGCGAGGAGCTCGAAGTGATGGTGCACCGGAGCCATCAGCAGCACCCGCCGGCCGAAGAGCTTGAAGGCAACCACCTGAACGGCGACCGACAGCGCTTCGATGACGAAGATGCCGCCGAGGATGATCAGCAGCAGCTCGGTCTGCGTCATCACCGCTAACGCCCCGATCGCGCCGCCGAGGCCGAGCGACCCCGTGTCGCCCATGAAGATCGACGCCGGAAAGGCGTTGAACCACAGAAAGCCGATCGAGGCGCCCACGAGGCAGGCCGAGAGCAGGGCCAGCCCTTCCTGGCCGTTGGTGATCGTGATCGCCATGTAGGCGAGCAGGACGATCGCGCAGGAGCCGGCCGCCAGCCCGTCGAGCCCGTCGGTGAGGTTGACTGCGTTGGACGCGCCGGCGATGACCAGGAACGTGAACAGCACGTACAGGACCGGGCCGATGTAGATCTCGGCGTCGAAGACGCGGACCTCGAGCTCCGGGTCCAGGCCCACCTCCTCCGTCGCCACCCACCACAGGCCGACCGCGAGCCCGACCTGCGCGACTAACTTCCAGCGCGCCGAGAGCCCGAGCGAGCGTCGCTTGGAGATCTTGATCCAGTCGTCGGCGAAGCCGAGCGCGGCGCAGCCGAGGGCGACCCCGAACACCGCGAGACTTTGCGTGTCACGGTCCGACAGCACCAGGTAGGGCACCGCGATGGCGACGAACACGATCAGGCCTCCCATCGTCGGGGTCCCGGCCTTCGCGTGGTGCTCCTGCGGTCCCTCCTCGCGGATCTGCTGGCCGAACTCCTGGACCCGGAGCCACTCGATGAACTTGGGCCCGAGAAAGATCGTGATCAGCATCGCGGCCATCCCGGCGATCAGGACCTCGCCGCGGTCGATCGCATCCGACGCGACGTCGCTGACGAGCTGGGCTGCGGGCAACGTCACTTCCCGCGGCGCGTGAGCAGCTCGTCCGTGAGTCGTTCCAGCTCGATCGCACGCGAGCCCTTGACCAGCACGGTGTCGCCCGGCTCGAGCAGTCGAGAAACGGGCCTAGCCGCGGCCTCGGCGTCGGGCGCCCAGTGATCGGGCGCGTAGTCGCGGGCCAGGTCGCCCACCCCCACGACGGGGCTGATCCCGAGCTGGCGCGCGCGAGCGCCGGCCTCGCGGTGATAGACCGGCCCATCGGGTCCCAGCTCGGCCATCCCGCCGAGCACTGCCACCTTCCTCCCGGAGGTCTCGAGCGAGGCGAGGTGATCGAGCGCCGCGCGCATCGAGATCGGGTTGGCGTTGTAGCAGTCGTTGATCACCACGATGTCGTCGGCGAGCTCGAGCAGCTCACCACGCAGGCGCGAGAAGGCTACCTGCGGCGCCCGACGCGCCATCTCGCCCACGGGCGCGTCCAACGCGACGCCGATCGCCACGGCGCAGGTCGCGTTGAGGAGGTTGTATTGCTCTGTGAAGCGGAAGGCGAAGGTGCCGCCGCCCGCGGGCGTCCCGATCCGCGCGTCGAGGCCGTCCCGGGTCCGCTGGGACTCCAGGACGAACACGTCGCCCCCTGGGCCGAAAGTGATTGTGACCAGGCTGTCGTCGAGGTGGGGCTCGAGCGCCTCGGCGTCGACCGGCACGACAGCGCGGCCGCGATCGCCAAGGACCGCGAGGATCTCGGCCTTCGCCTCGGCGATCGCCTCGATGGTCCCTAGCAGCTCCAGGTGGACGGGGCCGACATTGGTGATCGCCGCGACGTTGGGCTCGGCGATCCGACACAGCTCCGCGATCTGCCCCACGCCGCGCATCGCCATCTCGAGCACCATCACCTCGGTCTCGGGCGGCGCAGAGAGGATCGCCAGCGGAAGACCGATCTCGGTGTTGTAGTTCTCGGGGCTCGCGTGAACGCGAAACGGGAGCAGCGCCCGCGAGATGTCCTTGACCGAGGTCTTGCCGGTGGATCCCGTGATCCCGACGACGGACACACCAAGCTCCCGCCGCCAGGCCCGCGCCAGGGACTGCAGCGCGCGCACGGGGTCGTCGGCGGCGAGCACCCAACCGGGGGCGGCCGCGCGGTCGAGCTCCGCGGCGATCCGGTCCGCGCGAGCGGGCTCGACCACGACGCCCCACGCCCCCAGGTCGAGCGCGAACAGGGCAAACTCGCCGCCGTCGACACGCGAGCCGGGGAGTCCGAAGAACAGGTCGCCCGGACGCGCCTCCCGGGAGTCCACCGCGGCTCGCTCGGGCCGACCGCCCTCGCCGGGGCGCCTCACCTTGGCGCCCGCTGCCTCTGCGATCCGGTCTGGAGAGAGCTCGATCACGCGCCCGGCGTGGGCGCGGTGAGGCGCCGGAGCTCCTCGCGGGCGACGTCTCGATCGTCGAAGGGGAGCTTGCGCCCGCCCTCGAACTCCTGGCCCTGCTCGTGGCCCTTGCCGGCGATCACGACGGCGTCCTGAGGGCGCGCCGCCTCGAGCGCAACGGCGATCGCCGCGCGCCGGTCGGGCTCGACCAAGACCTCCTCGCTGGCGCCGCCGGGGATGCCCTCGAGGATCTCGTCGATGATCGCGACCGGGTCCTCGGAGCGCGGGTTGTCGGAGGTAACGACGCAAAGGTCCGACAGGCGGGCTGCGATCTCTCCCATTAGGGGGCGCTTGTCGCGGTCGCGGTCGCCGCCGCATCCGAACACCGCGAAGAGGCGGCCGTCGGTCACCTCTCGCGCGGCGCGCAGCACGTTCTCGAGCGAGTCCGGGGTGTGCGCGTAGTCAACGAGTACCGCGAACGGCTGACCCTCGTTGACGGGCTCGAAACGGCCGGGAACCTGCGCAGCGTTCGCGAGAGCTCGCGCCGAAGCCTCGATGTCGATGCCGAGCTCGGCGACGATCGCCATCGCCGCAAGCGCGTTGGAGACGTTGAACTGACCGGGAAGTGACGTGGAGACGTCCACCGAGCCCCTGGGATGCTCGAGCCGGAACCGCGAGCCGCTGGCGTCGAAGCTGACGTCCACTGCACGGAAGCTCGCCCGCGGGTCGCCCTTGGCGGAGAACGTCGTCGCCTCCAGCTCAGCGAGCAGGCGCTCTCCGTACTCGTCCTCCAGGTTGATCACCGCGCGGTCGGCCGCGTCTGAGACGAACAGACGGCGCTTTGCCTGAAAGTAGTCCTCCATGTCGGCGTGAAAGTCGAGGTGGTCCTGGGTCAGGTTCGTGAAGGCCGCGACGGCGAAGCGAATGCCGTCGCTCCGACGCAACGCCAGCGCGTGTGAGGAAACCTCCATCGCACAGGCCCGGTCTCCCCCCTCGAGCATGCGACGAAACGTCGCCTGCAGGTCGATCGCCTCGGGTGTCGTGCGCACGACCTCCTCCTCGATGCCGCCCACGACCCGCTTGACGGTGCCGAGCAGCCCGGTCTGCACGCCGGCGGCCTCGAGCAGGTGGCGGACCAGGAACGCCGTGGTCGTCTTGCCGTTGGTGCCGGTGATCCCGACCACCTGAAGCTCCGCGGTCGGGTCTCCGTACAGGCGCACCGCGGCGTGAGCCATCGCCGCCCGCGCGTCGGCGACAACCGCCTGGGTCACCGGCACGTCGAGCTCGAGCTCCCGCTCCACGACCAGCGCCGGCGCGCCCGCCTGCACGGCGAACGGAGCGAACGCGTGACCGTCGGAGGTCTGCCCCGGCACGCAAAAGAACAGCGTCCCGGGCTCAACCCGGCGGCTGTCGTAGGCGAGCGCGTCGATCTCGACGCTGGGGTCGCCCTTGATCTCGACCACGTCGGCGCCCGCAAGCAGCTCGCGAAGCTCCATCGCGCGGGAATTCTAGGCCGGTGCCGTGGAATAGACGCCGCTGTGACGGGGGCGATATAGGGTTCGTAGAAGTCATATGCGCAGCGTCTACCTCGCCACAGCGGTCGCAGGCGTGGGCCTGATCGGGGCCGAGCAGGCGATGGCGTGCAGCTGCGCTCCCGTCCGCGCTCATGCGGCGATTCGAGAGGCCGACGCGGCGATCAACGCGAAGTTGATCGAGGTCCGATCGACTGATGAGTCCAATCCGAACGCCGACCTCAAGTTCATTTATCGGGTGCTGCGTGTGTTCAAGGGTGCGCCCGGTCGGGAGCGCGGGGAGACCCTCGCGATCCGCATTGAAGGAGGCAGCTCGTGTGCGCCGCCCGACAACAGAGGCCGGCGTTACGGACTGCTGCTCGACCGGCGCCGCAAGCGCTTGACGACAAACCTCTGCTCGGTCGTCTCACCCAAGAAGCTGCGGCGGGCCGCCGACGGCAAGGTCAAGGGCAAGCGCTGCGCTCGGTGATGGACGGTCGCTACTGCGGTGGGATGCCTAGGTACGGCAGCGCGAACGTGGCGATCTCGCCGAAGGCCGGCGCCGCCACGGTGGCGCCGTAGTAGTCGCCCTTCGGGTCGTCCACCACGACCGTGACCAGCAGCTTTGGGTTCTCGGCCGGCGCGTAGCCGACGAACGAGGCCACGAACTGGGTGTCGGAGTAGGTGCCGTCGATGACCTTCTGCGCCGTTCCGGTCTTGCCGGCCAGCGTGTAGCCCGGAACGCTGACGTCGGAGGCGGTGCCGCCCTGAGCCTCGCTGAGCACACCCTCCAGCATCTCGCTGAGCTTGTCGGCGGTCGCGCGACTCATCACTCTGGTGCCCGGATTCTCCTCGGGGGCCTCTCCGCCCTCGCCTTCGACCAGCTTCGGCGGCCGCAGGATGCCGCCGTTGGCGATCGCCGAGAAGCCGGCCGCCATCTGCGCCGGCGTGACCGCGAGACCCTGACCGATCGGCAGGTTGCCCATCGTCGAGCCCGAGTACTCATCGGTTGGAATCACGATCCCGCGCTCTTCCCCGGGAAAGTCGATACCCGTGGGCTCGCCGAAGCCGAAGTGTCGGATCCAGTGGTCGAACCGCTCGGCCCCGAGCTCCAAGCCGATCTTCACCGCCCCGACGTTCGAGGACTGAGCGAGGATGTCTGCGACGCTCAGGGTGATGTACCCGCGCTCGTGCGCCTCCTCGATCGTGCGGTCATACAGCGTGATCGTTGGCGGCAGGTCGAAGGTCGTCTGTGGCGTGACGATCCCCTCCTCCAGGGCGCCGGCGACGGTGAAGGCCTTGAATGTCGAGCCCGGCTCATAGGTGAAGCCGGTGGCCATGTTGCCAAGGTCGTCCGGATCGGTCTCCGACAGCTCGTCGGGATCCACCGGCGGCCAGTTGGCCATGGCCAGGACCTCAGAGGTCTGCGGGTTCATGACGATCGCCGTTGCCCCGTCGGGCTGATAGTCCCGCCCGATTCCGGCCAGCACGCGCTCGGTCTCCGCCTGAATCCCCGCGTCGAGCGTCAGCCGCAGCTCCTCGCCCGTCGTGGCGCCCTCGAGCGTGTCGCGCTCGAGCTCGTCGCCGAAGCCGTCTCGAACGATCTCGCGCTCGCCGTTTTCGCCGCGCAGCACGTCGTCCTCGGACGCCTCGAGGCCCGTCAGGCCCTGGTTGTCGATGCCCACTGTGCCGATCACCTGGCCCGCCAGCTCACCCTGCGGGTAGATGCGGCGGCTGTCCGGCAGCAGGTCGACACCGTGGATGTCGAGCTTGCGAACGCGATCGGCGGTTGGGAGGGCGACCTTGCGCGCCAGGTAGGCGAAGCCCGACTCGCGGTCGGCGAGCGTCGCCAGAATCTCCTGCTCGGGCAAGTCGAGAATCGGCGCCAGCTTGCGAGCGGCCGCCTCCGGGTCCTTGACCTGGTACGGCGTCGCGAAGACGGTCGCCGCGTCCTCGGAGATCGCCAGCTCCTTGCCGTTGCGGTCGAGGATGCGGCCCCGCACGCCCGGCACGACGACCTTCTCGAGCTGCTGTCCCTGGGCGTCCGCGCTGAGCGCGCCGCCGCGGATCCCCTGCACCCAGGCAGCGCGGACGATCACGACCGCGAACAGGAGTACGAAGAGCGCGAAGAGCAATCCCAGGCGGCGGTCGATCAGCGTCACGTCAAACCCCGATCGTGCCCCCCGCCGAGCCGCGCCTCACGGCGAGGCCACTCCCCCTCCACCTCCCGCGGCCGGGCCGGCCGGCGGCGCTGTCTGGGCGGGCTCGGTCGGCGTCGGGGCGGTGGCGGCGGGTTCGGTCGCGACCGGCTCTTCGGCCGGCGGCACGGTCTGCTCCGGTGGCGCCGTTGTCTCCGTGATCGGCGCGGGGGCGACGGGTGCGGTCTCGGTGAAGGTGAGCTCGCCAGAGCGAAGGCGCCGCGCCGCCTCGGCGGCGTCGCCGCTCGCGCGCTCGAGGTAGCGGATGTCGCCGGGCGCCGGGAAGACGAGGCCGAGGCTGGTGGCCAGACGCTGGACCTTCTGGCTTGAGACCTCCCCGGCGAGCTGGGCTCGAAGCGCCGAGTTCTGCTGCTTGAGCGCGTCGGCCTGCCGGCCGGTCTTGCTCGAAGCCGCGTTGAGGCTGAGCGCCATCACGTTGAGGGCCACGATCCCCACGAGGAGCACTGCGAGCGCGCCGATCCACAGCCGCCCGCGGGTCAAGCGGACGACGAGACCGGAGTTCGCAAGGCCCCCGACAGCACCGGCGGTCGCGCCAACGGCAACCGGCACCAGTCGGCCCGGTATCGGCGTCAGCTGCGAGCGCTGGCGACGCTTGGGCGCCGCGGAGTGCCGCCGTGCCGCCGGACGGCGCCTCGGCGCGGGACGGCCCTTTGGCGCGGGACGGCGCTTGGCCGGCGCGGAACGCCTGCTCGCTCGGGCTGTCGCGGTGGCGGCCAGGGCCCTTACCTTTCGCCCTCGGACGCTCGGATCTTGCGTGCGCATCGCAGCCGCGCCGAGCGCGAGCGCGGGTTCTGCTCCGCCTCTGCCTCGCTCGGGACCACCGCGCGCCTGGCGACGAGCTCCGCCTCGCGCTCGCGCCCGCACTGACACACGGGAAGCTCGGGCGGACAGATGCAGCCCCGGGCGCGGTCTGCGAGGAACCGCTTCATGCGCCGGTCCTCGAGCGAGTGAAAGGAGATCGCCGCGAGTCGCCCGCCGATCGCCAGAAGCCGCCAAGCAGCCGGTAGCGCCCGATCGAGCGACGCGAGCTCGGAGTTGACTGCGATCCGGATCGCCTGGAAGCTGCGCTTCGCCGGGTGGCCGCGGCCGAACCGGTACGCCGGCGGAACCGCTTCTCTGATCGCGTCGACCAGCTCGCCCGTCGTCTCCAGCGGCCGCCGCGCGACGATCTCGGCGGCGATCGCGCGCGCGTGGCGCTCCTCGCCCAGCTCGCGGAGGGTCGACGCGAGGCGATCCTGCGGCCACTCGTTGACGACCTCGCGCGCGGAAAGCTCCTGAGCCGGGTCCATGCGCATGTCGAGCGGCGCGTCGTAGGAGTAGGAGAAGCCGCGCTCCCAGGCGTCGAGCTGAAGCGAGGAGACGCCCAGGTCCAGGTAGACGGCATCGGCCGAGGGTCCCTCGGTGGCCAGCTCCTCCAAGGCGTCGGCGAAGTCGCCGGCCACGAACCGCGTCTCGCACGGCGCCTCGGCCGCGAACTCCTCGAAGCGCTCGGCGGCCGCGGGGTCGCGGTCGATCGCGATGAGCTTTCCCGTCGGCCCGAGTAACTCGGCGACGAGGCGTGCGTGCCCGCCGCCGCCGAAGGTGCAGTCGACTACCAGCTCGCCGGGCTGCGGGTCGATCAGCGCGACGAGTTCGGAGGCGAGGACTGGAACGTGCTCGGTGGGCATGTAGGTCAGTGTGGCCATCGCCGCGTCGTCGCTCCGCCTCACTCGACGCCGGGCTCGCCGGCGAGCTCTTCGGCCATCCGCTCGGCCTGCTCGGAGATCTCGGCGTAGTGCTCGCTCCAGCGCTCCGGGCTCCAGACCTCGAGGTGGTCGTCCGCGCCGACGACGACGCAGGCGCCCTTGAGGCCGGCGTGCTCGATCAGGTGCTTCGCGAGACGGACTCGGCCCGCCGAATCCAGCGACTCGTCCTGGGCGGTGGCGTTGAAGCGGCGGACCATCATCCGCCCGCGGCGCCCGAGCGGGCTCAGTCCGCCGAGGACCTCGTCGGTGAACTTTTCATAACCGCTCGTTGAGAAGACAGCGACGCAGGAGTCGAGGAAGGCGACGAGTACCACTCCCTCAGCAAGCGCCGCGCGAAACCGCGCCGGAATCGTGAGCCGGTCCTTGGAGTCGAGGGAGTGCTCGTACTGACCGCGAAACGCCAACTGTGGGGTCCTCTCTCGAATGGGCGCGACGCTGCGGCCGCCCTGGCCGGAAAAGAATTTGGACCGGGGTGGTGAGATGGGAGGAACCTCGCCACCCCGGTCCCTGGGTCAACTCGTTGGCGCCACGCTAGCCCACTCTGCCCCACTTTGCAACACAGTTGTGGTCGGGGATTGGAGCCGATCCGTCGGACGGAATTGCTAGCCGCGGCGGCTCCGACAGCATTTCCCGCATGGGAATGCCGTTTTCGAGCCACCGCGTCGAGGTCGGATCGGCTTGCGCGAGTGCGGCCTTCTGCAACGTCCGTTGCAGCGCGCGTCGCCGATAGGCTGCGCCGCCGATGAGCGAGCCGCCGCCAGGGGGACCTCTACCACGGAAGAGTTGGTCCTTTCCTCTCGCTATGTGAGAACAAAGTCGCCAAGGGCGTTAGATCCCCGCCAGCAGCGCGTCCGAGTGGGCGATGATCGCTGCCAGGATCGTCAGCAGCACCGAGGGCACCAGCACCAGCGCGATCACGAGCTGGATCTTCGGCGCGGCGCGAGCCGCGCGCTCGCCGATTCTTCTTGAGGCATCGCGGCGAAGGGTGCGAGCCTGGGCGTGCAGCTGCTCGGCGAGCGGCGATCCGTAGCGTCGCGAGCGTTCCAGGGCCGCGGCGAGGGCGCCGATCTCAGGTCCGCCGACACGCCGGCGCAGCCCCTCGATCGCGGTCCCCTGCGATGCCCCGCATTCGATCTCGGCCACGGCGAGCGACAGCTCGCCTGCGAGCGGTCCGTCGGTCGCAGCAGCAATCTCACCAAGCCCGCTCGCGGGGCTTCGGCCCGAGGCCGCGCCGACCGCGAGCAGATCGAGCGCATCGGGCAGGGCTCCGACGAGGCGCTCGCGTCGCAGGCGAGCGCGTCGCTCGAGGATCGCGTCTGGAGCGAGGAACCCGGCGGCGACCATCACGGCGAATGCGACGACGCCCAGCCTTCCGCCGACGGCCGGTGCCGCGGCAAGCGAGATCGGAACGGCGATCGCCGCACCGGCCAGCTTCGCCGCGACGACCGTGGCGGGAGCCACGCGATCCTCGAGCCCGGCACGAACGAGACGGTCGGGGATCCCGAGGCGGAACGCCGCCTCACGAAGCGAGCGCACCCGCCCGCGCGTGAGCGAGGCAAGCGCTCCACGCAAGCGGCGGCCGGCTCCTGATTCGGCCGCGCCTAGGAGTTCCCAGGCTGCGGCGAAGCCGAGCAGTACAGCGGCGGCGACGAGGGCGCTTGCTGTCACAAGCGTTCGAGCGTCACGGTGCGGTTATCCGGCTGAGCCTGCGGATGGCGGCGAAGCCGACCAGCTGGAGGCCGGCGGCACAGGCGAGGACCGTCGCCGCGAGTGGATCAGCAATGAGGCCGACGACGAACCCGGGCTCGAGCAGCTCGGCAAACACGCCCGCTCCGACCGGCATCGCGACCACGAGCAGCCCGGTGAAGCGCGCCTGCGTCGTCGCCGACCTGGCGTCGGCGTCCGCCCGGTCGCGCTCGGCCGCCGCCGCGCCAAAACGCCGCAGCAGCGTCGCCAGGTCACCACCTCCAACCTGCTCCGAGAGCAACGCCGCGGCCAGCGCGTCCACACGCTGCGAGCGCATGCGCCGCTGCCAGGCCTCGAGCACGGTGCGGGTTGGCACGCCGAGCTCGAGCTCGGCCCGCAGGCGCGCCATCTCCACCGCGGGCGGGCCGTCGACCGAGGCGGCCACCGCGCTCAAAGCCGAGCGCACGGACCGGCCCGCGGCGAGGGTGTCCGCGAGCGAGGTGGCGACCTCGGGGAGCCCATGCTCGACGGCCAGGCGATACCGATGCCGGCGTCGGCCGATCGCAGCGGTCAAGGCGGCAGGACCGCCAATTGCGAGTAGCGACGCCGAACCCGGCCCGAGGAGGAGGAGCCCGGCGGCCAGCATGGCCGCAGCCCCGATGGCGGCAAGGCGACGGCGCTCGACATCGGTCGGCGAGTAGCCCTCCCGTCCGGCTCGGCGGAGCGGCTCGACGGCGAGCGCGAGCCACCGCGCGGCCGCCGGGGTGGCTGCGACCGCCTCACGAACGGCTACGAGGGCCAGCCCGCCGGCCAGCGCTCCGAGCAGCACGGGGACGGCGCCGCTCACCGCCGCCACAGCTCCCGCACGCCAACGGCGCCCGCCGCCGGCCGCACCTCCCCCACTTCCGTCACAACCCGTGCGCCGTCCAGGTCTCGGACGAGATGGACGACCAGGTCGATGCCCCGCACCATCTGCTCGCGAATCGCGGCGTGCGGAAGTCCGATCCCGGCCATCAGCGCCAGCGTCTCGATGCGGCGCAACGCATCCTCCGGCGAGTTTGCGTGCACCGTCGACAGCGCACCCTCATGTCCTGTGTTGAGCGCCGTGAGCAGGTCCAGCGCCTCTGGGCCGCGCACCTCGCCGATTACGATCCGGTCCGGCCGCATCCGGAGCGTGTTGCGCAGCAGGTCGCGAATCGTCACCGCGCCGCGACCCTCGACGCTCGCGGGACGGCTCTCCAGCCGGACGACGTGGGGTTGCCGCAATCGCAGCTCCGCAGCGTCCTCGATCGTCACCACCCGCTCTCGGGCCTCGATCCATGTGCTGAGGGCGTTCAGGAGGGTCGTCTTCCCCGAGCCGCTCCCGCCCGAGATCAGGATGCTGCGCCGCGAGCGGACGGCGTCGGCGAGCAGGTCGCGCAGGTCGTTCGTGAGCGTGCCCCCGGCGACGAGTTCATCGGGGTCCGGACGCGCCGCTGTGAACCGCCGCACGCACAGGGCCGGTCCGTCGACCGCGAGCGGCGGGATGACGACGTTCACGCGCGAGCCGTCGGCAAGGCGCGCGTCCGCCATCGGGTTGAGCTCGTCGACTCGACGCCCGACCGGCGCCAGGATGCGTTCGATCGCGTCGCGAAGCTCGCGTTCGGTGGTGAAGCGCACGTCGGTGTGCTCGATCGCTCCGCGCCGTTCGACGTAGACGTTGCGATGGCCGTTGACCATCACCTCTTCGACTTCGGGGTCGGCGAGCAGCTCCTCCAACGGGCCGAGACCGACGGTGTCGCGGAGGATGAGCTCGGCGATGGCGGCGCGACCGCGGTCCGACAGGACCGCAGCCTCTTCGTCGACCAACCGACGAACGACCGCCGGAAGGTCGGCTTCCGGTTGCCCGCCGGCTGCGGCCTCGGCGCGCCGGCGCTCGACCAGCTCGCCGCGCAAGTCGGCGGCGACGGCGCGCGCGTGATCGTCGGCAGTGGCCACGTCACATGGAGGCAGATGCACGTCCGATCTCTCCCCCACCGCGTCCCGCCGGTGCGCTGCGCTGACTAAGCTCGTTAGGTGGCGACGATCGAGGCCAGCGAGTCCGACATCACGACGCTCGAGGTCGACGCGATCGCCAACGCGGCGAACACGGACCTCAGGCACGGCGGCGGGGTGGCCGCCGCGATCGTCCACGCGGGCGGTCCAGAGATCCAGGAGGAGTCCGACGGTCTCGCGCCAATCCACCTGGGCGATGCGGTGGCGACCGGCGCCGGCGAACTGCCCGCAGGCTGGGTGATCCACGCCGCGACCATGCGCCTGGGGGGGCCGACGTCCGCCGAGATCATCCGCGACGCGACGGCGAGCACGCTCCGAGTTGCCGACGAGGTCGGGGCCAAGTCGCTGGGCCTGGTGGCGTTCGGAACGGGTGTCGGCGGTTTCCCCGTCGACGAGGCGGCGCGAATCGAGGTCGAGGAGGTGCGCCGCCACCTCGACCAGGGCAGCAGCCTGGAGCGGGTCGTCTTCTGCGTGCGGGGCGACGACGCGCTGAAGGCCTTTGAGGAGGCCCTGGCCGAATGAGAGAGCTGCCGATCGCTTGCTCCTTAGACGCGGCGCAACTCGCCGAGCGTACGGAGCGGTGGCGAGCCCTCAGGGAGCTGTCGCTGATCTCGTCAGAGCGGACGGGCGCGCTGGCCCGACAGCGCTACCGCGGCGGTGCCGCGATCGAGATGGAGCTTCGTGAGCTCGCCGGGCTCGAGGCGGAGTGCTGCCCGTTTCTCGAGGTTCGGGTCGACCGGGTCGACGCCGAGCTCCGGCTCGAGATCAGCGGCCCGCCCGATAGCGCGCAGGTCGTGGCCGGGCTCGTCGGGGCGTGAGCCGACGCTAGCGCCCGATCAGTCGCACGGACCGGGCGAAGCTCTCGGCCTGGATCAGGCGCAGGGCCTGAGGGCGGCTGAGAGCGAGCGTCGCGACCCAAGTTTCCCCCGGAGGTCCGGGAAGCGCGTCGGCAGGGGCGCCCTGGCCTCCACCGCGAAGGTCGAGCAGCGCCACGGATTCCGCCGCAACGTACGTGCGGCCGGCGTCGCCTCCGGCGCCCGGCTCGGTCGTGACGACCACATCCACCCGTTGCCCCCGCGGAGGTCTTGCGGTCAACGCTCCGGCGGCGGTGACCGTGATCTCCACCGGGCGCCCCCCGGCTCCGAGTCCGGGTTGACGCTGGGCGCCCTCCGGAGAGGGCTGTCGGAGCTGAGTGCCGAGCACGTAGGCATCGGCCGGGATCGGAGCTGTAGGGGCTCGCCCGAGCGCGTCGGCCGGCAGCGCGAGCGCGCCTGGCGGGACGAACCGCTCAGGGATCCGCCGGACCCCGAGGCTTCGGCCGACGGCGTCGGGCGTGAGGACGCGGTCGGCCGGCAGCGGCTCGCGCGCGACGACGACCGGTCGCAGGGGTCCGAGCTGGGCGGCGATGTCCGAGCGGTATCCGCCCGCGAGCCCTGCGGACAGAGCGGCGCACGCGAGCGCGGCCACCGCAAACGCGGCGGCGCGTGCGCGCCGGCTCATGCGTCTGCGAGTGGGAGCTCGAGCAGGGAGATCGAGCCGGCGTTGCCGCGGTGAAAGGCGAAGCGCCCGCCGTGCTCAGCCGCGAACCGGGACACGATCTTCAGCCCGTGGCCCCGGCGCGGGTCGACGCTCCCGCTGGGCTGCCGCCGCAGCGGGCCGGCGAGGGAGGCCATGCGACCTCCCGGCGTGCTGTCGGCGACGGAGATGCGAAGCCGGCCGTGCAGGCTCCGCGCGGTGACGCGGATGCGCGTGCCGCCGTGCTCGAGCGAGTTGCTGATCAGGTTGTCGAGGGCCGCGGCGATCTCCTCGTGACGGGTCCGAATCTTCGGCGCGCCGATCGGGAGCTGCAGCTCCAACTCGCGGCCCAGCATCGCAGCCGGCGAATGCCAGCGGCCGACAGCCTCCGCGATGACCTTGCGTGCATCGAGCGCCGCTCGCATGCGATTCGGCTGCTCGCCGTTGATCTCGGCGTCGAGATCGGCGAGCGCCGCCAGCGCCGCGTCGAGATGCCCTCCGCCGTGCGGACGACCGTTGCCGTTGACCGACGCGCGGTCGAGGGCCATCACCTGCAGCGGCCGCCGGAGCTCGTGCAGCGCGCGGTTCAGGCTCTCGCGCCGGCGGCTGGCGCGCAGCCGATCCACGGTCACCGCACAGGCGACTGTCGCGGCCAGGGGCCAGGCGGTCGCAGCGGCCTCAACGAGCGCCGTCATCCGCCGGCTCCGGCGCGTCGATCAGTCGATACCCGACGCCCCAGCAGTTCACGACATACCGTCCGACCTCCGGGTCGAGTTTGCGCCGCAGCCTGCTGGCGTGCGAATCGAGCGTGCGCGTGCGCCCCATCGAGCGAAACCCCCACACGTCGCGAAGCAGCTCCTCCTTGGTGAACACCCGGGTCGGCTCGGCGGCGAGGGCG
>JBKPDQ010000068.1:0-12904 GCA_046728015.1 Actinomycetota bacterium
TGCCGGAGCCAGGCTTCGTCTCGGGGGCCTGCCTTGGGATCGACCGATCGACCTTCCTCGACCACGGCGGCTTCGCCGAAGACTTCTTCCTCTACCACGAGGACGTCGACCTGTCGCTGCGGCTGCGGCTGGCGGGCGCCAAGCTCGGGGTGGAGCCAGAGGCGCGGGTCGACCACGAGTACGAGTTCGCCAAGGGGCCCGCGAAGTGGCGATACCTCGAGCGCAATCGCTGGGCGACGGTGATTCGCACTTACCCGGCAGCACTGCTCGCGCTCCTGGTGCCCGGGCTGCTCGCGACCGAGCTGGCCCTGATCGCAATCGCGGCGAGGGGTGGCTGGCTGCCGGAGAAGCTCGCGGCCTGGGGCGACACCCTCCGGTCCCTCCCGCGGCTGCTGGGAGAGCGGCGCGCTGTTCAGGCGCGGCGCGTCGTTGGGGCCGGGGACTTCGCCCACGCGCTTACGGCCGACCTCGACTCGCCCTACCTCGGCGCGGCCGGTCGATCAGGGCTGGTGCGGATCCTGCTTCGCGGCTACTGGTCGGCGGTGGTGGCCTTGCTCGGTTCGCCGCGACCGCTCGACCCGCGACCGCTCGACAGGTCTTCCGGGACGCCGTTCGATCCGCGCGCGCGCAGCTCCTGATCGAGTCGCGCGACCTCCTGGGCGAGGATCTTGGTCTCCTCGGCCAGGCGCGAGGTCGCCACGGAGAAGTGCAGGAGGAGGACGAACGTGACGCCGAGAGCGAGGATGAAGATCGCGTTCGCGGGGTCGGCGATGCCCATCAGGTCGGCCAGCACGTCGAGACCGTCACGCCAGATCGCGAGGACCAGCAGCGCCACGGCAGCGGACATCCACAGCAGCGCGTAACGCTCGGCGAGGCGTCGCCGTCGCACCAGCTCCAGGACCAGGATCAGCAGCGCGAGGGTGGCGATCAGGGCGACGATCTGAACCTTGGTCTCGATCTCGGAGTCGTCGCCGCTGTCCGGGTTCCGTGGCGGCCCTACGGTGAGGCCTTCGGTGGAGACGCCGGGATCGTCGAGCGCGCCTCCGCCTCCGCCGGGGATGATCGTGGTGAGATCCTCGCCGGCCCCCACGAGCCGCAGGTCGTTCGCCTCGAGCACCTCCCCGTTGATGAGCACGTACGTCCCCTCGGGGATCCTGATGGTGTCCCCAGGATCGGAGTCGAGGATCGCCTGGCCGAGCGACCCCGGCCCCGACTCCGCCTCGGTCGTGACCTCGATCGTGGTCGCGGAGGCACCCCCCGCGAGGGGCCCCGCCAAGGCCACCAGGCAGACGCCGGTGAGGAGGAGGGTGAGGGCGCGGCGCGACACCGGACTATCCCCTCGCGCGGTCCCCGCTGGCGATCGCTCGTGCGCCGGTCGCCGACGCCTCCGCCGGCGGGTCGACGCCCGGCTCGTCGGCACCGGTTGCCTCGACCGGGGTCGGTCGGCGGCGGAAGAGGCCGACGAAGAGCGCGAGCAGCACCTTGAGCATGTAGTAGGCGCTGCGCGGATAGTCGATCGAGCTCGATCCGTAGCCGCGCGCATTCATCTGCACCGGCACCTCGTGGATGCGCAGCCGGTGGGCATGGAGCATCAGGATCGCCTCGACCTCGGGGTAATCGTGCGGGTAGTCCCGGGCGAAGAGCTCGATTCCGTGGCGGTTCGCCATTCGGAAGCCCGAGGTGGGGTCGGTGATCCGCTGGCGCGTGATCGCGGTCAACACGACGGAGAAGATCAAGTTGCCCAAGCGCCGGCCGAGCGGCACCTTGTAGCCGGGGTCGCCGCGAAAGCGGCTGCCGTAGAGCATGTCGGCCTCCGTTCCGCCGGTGTGGAGCGCCGCGAGCATCTCGGGCAGGTACTCGGTCTTGTGCTGGCCGTCGCCGTCAACCTGCACTGCGACGTCGTAGTCGTTGCGAAGCGCGTACCTGTAGCCGGACTGCATCGCCCCGCCGATGCCGGTGTTGAAGGGATGCTGCAGCAAGGTTGCTCCGTGCTTGCGCGCCTCGGCCGCCGTCGCGTCGGTCGAGCCGTCATCGACCACGAGCACGTCGAAGTCGGGCGCGTCGCGCTTGATGTCCCGCACGACGCGGCCGACCATTCCCGCCTCGTTGTAGGCGGGGACGATCGCAAGCTTGCGTAGCTGAGGGGTGTCGGCCATCAGGCTCTGTTCGTTCGGTCCCAAGGGAACCGAGCGCCCCAAGCGTAGAGCCGCGGGCGCCCGGACGGCCGCCGGCGGGAGGGATTGGGCGCCTTCGCTCGTACAGGTGGGGATGGCCGACGAGACGGCTGCGGAGCGCGGGACGACGACCTCGCCTGGGTGGCGCTCGTCCCCTTCACCTCCGAGCTGCTCGGCAACTTCAGCGACGACTCGGTCGCGTTGGTCTTCTACGCGGTCGACATGGCCGCGGGTCAGCGTGGTGTTTGGGATTCAGGTCGTCTACGCGTACCGCCATGACCTCATGCGGGCCGAGGCCAAGGCATTCGAGTCGCGCTTTGCGGGGCGGGCCAACTTCATCGTGCCAATCGTGTTTGCGGCGTCGATCCCGGTGGCCCTGCTGAGCCCGACCGCGGCGCAGATCATGTGGCTGACGGTCTTCCTCGCCGGCCGCCGCGTGGGCGACATCGTCGCCCGGCGAAGCGGCGCCGGCTAGTCCTCGCGGCCCCTGAGAATCTCGTTTCGCTCGGCCAGGCGGTTCCGGCGGCGTACCTCGGCCTCTCGCTGACGCCGTTGCTCAGTCCCGGATTCCGCGACGAGCGGCGGAACCGGTGTCGGCTTGCCGGCATCGTCGAGGGCGACCAGCGTCAGGTAGGCGGTCGAGGTGTGGCGCCGCTCTCCCGTGCCCGGGTTCTCCGCCTCGACTCGAACCCCGACTTCCATCGAGGTTCGCCAGGCGGCGTTGACGGTCGCCGAGCAGGCGAGGAGCTCGCCGACGTTGACCGGCGAGACGAAGGCCATGCGGTCGACGCCGGCCGTCACCACCCGGCGACCGCAGTGGCGGATCGCAGCGATGGCGGCGACCTCGTCGCAGGCCTTCATCACGGTGCCGCCGTGAACGAGGCCGGCGAGGTTTGCGTCGCCGATCCCCATCCAGCGCACGAGCTCGGAGCGCGATGCGGACGCCGGCCGGGGATCCACTACGGCTGAAACTCCTGGGCTGCGGCGCCCAGGCGGATCGCTGCAGCGACGGCGGGGGCGGCTCCCTGTGCCTCGCGCAGCACGACCAGGTGCTGGGCTTGGCAGCCGAGGATCTCGGCGCTGGTTCGGATCAGGTCCTCGCTGTCGAGCGAGGGTGCGTCGGACGCGTAGTAGCGCACCTGCTCATGCTCGAGATCGACGAGGAAGGCGAGGTAGTCGTTCGCGGACCTCAGGTCCTCGATCCCATCCAGGTGGTCCGAGTCGGCCGTGTCGGTCAGCTCGTCGGGAAGGTCGAAGCCGAGCGAGTCGAGCGCGCTGCGCAACGCCGTGGCGTGCGCCTGCTCCTGGTCGCGAAACCGTTCGAAGGTGCGCTTCAGGTCCGCATCCAGTCCCTTCGCCTCGGCGGCGGTTTCGTACCCCAGCGCGGCCGCCTGCTCGAGCTCGATCGCTGGCTCGAGAAAGTCGTTGAGGTCATCGTCGTCGGATGACTGGGCCCGGGCGATCATTGGGATCAGGAGTCCCGGCAGTGCCGCGGCGCCGGCGCCGATCCCCGCCAGGCGGAGGGCCTCGCGCCGAGTTGTCGCGGCCCTCACGTTGTCTGCTCCGCGACCAGCGGCGGCTCATCGATGCCGGTGACGAAGGCCACGGGGGCTTGCTCCTCGCCGAGCTCACCTCGGAGCGCGGCGACCTGCGCGGCGTCCGCGGCGATGAACTCGAGGACCATCCCGTTGAGCTCTGGCGTGGACAGATCCCCCGCAGCCGCGTGATAGGCGGCGATGGCGTCGTTGAGAGCGAGAGTCAACGCTTCGGTCGCGCTCTCAGCCTCAGGTGGGTTCTGCTCCGTGTCGCTCGGGCTGCCCCCGGCGTCTTCGATTGCCGTCGTGAGCTCATCGACTTGGGCCGACGCCGCCTCGCCGAAGGCGCCCAGGGTCACCCCGCCCGGACCGGCCGCGGCCGGCAGGGACTCGTACATGCTCGCGACAGTCCGCTGCGCCCCCAGCGCCGCGTTCAGCAACTCGACGTCTCGCTCGGCGCTCGGCTCCTCCTCTTCGCTCCCGCATGCCGAAAGCACGCCGATGGCTCCGGCTCCGGCGAGCCCGGCGCCGGTGCTGGCGAGGAGGCGGCGACGTGTGATCGACATCAGGGCGGCACCCTATCCCTTGCATGAGCGAGCTAGAGGCCCTGCACCGGCGCATCGTGGCGTGCACGAAGTGCCCACGCCTGGTCGCGTGGCGCACCGAGGCGGCGGCGAACCCGCCGCGCCGGTACGCGGGCGAGCGGTACTGGGCGCGACCGTTGCCCGGGTTCGGCGACCCGAGGGCGCGGATAGTCCTCGTCGGGCTTGCGCCGGCGGCGCATGGCGGCAACCGCACGGGTCGGATGTTCACTGGCGATCGGTCGGGCGACTGGCTGTTCGCCGCGCTGTATCGCGCCGGCCTCGCCAACCAGCCCGCGTCAGAGCACGCGGACGACGGGCTGCGACTTCGCGATGCCTACGTCACGGCCGTCAACCGCTGCGCACCACCGGCCAACCGGCCGACCCCGCAGGAACGAGACAACTGCCTGCCCTACCTGGTCGCGGAGCTCGGGCTGTTGGGACGGGCGCGGGTGCTGGTCGCGCTGGGATCGTTCGCGTGGGACGGAGCCCTCCGCGCGATTCGGGAGCGCGGTGTGGAGGTGCCGCGCCCGAAGCCTAGTTTTGGGCACGGCGCCGAGTTCCGAGCGGGTGACTACACGCTGCTCGGCTGCTTTCACCCCTCTCAGCAGAACACGTTCACGGGCAAGCTGACCGAGGAGATGCTCGACGAGGTGTTCGAACGGGCGAAGGTGCTGGCGGCCTAGCCCGCTGAGTCCATCGCCATACTGGGCACGCGGTGTTTCCGCTCAACGTCCCGAACGCGCTCACGCTCTTGCGGATCGTCGCCGTGCCGGTGCTCGTTGTGGCGCTGCTTGACCAGACACCCGACGGTGACCTCATCGCCGCGGCGGTGTTTGCGCTCGCCGCGGTGACGGACGGATTGGACGGCTACATCGCGCGGCGTCAGCAGTCCATCACCACCTTCGGCAAGCTGATGGACCCGCTGGCGGACAAGCTGCTCGTTGTCGCGGCGCTGATCTCGCTGGTTTCGCTCGATCGGCTGGCCGCCTGGGCGGCGATGGTGATCATCGCCCGCGAGTTCGCGGTCACCGGCCTGCGCGGGCTGGCCGCCGAGCGGGGGGTGGTGATCGCAGCGAGCTGGCTGGGCAAGGTGAAGACGCTGCTGCAGGTGGCGGCGATCTTCGCGCTGATCGTGTTCGAGCCGGCGCCCGCGTGGGCGGACGCGCTGCTCTATCTCGCCGTGGCGGTGACGGTGATCAGCGGCGCCGACTACTTCTTCGGCCTGCGGCGGCGGATCGAGGCGGGCGCGAAAACCGAGCGAGCCAAGGACGCAGCCGGATCGACGACGCGAGCGTAGCGGGAACCTACGTGAGCGAGGCGATCCGGCGAGGACACCGGCCCGCGACGGTTTGCAGCGGCCGCTAGCCGGTGCAGGGTTCCTCGAGCCACTCTCGCTCGGTGACGTGGTGGCGCGAGTGCTCGCCCGAGGAGATCTCGCGGGCAACCTCGTCGAGCAGTCCGGAGCGCTCGGCTACGACGGAGTGGCGGTGGATGGTCTCGAGGTTCTCCTGGCGGGCGAGGAGGAAGCCGCCCTCGCGCAGCTCCGGGTAGGCGTCGGCGACGCGGCGCACCATCTCGCGGACGACATCCTCGACGAAGCGAGGGTTGCGGTGCGCCTTCTCGACGACGGCGGCTTCGTCGGATCGCTTCATGAGCTCGTAGATCTCCGAGCTCATCGATGCCTCGACGATGTGCAGCAGGTCGCGGGCGTCGATGTCGAGCGTGAGGCCCTCGGGCCGGCCCAGGTGCAGGGTGCCGATGCCGCGCTGATTGTGGGTGGCGACGGGGACGGCGCGGAAGACGCGCTCGATCTCGTCGTCGGTGAAGCCGTCGGCGGCGAGGCGCTCGCGCGAGCGTCCGGCGAGCAGCTCCTGCGCGCAGGGGCAGGCGGTCATGCCCTGGGCCTCCACGCCGGTCAGGGTGCGCGTGCCGCGCTCGGAGACGACGGCAACGCCGTGGAGGGTGTAGAGCTCCTGCGTCGCCAGTCCGGACTCCGGTGTTTGGACGGTTTCCGGATAGCGCGCAGCGATGCGGACCTCGGCGCGCAGGCCCTCCTGGCGCTCGCGCACTCGCTGGGCGATGTGGGCGGCGAGCTCCTCGGCGCGCAGCGTTTCGGAGAGGACGACGACGTCGATCGCTTCGTTGACGACCTCCTCGAAGCGCGACATGTGGACGCCCGCCTGGTAGGGATTGAGGTCGACGAAGCACTCGAGCTGTGCGAGGTAGAGGGAGCCGTTTGCCGTCGGGGGGCTGCTGGGATCGAGGCCGTCGCCGCCGACGTGGATGACCTTCTCCACACCGCGGACGCCGACGCGGGTGAGGCTGACCTCGGTCTCCGGACGGCCGGCTTGGACGTCGGGGGCGGTCGGGGAGATGGTCTGACTGATCTCGGTCATCGCTCCTGAAGGGTGGCATACCCCGTGCGCGAGTCGGCAAAGCGCGGCCGTGTTGGGGCCGCGAGCGTTGTGTGAGCCTGGCCACACGGCCAACGAAAGTGCACCGAAGTTGTGATTTCTGTGCCTATACTTCGCGCCGCCCGGCGACGATGAGGAGAGGACGGGCGATGGCCAACAAGGCTGAGGTTCTGCTCAACGGGGAGGAAGGAGCAGCCGCAGAGCGCGGCGGCGACATTGAGGGCGCGGATGCTCCGCTGCCCGATTCGGATGAGCTGCGCGTGCTGATCGCCCAGGGACACGAGCGCGGATACCTGACGTTCGAAGAGATCTCCAGCACGCTGGAGGAGGTCGAGGTCACCAAGGAGCAGGTGCGCGACCTGCATGCGTACCTGGTCGACCAGGGGGTGGATGTCGTTGCCGAGGATGGGGTGACGGCGTATAAGGAGTCGAAGGGGGAGGCCCAGCCCGGCCAGTCGAAGAAGCATGAACTGGACTTGACGGTGGAGCCGAGCTTGGACTCGTTGCGGCTCTACTTGCGCTCGATCGGCCGGGTGGAACTGCTCACCGCCGAGGAGGAGATCGCTCTCGCCAAGCGGATCGAGACGGGCGACATGGTGGCCAAGCGCCACATGGTGGAGGCCAATTTGCGGTTGGTGGTCTCGATCGCGAAGGGTTATCTCGGGCGCGGCCTGGCGTTCCTCGACTTGATTCAGGAGGGGTCCCTCGGGTTGATCAGGGCGGTCGAGAAGTTCGACTACCGCCGCGGCTACAAGTTCTCGACGTATGCGACGTGGTGGATCCGCCAGGCGGTGACGCGGGCGATCGCCGACAAGGCGCGGACGATTCGCATCCCGGTGCACATGGTGGAGAAGCTGAATCGGGTGGCGCACGTGGAGCGCCAGCTGGTGCAGCGGTTGGGGCGCGAGCCGGAGCCGCAGGAGGTTGCGGCGGAGCTGAAGATCTCGGTGCGCGAGGTGCGAGACATTCTGCGCGTGGCGCAGATGCCGGTGTCGCTCGAGAAGCCGGTGGGGGATGAGGATGAGTCGGAGTTGGGCGACTTTGTCGCAGACGAGGCGACCGAGGCGCCCTTCGAGGCGGCGACGGAGAACCTTCAGCGCGAGGACATTCAGCGCGCGCTCGACGCGCTGCCGGAGCGCGAGCGCCAGGTGATCGAGTTGCGGTACGGGCTCAGGGGGCATGAGCCGCTGACGCTCGAAGAGGTCGGGCGGGCGTTCGGGGTCACGCGCGAGCGCATTCGCCAGATCGAGAACAACACCCTGAAGAAGCTCAAGCAGCTGCCCGAGGCGCAGCGCTTGCGCGAGCTGGCTTAAGTTCAGCCTCTCAGTCTGCGGTGGAGTGCCGACGCACGTTCGCTTTCGCACGAGCGTGTTTCGACGCTGCGAGGCGGGAAGGCGGAAGGGGACGGTTGCGTCCGTGAACGCGGGCGGTTGGCGGAAAGGAAAAGGGATGACCGAGAACCTTGATGATGCGAAGGGTCGCGTGAAGGAAGCGGCCGGTGACCTGACTGGTGACGAGGACCTCCAGCGCGAGGGGAAGATCGACCAGGCGACCGGCTCGGCGAAGGAGAAGGTCGGCGAGGCCGCGGACAAGGTGAAGGACACGGTCACCGGCGACGACTCCTCAGACGAGAACTGACGAGACGGTTATCGAGGGCGGGGCGAGCGGCCAGCGAGGCCGCTTTCCGGCCCACCCTTGGCGACGGCGTCGCTCTTCCCCCGGGCGGCGCCGTTTGCCTGTCTAGCGCGGGCCGGGCGTCCGCGGTGGCTCGATGCGCTCGAGAACGACCCGGCCGGATCCCTGGACGAGCACGCGAAACCGATCACCTATAGCGAGCTGGGCCGCCTCGAACGGCTGCATCGGGATCGTCACTTGATGGTTGGCCGAGATGCGGGTTTGGCCGGCTGCGAGCCACTCGTGCGAACGACCCGTCGGCTCGGGAGATGGGGGAGGTGGGATTCGAACCCACTCAGGCAGTGCCACTGGATTTACAGTCCAGCCCGGCTCTCCCACTCCGGCGCTCCCCCGCGGACTGCCGATTCTAGAGGCGCCCGGCCCGTCTCCATAGACGAGCTCGGTAATCGGAGGCCCGGCTTCGATCTCGAACTCGGAGTACTTCCAGCCGCCGACGAGAATCGTCCGAGAGCCCTCTAGGAAGCTCGAGGGGATAAACCAGCGTCGCCCATCGCCGGCTAGAACGAAGACGGCGTCGCAGCGCGTCGCGTCGAGAACCTTCGTTACACCGGTCCAGCTCTGGTTTCCACCATTTGTCGCCAATTGCACGCTCCACCTGTCGGCGCTCTGCGCCCCTTTCTTCCGCTGGGTGGTCGTCTTCACCTGAACTCGCAGGAGATTGTCTTCGATCGCCGCGAGGAGGTCATGGTCGGGGCTGTGTCCCACGGGCAGGAACACCGTCGCGCCCTGCCGCGTCAGCCACTCGATCGCCGATGCTTCGCCCAAGTCGCCCTGTCGGCGGCGGTTGATCAGCCTCGATCTCACGCCACGAACATACGTTCGTAGCGCGGACGAATGTGGCGCCGAATGTTGCGAAAGCGAAGCGAGAGCTACGACACGTAATAGCGCGCTGCCGCCTCCGGCCTCCAGCGCTGGCTGATCATCGCGAACGGAATCCCGAGGAACCAGCACGCGACCGCCCACCCCGTCCCGATGTACGCGACCGGGACCGACAGCAGGAAGAACATCACCGGCGACAGCGACTGCAGCACGCCCCATCGATACACGTCCTCGGGCCACCGCTCACGCAGCAACCCGTTGCGGTGGGCGTGGCGAAACAGCACCACTTCGAGCCCACTGATCGCCGCCACGTTGACCGCATATACCGTCACCGAGAGCGGATTCTCGAAATAGCTCCCCAGCAGGTCCGTGGGAAACGGCAGGAACGCGATGAACGCCAGATACACCAGATTGATCGCGATCAGCCGCCCATCGATCGCCGCGAGCCGCGCGAAGAACTGGTGGTGAGCCAGCCAATACCGCCCGATCACCGCGAAGCTGATGAAGAAGCTGACGTAGTCCTGCTCCTGATCCCCGAGGGCATCCCACAGCGCGCCCACGCTGTCTGCATCCGACACCGCCGGCACTGCGATCGCCACCACCAGCAGCGTCATTGCGATGGCGAACAAGCCATCCGAGAACGCCAGGACGCGCGAGAACTCCTCGCTCCCCCGAGCATACGTCGCTCGCAGCGAAATCTCCCGCGTCCGATCCTTCGCCACGCCGCCAGCCTAGGCGCCGCCTCGGACCCTGCCGCCGGTCCCCCCGGCGCCCGCCCTCTAGTGACGCACCAGCCGCGACAGCACTACCTGCGACCGCGTCCGCATCACCAGCCCGTCGCTCTGCAGGTCGATGATCAACCGCTCGAGGTCCGTGTTGTCCTGCGTGCGGACCCGCGCAATCGCATCCGCCTCGCCCGTCACGCTCCACGCCTCCGCCACCTCCGGATGCTCCCGCAGCTTCCTCGCCACCACATCCGGCGTCGTCCCCGGCCGGCAGAACAACTCCACCAGCGCCTCCGTATTCGCCCCCAGCGCCGGGTGATCCACCACCGCG
Organism: Actinomycetota bacterium; assembly: GCA_046728015.1. GTDB lineage: Bacteria > Actinomycetota > Thermoleophilia > Solirubrobacterales > 70-9 > DATAFO01. Next base: position 10,278 of record JBKPDQ010000068.1, read on the forward strand.
GTGAACCCCTGCAGCGCCCCCGACGACCGCAACCCGTCGATGCGCCGCTTCACCGACGGTGCCGACAAACTCACCCGCCCCGCAATGTCGTCGTACGTGCGCCTTCCATCCTCGAGCAGCAGCGCAAGAATCTGCTTGTCAATCGCATCCACACGTTGAATCATTACGCACATCCCGCACGCGAGCGCCATTGACTGCGCCCGATCCCTTATCTACCTTTCCCATGTGGCGTCTCACCCCAAGCTCGCGCGCGTCGTCTTCGACGAATCCCACTCCGAAGCCTGGACCATCCGTCCCGACCTCGCGCGCCAAATCCAACCCACGCACCCCGCCGACTCGTCCCTCGCCCGCGCCGCCGAAGCGCTGGCGGAGCGCGACTTCGACGTCGCTGTCCACACCGACGGCGCCCTCGACGCCGGCACTCTCGCCGCAGCCAACGTCCTCGTCATCGCCCATCCCTCTGAGCCGAAGTGGGAGGCCACCGTCAACGGCGCCAGCCCCCGCCTCTCCGACTCCGAGCTCGATGAGATCGAGCGCTTCGTGCAGCGCGGCGGGGGCCTCATCGTCCTGGGCGAAACCGAGCAGGACAAGTACGGCAACAACCTCAACGACCTCCTCGACCGCTTCGGCATCCGGATCGAGAACGCCACCGTCCAGGACTACTCGCATCACCACGGCGACGCCCCCTCCTGGGTCCTCGCTGAGCTCGACCACAGCCCCGCCGCCGCTGTCAACGGCGTCGCCCCCGACGTCCTCGCCCGCGTCGAGGCGGCCTGCTTCTACCGCGCCGGCACCCTCGCCCTCGGCCTCGCCAACGGCGCGCGCGTCATCGCCCGCACCCACGCCACGGCCTCCTCCCCCGGCGCGCCACTCGCCGCCGTCGCCACGTACGGCGACGGGCGCGTCGTTGTCCTTGCCGACTCCGACCTGTTCGGCGACGACTGCATCACCGACCTCGACCACGAGGCGCTCTGGCTGAACCTCGTTTACTGGGCCGCCGAACCCGGCTTCGCCGGCGCGGGCAGCACCGTCGCCTCGGACGCCTCCGCCGACCCCGCCTGGCTGCGCCTGCGCAACACCGTCGAGGAGCTCCGCCTCACCCAGGAACCCGACGGATCGATCGACACGTCCCGGCATGACGCGAACAAGCTCCGCGCCCTCGTCGAGTCGATCAGCGAATCCGCGTTCTCCCTCAAGCGCCATTTCCCCCACCAGAGCGACTACATCAACGCCCTCACCGACGACCTCGCCGCCTGGGTCAACTCCGACTTCGCCAAGCCCGACTTCGTCCGCTCCCTCAAAGCCTTCCACCCCGAACGCGACCGCCGCGACGCGATCGAGCACCTCTGCGTCTTCCCCATGTACAAGCAGAAAGCCTCCCGCGACACCTGCTTCGAGGCGCTCATCATCCGCGTCCCCTGGCCGGACTGGATCGCCGAGCTCGAGCGCGACCGCTACGACAACCCCAAATTCGTCCCCGTCACCTTCGTCGACTACACCGCCGGCTACGACTCCGAGTGCGCCGTGCTCTTCCCCGAAACCTTCTCCGTCGCCGAGCGCCCACCCAGCTACTTCGGCGCCCTCTTCTGCGACCGCGAGGCGGAGCGCTTTCGTCGCGTCTGCGGCTGCGCCGCGGACATCCTGCGCCTCAACCTCCCGCCCGACGCCGCCTGCCTCCTCGCCTCCCCCGACCTTTCCCGCGACGCCTACATCCTCTGGGACCTGATCCACGACCGCACGCACACGCACGGCGACCTCCCGTTCGACCCGTTCATGATCCGCCAGCGCAGCCCATACTGGATGTACTCGCTCGAGGAGCTGCGCTGCGACCTCACCGCCTTCGGCGAGGCCGTCAAGCTCGAGCAGGAGGGCTTCGCCTTTGCCCGCCACGCGCAGTACACGATCCTCTTCGACCGCCTCTTCCGTTTCCCAATCACCGGGTCGCGCGTGCGCAACTACGACGGCCTCGGCGGCCAGCTCCTCTTCGCCTTCCTCCACAAGGAGGGCTACCTGCACTGGACCGACAACCGGCTCCGGATCGAATGGGATCGCGTCGCCGAAGGCGTCGCCGCCCTTCGGCAGCGCGTCCACGACCTCTACCACTCCGGCATCGACCGCTCCAAGCTCTCGCAGTGGATTGCCGCCCACGACCTCGTCGCCGAGTACGTGCCCCCCGCCGCAAACTCGGTGTGGGCCAAGGAGACCCGCGACCTTCCCGACGTCGAAGAGCCAAAGGAGCTCGTCGACCTCGTGCGCGACGACGAATTCCCGCTCAGCCTCTTCTACGCCCAGCTGCAGCCGAAACTCGAGCACGTCCTGACCCGCCCGCGGGCGGAGGCCGCATAGAGACGGGTTAGCCGGGTCGCCTACGCTGTCGCGATGGACCTTCGCCGGCTGCGAATCGATCTCTTCGCGTTCGCGCTTGGAGCACTCGCGCTGCTGAGCCTCTTCTTCTACGACACCCGCAACGGCGCCGCCCTGCTGATGTGCGCCCTGTGCTTCGGCGGCCTCGTCGTCGCCCGGGTGGCCGGCTTCAGCAACCTCGCGCTGGTGCCCCTCGCCCTCGGCGTGGTCCTGCTGCTGTGGATCGTCTGGTTCGACCCCCCCGCCGGGCCCCATCGCACGAG
>JBKPDQ010000069.1:0-23436 GCA_046728015.1 Actinomycetota bacterium
GACTATCCAACGGATGGAGCACGTCGGTATCATGGTTGACGACCTCGGGGCCGCGACGGAGTTCTTCGTCGAACTCGGACTCGTGCTGCAGGGCGAGGGAGCCGTCAAAGGCCGCTCGGTGGACCGCGTCGTGGGGCTCGACGGCGTACGGGCGGAGATTGCGATGATGCAAACTCCGGACGGCAACGGACGACTCGAGCTGGTGAAGTTCCACTCGCCGTCAAACCAGGGCGACAACCGGCACGCGCCGGCCAACACCCCGGGTATCCGCCACATCGCATTCGCCGTCGAGGACATCGACGCCGTCGTCGCCGGCCTGCGAGCCCGCGGCGCTGAACTCGTCGGCGAGCTGGAGCGCTACGAGGACAACTACCGGCTCTGCTACGTCCGCGGCCCGGAGGGGATCATCATCGAGCTGGCGGAGCAGATCGGCTAACGCGTCGAGTCCGTAGCCGACTCTCAGTGGTTCGTCGCGTGGGAGCGATTCAGCGGCGGATCGGAGCCCGAGGGCTCTCACATGTCCGACTGACCCCAACCATGAAGTGCACCGTCCCGCGGCCCGATCCTCAGAAGGGACATCCACAGCTCCGGCTGTCGGGACCAACACGGGAGTCTCCCACGGGGCTCGCAAGCTCGCTGCGGACGAGAGGCATCGCGCGACCAGGCCCCTCCTGCCTCGGCGTTTGCACAGGCGGAGCGTGGGCATGCTGACAAACCGGCTATGCCTGAATGCTCGTGCACGCCCCGTCGAACTGGGAAGACCACGATTCCGACTCTCGGTCCGTTGTTGGAGATCAAGCGCCAGAAGTTGTGGATTTGCAGTGACTTATGGCGAGGGGCAGAATCGAACTGCCGACACCACGATTTTCAGTCGTGTGCTCTACCAACTGAGCTACCTCGCCGAGGGCGACTGAGTCGCCGCGGCGGCTAAGGCTAGCGCCCGCTCGGCGGCCTCGGCTGGCGAAGCTGCGACCTCGATTCCCGGCGCGTTGCGCATCTCGCCGCGGCCGCTGACGGTCCAGCTCTCAAGCGCGACGACGGGGCGCTCCAGCCGTCTCGCGAACGCGATCTCCGCCAGCGTGCCCCACTCGCCGCCGATCGCGATCACGGCATCCGCCGAGGCGACGACGGCGAGGTTGCGAGCGTGGCCCGTGCCGGTGGCGACCGCGTGGCTGACGTGAGGATTGGCGTCGTCGGGCGATTCGGTCGGCAGGACGCCGATCACGTCGCCGCCCGACTCGCGCGCGCCGCGAGCGGCCGCCTCCATGACTCCGCCGCGGCCGCCGCAGACGACCACGGCACCTCCAGCCGCAATGCGCCGACCCACGTCCTCGGCCAGCTCTGCCAGCTCCGGATCGCCCACACCCCCGCCGACCACCGCGATCTGACGGGCCCTCAAGCCGTCCTCAGAGTGCGCTCAGCCGTCCGAGGATGCGGCGCTTTTGCTCCTCGAACTCTTCGTCGGTCAGCGCCCCGCTGGAACGCAGCGCCGACAGCCGCTCGAGCTGCGAGAGCTGATCGTTGGTATCCGTGCAGGCGCCGTCGGACGCAACCCCCGTCTCTCCGGCGGGCTGTCCCTGGACGTCGATCCCCATCTGCCCGAGCATCTGGCTGACCTGCTCCATCACCTCGGGGTCGGCGTTGGCGTCGATGACGGTCGTTTCGCCCATGGTCACCGTCGCACCCGCCGGGCCGCCGGCGCGAGCGCGTCGCGGCGCGCGGCCTTCTCCTGCTCGTACTCGGCTCGCAGGATCTCCCAGTCGTTCGCGACCTTCTCGTGATTCTCCGGATCGACCTTGATCGGGATCGACCCGTCCAGGGCGACCGTGTCCTTGGCCTTGACCATCTACCGGTCCTCGACCTCGTAAGGCGTGATCCCCTCGATGAGGACCTGGAGGGTCATCGGCAGGTTGAAGCTCGTCCCTCCACGGTCCAGCGCACCCATCTCGACGATCGTCGCCCGTCCCGGCATCCCCCTCTTCAGCACCTTGCGGTGTGTCAGCGGATTCAGCACGCCTCCCCGTTCTCCGGTGGCCGCGCCCGACTATACGCCCACCTCCGTCATCTGCGTTCGAGCCCGATCGCGGTGATCATCCTGTCCATGACCTCGAGCGCCCCCGCCTTGTGCAGCGGCTCGTTGAGGTTCCCGCACTTGGGGCTCTGGACGCACGAGGGGCAGCCGTCGGCGCAGGGGCACTCGGCGATCAGCCGCGCGGCGTCGGTGAGGAGGTTCTCGAAGCGCTCGAAGCCGCGATGTGCGATCCCGACGCCGCCCGGGTGCCCGTCGTAGATGAAGATCGTCGGCCGGCCGGTCTGGAAGTGGACGTTGGTCGACAGCCCCCCGATGTCCCAGCGATCGCACATCGCCAGCAGCGGCAACACCGCGATCTGGGTGTGTTCTGACGCGTGCAGCGCCCCGAGGAGCACCTCTGAGGGAAGCACGGACGGCCCGACCAGCTCGTCGGGCAGGACGTACCAGAGGCCTTGGGTGGGGAAGTTCGTCTCCGGCAGGTCGAGCCCGATCAGGTCGACGACGGAATGGTCGGCCAGGCTCTTGCGCTGATAGGCGATCACCTGCTCTGTCACGGAGAGGTCGCCGAAGTAGAGATCCGCGCCCGCGAGCTTGCGATGCTCGGCCACGTTTTCGATGAACACCATCGTCTCCTTCTTGGGCTGCGTGTACCAGTCGCCCTCGAAGGCGTCGACGATGGCCCGGCGGCCCTCGATATCGAGGTCGTGGACCTCGTATGACCGCCCGAGGTGTAGGTAGACGGCGCCGGCGTGGACGGTGGAGAACGCGCGCTCCGCCTCGACCGACCCGATCACCTCTCCGGAGGCTCGCTCGACCACCGCCACCGAGTCCAGCGACGCCGAGCGCAGGGAGATTTCGCCGGCGGGAAAGCCGGGCCCGCGTGGCAGGTAGCGACCGTCGCGCCCCCGCCGCAGCTGGCCGGCGCCGACGAGCGCCTCCGCGCGGTCGCGCCACTTCGGCCCGAGGACGTCGTCGTCGCCGGCGCCCAGCTGAGTGGTCGTCCCACCCAGCGGCAGCTCGTAGGCGGCGGCGAGCACGTGGGCGAGCTGGATCCGCTCGTTGGTGTGGTCGAGGATCGCCGCCTCGACCGGCCGTCCCAAGAACTCCTCCGGGTGCCGGCAGAAGAACTGGTCCAGAGCGTCCTCCCCCGCGACGTACAGCGCAATCCCCTCGTTGCGGCGCCCGGCGCGCCCCCACATCTGGCGCAGGCTCGCGACCGTGCCCGGGAAGGTCACGCAGATCGCCGCGTCGAGCTCCCCGATGTCGATTCCCAGCTCGAGCGCGTCGGTGGCGACCACCGCGAGCAGGTCACCCGCGGCCAGCCGGGCCTCGATCTCCCGCCGCTGCTGCGGCGTGTAGCCGGCTCGGTAGGGCGCGATGCGGTTCGCGAGCCCAAGCTCGCCTTGTTCCTCGAGCCGCATCCTAGTGAAGCGCTGGATCAGCTCGATCCCGCGACGGCTGCGCAAAAAGCAGATCGTGCGTGCCCCGGAGATCACGAGATCGGACAGAAGCTCTGCCGCCTCGGAGAGCACCGAGCGGCGCGTCATCGACTTCGGGTCGACGACCGGCGGATTCCACATTCCGATCCGCCTGCGGGCGCGGGGCGCCCCGTCGGAATCGACGAGCGCGAAGCTCTCGCCTGTCAGCTCCTCGGCGAGGTCGACGGGATTGGCGATGGTCGCCGAGGCGCACACAAAGCGGGGCTCGGCGCCGTACAGACGGGCCACGCGTCGCAGCCGCCGCAACACGTTGGCGACGTGGGAGCCGAACACGCCCCGGTACGTGTGCGCCTCGTCGACGACGACCCACTCCAGGTTGGAGAAGAAGTCTCCCCAGCCCTTGTGGTGCGGAAGCACGGCCATGTTGAGCATGTCCGGGTTCGTCAGCACCACGTTCGCGCGCTTGCGGATTCCGGGCCGGTCGTCGCGTGGCGTGTCGCCGTCGTAGATCGCGTGGTGAAGCGCCGCGAGACCGAGCTCCGAGAGCTTGCGGGCCTGGTCCTGGGCGAGTGCCTTGGTCGGATACAGGTAGAGCGCCCGGCGCTTGGGGTCGCGGGCAAGACCGTCGAGCACCGGCAGGTTGAACGAGAGCGACTTTCCCGAGGCGGTGCCGCTGGTCACGATCACGTTGCCTTCCTGGGCCGCGACTAGCGCCTCCACCTGGTGTGAGTAGAGGCGCTCGACGCCGAAGCGGCTCAGCGCCGCGACGAGATCCGGATGGACCGAACCTGGGATGCCGACGAGCTGCGGCGGCTGTGCCGGCTCGGTGCTCGTCGCCACCAGGCGCTCGTCGACGTGACCCGCCTCGACGAGCTTCTCCCAGGCCGGCGCAGCCGTGGCCGGGCTAGCCATGCCCGGCCTCAGCCCCCGAGATCGCCGCCGCCGTTCGCAAGGCGTCGAGCGCGGTTGCGTCGTGCAGCCGGAGCACCTCAGCGCCCGCGGCGACCGCAAGCGCCGTGGCGGCGAGCGTTGCGGCCTCGCGCTCCTCCGCCGGAACGCGCCCGTCCCACGAACCGGCCACCGCCGCCCCCAGGAAGTCCTTCCGCGAGAGCGCCACGAACAGCGGTCGACCGAGCTCGCGGAGCTCGGGCAGGCGACGCAGGACCTCCAGGTTGTCGGAAACCTCCAGATCGAAGTCGAAACCGGGGTCCAGGGCGATCTGCTCCTCGGCCACGCCGTGTTCCAGCGCAGCCTCGATCCGGTCGCTGAACCAGGCCTTGAGGTGCTCGACCGGATCGTCGAAGCCCGGCGGCTCGCGATCCACGCGGGGCGGTCCCTCGATGTGCATCAGCACGTAGCCGGCGCCTTCCGCGGCGACCAGCTTCAGCATCGCCTCGTCGGCCCCGCCACCGATGTCGTTGATCGCCGCCCCGCCTGCAGCGAGCGCGCGCTCGGCAACCTCGGCCGAGAAGGTGTCGGCCAAGACGGGTATGCCCGATTCGGCCGCGAGCCGCTTGATCGTCGGGACCAGGCGCGCGGCTTCCTCGCCTGGCGCCACCGGCGGCCCGCTGCGCGCCGGGACCGCCCCGACGTCGAGCAGGTCGAATCCTGCCTCGACAAGGGCCAGGCCGTCCGCGACCGCCTGATCCGGCGTGCCGCTGCGCGCGCCCTCAAAGAACGAGTCGTCGGTGACGTTGACGATCCCGGCGCCGAGCGGGGGCGGAAAGGAGAGCGTTCGGTCGCGCAGGCGCCAGGTCGACATGTCCGGCTACGGTAGCGCCGCCATGTCGCTGCGCTGCGTCTACACGGACCTCGACGGAACGCTGCTCGGAAAGTGGGGATCGCTGTTTCGAGACGCCGAAGGGAACTTCTCGATGGCGCAAGCGCGCGCGCTTCAGGCCTGCCACCGGGCCGACGCGGAGGTGGTGATCATGTCGGGTCGCCGCGAGGCGCAGGTGATGTCGGACGCCCGTCTGATCGGGCAGACCTCCTACATCTACGAGGCGGGGTGCGGGGTCGTGATCGACGGTGAGCGCACCCTGCTCACGGGCGACTGGACCCCCGATGACGACGGCACGCCCGCGGAGAAGATCGCAGCCGCCGGAGTTCCGGACCTGCTCTTCGAGCACTTCGGCGCGAAGCTGGAGTGGCATCACCCCTGGCACAGCGACCGCCAGCTTTCGCATCTGTTTCGCGGCAAGGTCGACGTGGCCGAGGCGAACGCGTTGCTGGTCGACCACGGCCACACCGACCTGCGCTTCCTCGACAACGGCTCGATCAGCCGCGGGATGGAGGGCATCGAGGTTGCCCACGCGTACCACCTGGTCCCCGGCGGCGCTAGCAAGGCCAAGGGCGTCGCCTTCCACATGCGGGCGCGCGGCCACGCGCCCGACGGGTGCATTGGCATCGGGGACTCGATCGAGGACCTCGAGTCGGCCGAGTCGGTCGGTCGGTTCTTCGTGGTGGCCAACGGCCCTGAGCGCGACCCGGAGATGCGCGAGGCGATGGGCCGCTTTCCGAACGTCACCGTGACCGAGGGACGGATGGGCGACGGGTTCTACGAGGCGGTGATCTCGACTCTGGCGACGGGCTGAGGGAATAAAGGAGGTCCAGTAGTCGCCCCTGACGCGTTTGTCACGGTGTGCGTGACAAAGACGTCGGTCGCGCAGCTAGCCCCGGCGCGGGGCGGCTGAGTCGCCGCGGATGCGGGCCAGCAGCTCGTCGACCAAGCGCGGCGAGATGCCGTTGAGGCCGAGCAGGCGCACGATCCGCGGGACGTAGACGTCGCGGCGGTCAGCCTCGATCGCCTCCACGATCGCGCTCGCACACTGCTCCGGTGGGAGCTCCTCGTCGTTGGAGCGCCAGTCGGGCAGGATGTCGCGCTCGTGCGCGTGCAGGTCCGTGGCGACTTCGCCGGGATAGACCGTAGTCACCGAGACGCCGGTGCCCGCGAGCTCGTGGCGAAGGGCCTCCGCGAAGCCCCGGTCCGCCGCCTTGGTTGCTCCGTAGACGGCGGCCTCGGGAAAGGCGCGCAGACCGGCGCCCGAGGAGGTGACGACGATGTGGCCGCGCCGGCGTTCGAGCATGAGCGGAAGCGTCGCGTGCACGGCGTAGATCGTCCCCAGCACATTGACCTTGACCATCTCCTCCGCGCGCTCGACATCGGTCTCGACGAAGCGGCCGTAGTGCGCGATGCCCGCGTTGGCCGCGAGGACGTCGACGCCCTCGGCGCGTTTGGCGAACCGTTCGATTGCCCGCTCGACCTCGCCGCGCTTGCACACGTCGGCGGCGAGGACGATGTGGTCGTCCCCCGGCAGCGTCTCGGCCGTCTCGTCCAGCGCCTCACGGTTTCGCGCCAGCAGGCCGATGCGAAGGCCACGCGAGGCGAGCTGGATCGCCAGCGCGCGTCCGATCCCGCGTGATGCACCGGTGACGATCGCGGTCATTCCGGGTTGCAGCTGCACGCGACCATCCTCTCACCGACCGCGGGCTGCCGCTCAATCCGAGCACTAAGATCGCTCCATGGCGCAGGATCACGCGACTGTCGCCGAGGAGGAGTACCTCCAGACGATGTTCTGGCTCGAGGAGGCCGGGCTTCCCATCACGGGCGCCAACATCGCGCGAGCGATGCAGCTCTCACCCCCGACCGTTCACGAGATGATCGGCCGGCTGGAGGGCGACGGCTACGTCAGCCGGGCTGAGGACAAGCGGCTCTCCTTCACAGACCAGGGGCGCGTTGAGGCTCAGGCCATCGTCCGCCGGCACCGCCTCATCGAGCGCTTCCTCACCGACGTTCTCGGGGTCCCTTGGGACGAGGTCCACGAGGAGGCCGAGCGGCTGGAGCACGCGATGTCGCCCGTCCTCGAGGAGCGGATGCTGGCGGCGATCGGCGACGCCAAGACCTGTCCGCACGGCCACCCGATCGTCGAGGGCGGGCGCGAGCAGGGGGCGCTCCTGGCCGACGTCGAGCCGGGCGCAAGCGTCCACGTGCTGCGTTTCGAAAACGAGGCCGAGGAGCTGCTGCACTACCTCAAGGACGCTGGCCTTCATCCAGGCCTGGACGGCACGCTCGAAAGCCAGGAGGACGACGAGGTCGTGATGACCTCAGACGAGGGTCGCCACGTGATCTCGCGCAGCGTCGCCGAGACGGTGTCGGTCCGCGCGGACCCGGCGCCGCCACCCCGCCCGCCCCTCCCGGACCAGCTCGTGCTTTCGCACGACCGCTACGGTCGCTAGGCCGGAGCCGTCAGATCTCGCCGCAGATCTGACGCAGGCGGCGGTACAGGTGCGCGTCCTGCGCGCGCAGCGAGTACTCGCGCCGCCGCACGGACGCCTCGTGCTCGCGGACGGCGGCCGCCAAGGCCGAGAAGCGCCGCTCGGCGACGTTGCGCTCGCTGATCGGGTCGAGCTTCCGCGCGCCTTCGAAGATCTGAACCGGAGTCATCGTCGCCTACCTCCTGAGATCGGCCTCAAGCTTTCAGTGCATGCGAAGGTAGACCGCGTCCCTAAGCGCGGTGTAACGCCTCCGTAAAAGTCCGCGGCCGGCGACCGAGAGTTGCGCCGTCAGGCTGCCTTGGCGGCGCGCACCGAGTCGAGCGCCCGCGCCAACCGCGTCACGCCCTCGCCGATCCGATCCGCCTGCACCGGCGCGAACGAGAGGCGCAGGGATGAGCGCCCGCCGTCGAGCATGAAGTCCGGGCCCGCCACGAAGGTGACGCCTTCCTTGCGCGCGGCCTCCAATGCCGCAGGCGTGTCGACGTCGTCGGGCAGGTCGAGCCAGAGGAAGTATCCGCCCTCGGGCACGACGAACTCCGCCTCCGGAATCTGTTCACGCAGGGCGTCGACGAGCGCGTCGCGGCGCTTGCGCAGCGCCTCGTTGACGAACTCGATGTTCGCCTCCAAGCGACCGGACCTGCACAGCTCGAGCACGATCGACTCGGCGAGCATGTTGGGCGAGATGTAGTGCTCGCTTCCGCGCTTGGCGAGCGTCGCGATGTGCTCGGGCGGCCCGGCGAGGTAGCCGACGCGAACCCCCGGGCTGACCGTCTTGGAGAACGATGAGGCGTGGATGACTCGCTCCGAGGAGTCGAGCGACAGCATCGTCGCGGGCGGCTCCTCACCGAAGCTGATCAGCCGGTAGGGGTCGTCCTCGAAGATCGTCAGCTCGTGCTCGGCCGCGAGCTCGACGAGCCGCTCGCGCTTGGCCGCGGAGAGCGTGCACCCCGCAGGGTTGTGGAAGTTCGGGATCACGTGCGCGAGCTTGACCGGGCCCTCCGCGAGCGCTGCCTCCACCGAGCCAACGTCGATCCCGTCGGCCTCGAGCGGCACCGGCACGAGCTCGCCCCCAGTGCGACCCAGCAGCAAGAGCGTGCGGTCGTACGAGGGCTGCTCGACGATCACGCGATCGCCGGGCTCCACGAAGTAACGGAACAGAAGCGCGGCCGCCTCCATCGAGCCGTTGGTTACGAACACACGGTCGCCGTCGATGCCGTGCAGCTGCGAGGCGATCCAATCGCAGAGCCCCGGGTGGCCGCGGCCGGTGCCGTAGGAGAGCGCCGTCTCCCAGTCGGACTCGAGTGCCCGCGCGGCCGCCTCCCGCACCGCCGCGGCGGGGAGGATGTCGGCGCTGGGCGCGCCGCGGGCGAAGCTGATCACGTCAGCGGCCATCGCGGGGGCGAGCCTAGCAACGGTGTCGTCCTGCATTTGTGTCGCCCTGGAGCACCAATCCAGGGCGGCGCGGCGCGCCTCCTAGGAGGCGACGGCCTTCATCGCCTCGACGGCGAGCTGGGCCGTCTCGGTCGGCGAGCGGCCGACCCGCACGTCGCGCGCCTCGAGCGCCTCCTTCTTCGCCGCGGCGGTGCCTGACGAGCCGGAGATGATCGCGCCGGCGTGGCCCATCTGCTTGCCCGGCGGCGCCGTGAAGCCCGCGATGTAGGCGACCACCGGCTTGGTCACGTGCTCGGCGATGTAGTCGGCTGCCCGCTCCTCGGCGTCGCCTCCGATCTCGCCCACGAGCACGATCAGCTCGGTCTCGGGGTCCTGCTCGAAGAGCTCCAGCACGTCGATGAAGTCCGAGCCGACGATCGGGTCGCCGCCGATCCCGACGATGCTCGAGTTCCCGACCCCGGCCTGCTTGAGCTCGTTGCCGATCTGGTAGGTCAACGTTCCGGACTTGGAGACGACGCCGATCGAGCCCGGATCGAAGAATTGCGCCGGGATGATCCCCACGTTCGTCTTACCGGGCGACAGCACCCCTGGGCAGTTCGGGCCGATCAGCCGCACCCCGGCCTCGCGCGCCTTCCAGTAGGTGGAGAGCATGTCGAAGACCGGGATTCCCTCGGTGATCGCGATCACCGTGTGCACACCGGCGTCGATTGCCTCGTCGATCGCGGCGGCGGCGAAGCGCGCAGGGACGAAGATCATCGAGGTGTTCGCGCCGCGCTCCTCGACGGCTTCCTTGATCGTGTCGAAGATCGGGATACCCTCGACATCCTGCCCGCCCTTCTTCGGCGTCACCCCCGCCACCACGTTGGTGCCGTAGTTGCGGTTGCGGAGCCCGTGGAAGCTCCCCTCGCGCCCGGTCAGGCCCGAGACGACGAGCTTGGTCTCGCTGTCGACGATGATGCTCATGCCAGCTCCACGACCCGCTCTGCCGCACCGAGCATGGTCTTTTCCTGGTGCAGGTTGTCCAGCCCGGCCTCGGCCAGCAGCGCCAGCCCCTCCTCGGAGTTCGTGCCGTCGAGGCGCACGACGAGCGGAGGCTCGATCTCGATCTGCTTGGAGGCCTCGATGATTCCCTTGGCGATCTCGTCGCAGCGGGTGATCCCGCCGAAGATGTTGAACAGGATCGCCGTCACCTTCTCGTCGGACGTGATCACCTCGAGCGCGTCGACGATCGCCTCCGCCTTCGACCCGCCCCCCGCGTCGAGGAAGTTGGCAGGCTCGCCGCCGGCCTGGGCGACGACGTCGAGCGTCGACATGCAGAGGCCTGCGCCGTTGGCGAGGATGCCGATGTTGCCGTCGAGCTTGACGTAGGTGAGGCTCTTCTCCTTGGCGAACGCCTCGAGGGGGTCCTCGGCCGACCTGTCCTTGAGCTCCGCGAGCTCTGAGTGCCGGAAAAGGGCGTTGTTGTCGATCGTCACCTTGGCGTCGAGGGCGATCACCCGGCGATCGCCCGTGACGATCAGCGGATTGACCTCGATCAGGGTGGCGTCCTCGGCTTTGGCGACATCGTGCAGCTTGACGAGCATGCCCGCGACCTGGTCGGTGACGTCCTCGTCCATTCCCGCGTCGACCGCGATCTCGCGGGCGTCGTCGACGGTGAAGCCTTGTCCGGGTTCGATGTGGCGTTTGATCAGGGCGCCCGGGTCGGTCTCCGCCATCTCCTCGACGTCCATGCCCCCCATGCGCGACAGCATCGCCAGCAGCTTCTTCTCGGATCGGTCGAGGATGATCGAGGCGTAGTACTCCGCCGCGATCTCCGAGGCGCCCTCAATCCAGAGGTCGTGGACGGTGAAGCCACGGATGTCCATGCCGAGGATTGCCTCTGAGTGCGCCCGCGCCTCGGCCTCGTCCTTGGCGATCTTGATCCCGCCCGCCTTGCCCCGCTTGCCGATCGCCACCTGTGCCTTGACCACGCACGGGTAGCCGATCTCGTTCGCCGCCGCAACCGCGTCCTCGACGGTCGCCGCGTGACGCCCATCAGGCACGGGAACTCCGTGCTTGGCGAACAGCTGCTTGCCCTGATATTCGAGTAGGTCCATCGGTGACTCAGATGAGCGCCTTTTAGCGCGAAAGCAGCATGTGTCGTTGGTGATTGGGGGTCCGCAGGGCGGCCGCGGGAGCCTATCCGAGATAATGCCCGGCCCGCGCGAGGCCGAATCGAGATGCCTCTACCCCACCTCAAAGACATCAACTGGGTCACAACCGACTGCTACGGCACCCTCATCGACTGGGAGAGGGGCATCCTCGACGCGTTCACCGAGGAGGCATCGAAGGACGGATTCAGCTTCGACGAGGCCAAGCTGATCGACCGTTTCCTCGAGGTCCAGGCCGAGATCATGAGCGGTTCCTACGAGCTCTACGCCGAGGTGCTGCGGCGGACCGCCGTCAAGGTCGCCGGTGAGATCGGCTGGGAGCTCGAGCCCTCCCGCGCTCAGTTCCTGCCCGACGGCGTCGCCCGCTGGCTCCCCTTTCGCGAGGCGAACGCCGCGATGGACAGGCTCGCCAAGCGCTACCAGGTGGGAATCGTCTCCAACATCGACGACAAGCTGCTCGGCGTCTCGCGGCGGCACCTGCGCACGGACCTCGGGCTCGTGGTCACCGCGCAGCAGGTGCGCAGCTACAAGCCCGACCCCGCCCACTTCAGGGAGTGCGCGCGCCGCATCGGCGGCAAGAAGGGCTGGGTGCACATCGCCAGCGGCTACGACGCCGACGTCGCTCCGTGCCTGAAGATGAACGTCCCGGTGATTTGGGTCAACCGCAAGGGCGAGAGGCTCGACGGACGCAAGAAGCCCGACGCCGAGGTCAAGAACCTCCGCGACGCCGCAAGCAAGCTCGGCGCCCGCGGCTGATCGCGCATGACGGCCGGCGTGGCCCCCGACCCCGCCGATGAGGCGATGGTGGCGCGAGCGCATGAGCGCTTTGCCGGCGAGCGCCGGCGCGCGCGTCGCTCACGCCGCGCGGGAGCGCTCCCGAACCTGATCGTCATCGGAGGCCTCAAGTGCGGCACCACCAGCCTCCACCACTACCTCAACCTGCATCCGCAGATCGAGATGTCCCGGCCCAAGGAGCTGAACTTCTTCGTCTCCGAGCTCAACTGGGAGCTGGGGCGCGACTGGTATGCCAGCCACTTCTCCGGACGCTCGCCGGTTCGGGGCGAGACGTCTCCCCACTACACGAACCTGCCCCGCTTCGACGGCGTCGCAGAGCGGATGCGCGGGGTTCTCGGCAGCGACGTGCGGCTTGTCTACATGGTCCGCGACCCGATCGACCGGATGCTGTCTCACTACCTGCACAACGTCGGCGGGGGATACGAGACCCGGCCGCTGGAGCAGGTGCTCACAGACCCGGAGGCCGGCTACGTTGCCCGCAGCCGCTACGCGATGCAGCTCGAGCCCTATTTGCGCGAGTTCGGATCCGAGCGCGCGGCGATCGTCTCGCGCGAGGAGCTGAAGGACGATCGCGCCGGGACGATGCGCCGCGTCTTCAGCTTCCTCGGCGTCGACTCCTCGTTCAGCTCCGAGCAGTTCGAGCGGGAGTGGGAAACCGGCAGCGCCAAGTCGACCGGTGGGTTCCGGCTCATGGATCGAGCGGTGCGGTTGCCGGGCCTTCGCGCGCTTGATCGCAACTTCGACCGCCTACCGGAGCGCCTGCGCTGGCTCGTCGAGCGCCTGATCCACGACCCGGGCAGCGGCGCCGCGGCCAAGCCCGAGCTCTCGCAGGAGCTGCGCGCGCGGCTCGAGGACCTGTTCCACGACGACGTCGGCCGCCTGGAGGGGATCGCGGAGCGGCCGTTCGGGTGGCTCGACGCTGAGTCGTAGGCTTGCTTCATGCTGATCGCCGTTTCAGCCGACGAGCGAGTGGGGATTGGCGAGACGGTGCTCGAAGAGCTGCGCAAGCGCGGACACGAGCCGATCGCCCACGGGGCGCTCTCGGACTCCGAACGCGACGATTGGGCGTGGGCCAGCGAGGCGGCGGCGCGTGACGTGGCCGAGGGGCGGGCCGAGCAAGGGATCGTCTGTTGCTGGACCGGCACCGGCGCCTCGATCGCAGCCAACAAGGTGCCCGGCATCCGAGCGGCCCTGTGCGTCGACGCGCAGACCGCGTCGGGAGCGCGCAGGTGGAACGACGCCAACGTGCTCGCGCTCAGCCTTCGCGCGACCTCGCACGCCGAGCTCGAAGAGATCCTCGACGCCTGGTTCGAGGGATCGCCGAGCGATTCCGAAAACGATCGCGCCAACGTCGATCACCTGGACGAGATCGAACGCACCTGACATGCAGCGGCTGTTTCCTGACCCGGGGCCGACAACCGCACTCGACCAGGTTGCCTCGTTGGACCTCCTCTCGTGCGGGCACCAGGCGCGGCCCTACGTGATCTCGAACTTCGTCGTCACGCTCGATGGCAGAGTGACGCTCGAGGGACGCTCGGGGGCGATCGGCAGCGACAGCGACACGGCGATGCTCGTTGCCCTGCGCACGAGGGTCGACGCCGTGCTGATCGGCGCCGGGACGATGCGAGCGGAGTGCTACGGCCGGATCGTTCGCGATCCGGCCAAGCGCGATCGCCGCGAACGCGACGGCCTCCCCCACGATCCGCTCATGGTGCTGGTGAGCGGACGGCTGGATCTCCCCTGGGACGCGCCGCTCTTTACCGACGGAGCGGGCCAGGTCCTGATCTTTACCGCCTCCGATGAGGAGCCTCCTGAAACGGCGACGCCGGTGCAGGTGGAGCGCCACCGGGACCAGGTCGATCTTGTCGCGGCGCTCGACTACCTGCGACGCGAGCATGGCGTCCGCGCGTTGCTGTGCGAGGGTGGCCCGCGTCTGCTCGCCCAGCTGATCGAGGCGGAGCTGATCGACGAGCTGTTCATCACGCACGCTCCCAAGGTCGCCGGCGGCGAGGGCCCAAGGCTCGTCGCGGGCCTGCCGGAGGGCGAGCGAACACTCGGCCTGGCCTGGCTCCTGCACGAGCCCGACACGGGCGAGCTGTTCGCGCGCTATCGGGTCGGGTGAGCGCCTAAGCGACCCGCCTCGGCGGAGCGACTTCCGGGTTGGGGATCAGCCCCCGCTCGAGGGACTGACGCTCGCCCCGACGCAGCATGCGCAAGCCGAGGATGGTGGCGCCCAGCAGCGCCGCGAGGCCGAGGCTGAGCTGGACGCTCAGCAGGCCCTCCCGCGTCCAGTAGACGTCCTCGAATTCGAGCAGGAGCGCCGCCTCGTCGAACGTCAGGCCGATGCCGGCGCCAAACGGGAACGCGAGCGTCTCCTCGAGCCGGTCGTTCTGCGTCAGCAGAGCCGCTCCGCCCGCCACGAACGCCAGCAGCATCCCGGGGACGAAGTGGTGCACGTGGCGCCCTCCGACGTGGACGCTCCCGAAGGGATTCCACCCCCGCCGGATGCTGTAGGTCGAGGTCCTGATCAGGGCGAAGCCGCCGACGAACCCCGCCAGGATGTTGAACAGAACGGTCTCGTGGCGCGGGGTCGCCTCGTAGCCCTCGATCGCCACCGTCACGGTGTCCTGGGCGGCCGCCCCGGTAACCGCGATCGCACGCTCGGCGGAGTCGCGAACGGTCTCGGGCAGCTCGGCCGCGTTGCGGCGCTGGCGAGCGAGGCGCACCAGCTCGCCCACGACCACGGTGCCCGCGGTCGCGAGCGCGACTCCAGACAAGCCGAGCGTCAGGCGATCGGCGCGCGCCCGGCGGCGGCCCCAGAGGTTCACGGCGAGATGGTTGATTCCATCTAGAGCCGGACCAGGTTCTCGGCACTGATCCCGCGGGTGATGCCGCGAAAGTCGATCACCAGCGGCGCCGTGGCGACGACGCGTTCGTAGTCGATCTCGGGGTGCGCCGTGACCACGCAGGCGATGTCGCAGCGAGCCAGGTCCTCCTCGAGTGTGCCCGAGCGCAGGCCAAGCTCGGCGACCTCGGGTACGTGCGGGTCGTGATACGAGACCTCGGCCCCAAGCTCGCCGAGCAGCCGCGCAATCTTCAGCGCCGGCGCCTCCCTCATGTCTCCCACGCCCACCTTGTACGAGACGCCGAGCAACAGCACCTGAGACCCTCGGGCCGGCTTGCCGGCATCGTTCAGCGCCCGAACGATCCGGTGGACGCAGAAGTGCGGCTGCTGCTGGTTGATCTTGCCCGCCAGCTCGATGAACTCGGTCGGGAAGTCATATTCCCGAGCCTTGAACGAGAGGTAGAACGGGTCGATCGGCAGGCAATGGCCGCCCATCCCGGGGCCGGGCTCGAACGGCATGAAGCCGAACGGCTTGGTCGCGGCCGCGTCGACGACCTCCCAGACGTCGATCCCCATCCGGTCGCAGAGCATCGCCAGCTCGTTGACGAGCGCGATGTTGACCGATCGAAAGATGTTCTCGAGCAGCTTGCTGAGCTCGGCGGCCTCCGGGGTCGACACCGGGACCACCTGGTCGCAGATTTCGGAGTAGAGCTCCACGGCGCGATCCCGGCATGCCTCCGTGAGCCCGCCCACCACCTTCGGGGTCGTGCGGATCGTGTGGTCGGTGCGGCCCGGGTCGATCCGCTCGGGTGAGAAGGCCAGGTGGAAGTCGCGTCCAGCCGCCAGCCCGGACTCCTCGAGGATGGGCAGCAGTCGCTCGCGCGTCGTCCCCGGGTAGGTCGTGGACTCCAGCACGACGACCTGGCCCGCCTTGAGCACGCGCGAGAGGGAATGGGCCGCGTCGACGATGTAGCTGAGATCGGGCTCGCGTTGATTGGCCAGCGGAGTCGGCACGCAGATCAGGATCGCGTCGCACGCGGCGAGCTTCGAGTGCTCGGTCGTGGCCGAGAAGCGCTGGACCACGGCGCGGATGCGCTCGGACGGGACGTCCTCGACGTCGCTCTCTGAGCGCTGAAGCCGCTCAACTCGGCGCGGGTCGACGTCGAGACCGACCACGTCGTGGCCCGCCTCCGCGAAGGCGACGGCCAGCGGTAGGCCCACGTACCCGAGGCCGATGATGCCGACGTTCACCAAATCACCAACTTCACATGGTTCTTTCGGGGCATGGATGCCCTCACCGGAATTCGGAAAGTGTAGGCAGCGACTCGATCCAGGCCCGGGTCTCGCCCGCATCGGCGGGAAGCTTGCGATCCGTCAGCTGGGCGAGCAGCCGAGCGTTTTCACCTTCCGTCTCGTCAAGACCGACGGCCGCCACCGGGATCAGCAGCTTCGTCGCCACAAGCGCCGCCGCGAGGGCGGTATCGCCCGCGTCGAGGAGCAAGACGGCTGTCGGCGGGCACTCTCGCAGGACCGACTCGAGGCGCAGCAGCTCGTCGGCGAGCGCGGCGATCTCGCCTCTGCCGGCCGTCGGCGCGCGCTCGTCCACCGCTGCGTCGACGCCCTTGGCGCGGAGCGGTTCGAGCAGGGCGGCGGAGCCCGGGTCGCCGATCAGAAGCACGGTCATCGCTCGGAAGCTTTACCGATCGTGTCTGTCAACAAAAAGGTATGGGAACTGCACCATCCAGCCGACGATGCCGATACAGTTTTTGAGAGATGAAGCGGTTGCTCGTTACCTGGTCGTTGGGCGTCAACGCCGCCCGCCACATCGCCTGGTACGTGAGCTATCAGGTCAGCGGCGAGACCAGGCCTCGGCGTTAGATCGAACCGTCCGCCACCCCGACGCGGCTCAGTAGCCGCCGTACGCGCCGCCGCCGGATGACTCGGATTCGTCCGTACCCGACTGCGTGCTGTCTCCAGAGGTTGCAGCGCTCCAGCTGAACTGCGTGCCGTCGAAGCTGTCGACAAGCCCGTCTCCGGTCAGCTCGCCAGGGCCCTCCTCAGTGAAGCGATAAAGCGGAGCTCCCTCGAAGGTCAGCTGCCGCCCGCCGTCCGGGCGCTTCACTTCGCCGAACCCGGATCCGATGCTTCCGGGGTCGGTGCCGAGCTCGGAGACGAGCACCGGATCCCAGATCTCGGTGCAGCTCGCAGTGCACACCACCCTCCCGCTCTGCTCCTGATCAGCGGAATACAGCGCGCGGCCGTCGGCGTCAACCAGGACATCCGTGCCGTCGATGCTTTGGGTCGCGACCGGCTCGCCGCTGCCCGCGGCAGCAGACGCTTCATCGTCGCCGTCGTCGTCGCCGCAGGCGGCGAGCGCCAAGGCGGCTACGACAGCCAGGACGGCGAGCCAGAGGGATCGTCTGCCGCGCTTCTTCACAACCCGGTATTACGGGAGCGCGTCGGGGAGGGATTGGCTGCGCTCCTAGCGCGCCGCCCCGCCCCGGTTTCCCGCGCGGGTAGCCCGAGCGAGCCGGAGCTCGGAGACGTCGTCTGCGACCTCGTCGATCGCCGGCCTGGGATCGGGAAGCGGCGCGGGGCTGAGCCGGATCTCGCGCGCATCCCCGCCGCCGTCGGGCCAGGACTCGAGCAAGCCTCCGCACCCGGCTCGGTGCTACGGTCAGCGGCCGTGGCGGGTGGCGCGTGGACGCAAGCCCCATGCCGGTTGATTGCGCTTTTGTGCGGTTTGACAGCTTTGCTGTTGTTCGCGCCGTCCAAAGCCGGTGCCCAGACGCCCGGCTGTCCACCGATCGCCGACAAGCCGGAGGCGATCCCGCACATCGAGTATGAGGGGATGCAGGAGCTGACCTACTGCGTCCGCGCAGAGGTGAAGCCTGGGCAGAACATCATCCGGCTGGCCGGCACCAATCTGTTCCCCGACGAGCCCGGTTACATCACGAGGTTCGACCCCGAGCTCGTCTACGCCGACGGCAGCGTTCCGCGTGTCGACGTGCTGCACCTGCACCACGCCGTGTGGGTCGTGAACGGCAGCCCGCAGTTCGCCACCGGCGAGGAGAAGACGATCATCCAGGCGCCGCAAGGATTCGGGTGGCGGACGTTGCCCAGCCACAGCTGGCTGCTCAACGACATGCTCCACGACCTGGTCGCGGCACCGGCCGAGGTCTACATCGTCTGGAGAATCGACTTCGTGCCCGACGACGCGGCCGGGGCAGACGAGATTCGACCCGTACGCACGCGCTGGATGGACGTCGTCGGGGGTATCTATCCGGTCTTCGACTCCCTGCGAGGGATGGGAGAAGACGGCCGCTACACGTTTCCCGACGACGCGACCGGAGCCGACCAGGGCCTGGTCGGCCGGTCGCAGAAGTGGACCGTTCAGAACCCGTCGACGTTGATCGGAACGGCGGGGCACCTGCACCCGGGCGGCCTGAACACCACGTTGCGCGTGACCCGGGGGTCCACGACGAGGACGCTGTTCACGTCCAGGGCCCACTACTTCGAGCCGGCAGGGCCGGTCTCTTGGGACGTAGCAATGGGCGCCACGACACCTGGCTGGCGCGTGAAGCTCCAGCCCGGCGACCAGGTAAGCGTGCACACGACCTACGACGTCTCTGAAGCAGACTGGTATGAGGGCATGGGGATCATGCCGGTGACGGTCTACGCGGGGATTGATGTCGGCGGCAAGGACGCCCTCAGCGCGAGCATTCCCCAGGCCGAAGTACTCACCCACGGACACCTGGCGGAGAACGACAACCACGGGGGCGGTCCTACCGGCTTGCCCGATCCCACCCTGCTGCCAAGTGCGCCGGCACCAGAGGGACCTGTCGAGATCGACGACTTCCTCTATGAGCCAGGAGACCTAGCCTCGAGCTTCACAAACCCGCCGACGGTGCGCCCAGGGCAGAGCCTCCAGTTCCTGAGCCAGGACGTTGCCCCCGCCGAAAACGCCTTCCACACGATCACGGGCTGTAAGGCCCCCTGCAATCGCTCCACCGGCATCGCCTACCCGATCGCCAACGGGCCGGTGAGCTTCGACTCGGGCCAGCTCGGCTTCAACTCGCCGTCGCCCCCCTATGCCGGCTTCGGCGCGCCGGCCGCCGACCGCGACACCTGGACGACCCCCGCGAACCTCAAGCAGGGCACCTACAACTACTTTTGCCGCATTCACCCCTTCATGCGTGGCAGCTTCCGGGTCGCCAAGCCCAAGTGCGGCGGTATTCGCGTCGACCTGCTCGGGTCCGCGGGCAAGGACAAGCGCAAGGGGACAAAGGAGGGAGAGGGGATCGCCGGCCTAAGCGGAAAGGACAAGCTCCTTGGCAGGAAGGGCGACGACGGGCTGTGCGGGGGCCGTGGCAAGGACAGGCTGATGGGTGGCCCGGGCGACGACAAGCTGGTCGGCGGCGCGGGGAAGGACACGTGTCGCGGCGGGGGCGGAGACGACAAGCTGATCGACTGCGAGCGGTAAGCGCCCCGGAGAGCGACGTGCCTTCCCGCAGCGTTGCCCCACCGGGCGGGATCAGATCATGGGAGGCGAGAGCAAGTGGTCCGGAGCGATGGGCTGCCCCTTGCAACGGCCTCAACTACCCCCACCGGAGGGGCAGACCTCGATGTAGTCCTGCTCGGGGACGATTTCCTCCCACTGCTCGGGGGTGAGGCCGCCACCGGCCACGGTGCAGGCGTGCTGTCTCCAGACGTCCGGGTCGACCTCCCACCGGGTCGCGCTGCCCTCCTCGTGCAGGACGAACAGGCGGTTGCCGTCGGGGGTGAAGCGGGCGGTCGTGTACGTGTCGGGACCTGGGCCCGGAAGCGGCGATCCGATCGGCTGCTGTGACTCGACGTCCCAGACCACAACGGCGCCGTCGTCATGCGAGGTCGCCAGGGTGCGGCCGTCGGGTGAGAACGCCACGGCGAGGGCGTTGGCGGCGCGGAGCTCGAGCGGCTGCCCCACCCGCTCCCAGTCGCCGGTCTCCCAGAGCAGGGCGCTGCCGTCGCCCTGACCGGCGGCGAGCAGGCGCCCGTCGGGGGAGAACGCGACCGAGCGTGCCTCGCCCTCGACGTCCAGCCGGGCAAGCCGCTCGCCGCTGGGCATCGCGAGAACGTCGACGCCGTCCGGTCCCTCGTCGTCGCCCCACCCGAACTGGATCGCGAGCTGCGAACCCTCGGGATCGAAGGCGAGCCCCGTGATGAAGTGCGGAACGCGCACCGGCGGGCGCACCAGCTCGCGGCTTTCAACGTCCCAGACCCGCACCGGGGCGCCCTTCACCGCAATCCCGTCCGGTACGAGACCATCGCGACCGGGGGGAAGCGGAGACACCCGTCCCGCGATCTCCCCCGCCGCGAGCAGGCCTCCCTCGCCGAAGGCGAGCGCCTGGACGTGGTACGGGTTGTTTTCCCGAGGCCCGTGGGGTGCGCGCAAGAGCGGACCCAGGCGATCCCCGGACGCCGCCTCCCACAGCCCGACGCCACCTCCTCCCGATCCCACGGCAAGGGCGCTTCCGTCGGGCGCGTACTCGACGGCGATCGCGGGCCAGCCGTCGAACGCCTGGAAGCCCCCCGTCCTGCGCAGGGTCTCGGCGTCCATCAGGTCGACCCTGCCGTCCATCCGGCCGACGGCCAGCGATCGCCCGTCGGGGCTGATGGCGAAGGGCGGCGGGAAGGACTCTGGCGGCTCGTAGACGAGGCCGGTTCGGAACGGCCGTCCCAGCCTGCGGTCTCCGGTCGCGTCCCAGGCGATTACAGCCGAGTCGGCGCCGGCCGTGTACAGGGTGCGGCCGTCGGGGCTGAAGACCTGACCACCCTCTACCGGCCCGGAATGGCCGGCGAGCCTCTCGACCACGTCGCCACGCTTCACGTCCCATAGAACGACGGTGCCGTCCGCCTCGGAGGTCGAAAGCACGCGGCCGTCCGGGCTGAAGGCCTCGACCTCCTGTCCCGAGCCCGGCCCCGCGCGCCCTGCGAGGCTGCGCACGCGCCCGGACTTGAGATCGAGCAGACGGGGCCCGCCGTCGGTGCCGTCGAGGGCGACCGTGCGCCCGTCGGGGCTGATCGCGGCGCCGAAGCCGCCGACCGGGTAGCGACGGACGACCCGCAGCGTCTCCGGGTCGACCGTGAAGCTGGTGTTCTCGCTCGCGATGAACAGGCGCCCGTCGGGGCTCGACTGAAGCGGATGGCTGAAGGACTGGGTAGCGCGGGCGACCGTCTGCAGCCGCGCGCCGGTGCGGGCATCGAAGCGACGCAGGGCCGCCGGCGCGGAGTAATCGATGTCGCCCACCGAGTAGCCGACGATGACGCTTTTCCCGTCCGGCGCCCAGGCCACCGTCGGGAAGTAGGGGAGCTCCGGGTCGGCGGGATGGCGCCCGAGCGAAGCCGAGGTGATCAGCTCGCCGGTCTCGGCATCGAGGATCCGGACGACCCCGTGTAGAAGGTCCCGCCCTGTGCTCGCCGTGAGCGCTAGCGCATCGCCGCGGCGATCGAAGTCGATCGTCCACACCGTTCCCCCGACCTCCCTCTCACGGCGACGACTACGCTCGCCCACCGCAGCGGGCACGGCGATCGGCTCCCGCGTCTCGGTGTCGAACAGGATCACCGTGCCCGCCTCGTCGGCGACGGCGAGTGTCTCACCGTCGGGACTGAGCCCGACCGCGGTAAAGCCATCGCCGTCCCCGTTGAAGACTCCGGTCGCCGCCGGGCTGCGCAGCAGGGTCGCGAAGAGGTTGGACCGGGTCACGGCCGAGTCATCGAGGGCGGCGCCGGCGTTGGCGAGCAGGAGCGCATCGTCAACGCGATCCTCGCTCAGGGCCTGGGCGCCGAGTCGCTCGGCGTCGGCGACGGTAGCGGCGCTCTTCGCGCTCTGGCGCTCCGACCGCGCGATTAGTCCGGCGATAACGGCGACCGTGAGCAGCGCACCGACGCCGATGAGCAGCGTTCTCAGGCGGCGGTTCGTCCGGCGCTGTCGCTCGGCCTCGCGCTCGCTTGCCGCCCGGCTCTCGTCCACGAACTCCCGCTCAAGTTGGTTCAGTTCGGAGTCGTGCTCGGCGGCCCAGTCGAGCGCCGAGGCGAGCCGTGCGCCCCGGTAGAGCTCGGCCGGATCGCTCCCGGAGTCCCGCCACTCCCGGGAGGCACCGATCAGGTGCTGGTGAAGGCGCCGGCCCTCGGCGTCCTCCTCGAGCCAGCCGCGTAGGCGCGGCCACTCTCGCAGCAGCGCCTCGTGAGCGACCTCGACCGTGTCCTCGTCGGCGCTGAGGAGGCGGCTCTCTGTCAGCACCGCGAGCGCTCGGGCGGTGTTCTCGTCGCGATCGACCTCCAGCTCGTCGAGCGGGACCCGGCGGCGAACGAGCGCGCCGCCTTCCTCATCGTCCCCGGCGAGGCGCAGCAGGAGCGGCCGGGCCCGGCGCCGCTCGGCCTCGCCGAGGCGCTGGTAGGCGGCCTCGGCCAGCCGCGCGACCGCTCCCTGCACCCCGCCGCTGCGCTCGTAGTCTGAGTACCGCAGCGTGTGGTCGTCGCGTGCCTGCCAAAGCTCGACCAGTGCCGCGGACAGCAGCGGCAGGCCACCGGGCTCGCCGGCGACATCGCCGACCAGCGCCGAGACCAACCCAGGCTCGACCCGCAGGCCCGACTTGCGCGCCGGCAGCTCGATCGCGCGGCGCAGCTCGTCGCGGCGCATCGGCCCGACCAGGACCTGGTTCGAGCCGATCAGCGTCGAAAGGTTCCCGTGCTGCGCGCAGTCGGCGTAGAAGTCGGCGCGCAACGCGATCACCACGATCAGCCGCTCGTCCGGGTCACTTGCGCCTTCGACAAGAGCGTCGAGGAAGGCCTCCCGTTCGACTGCGTCGCGGCAGGCGAAGAAGACTTCCTCGAATTGGTCGACGAGGAGGACCAGACGCTCGCCGGCACCCAGCCGGTTCAGGGCGGCGGCGATCGCCGCGCTTCCATCCTCGATCTGCTCGGCTTCCGGTACCGCGCGCGCCAGCGTGCGCGATAGCTCCACCAGGGGGCGCTCGCCCGGGCGCATCACCGCCTGCCGCCAGCCCTCCGAGCCCGGCACGACCCCGCCGGCGAGCGCGGGGAGCAGGCCTGCCCGCACGGCGGAGGACTTGCCGCTTCCGGAGGGGCCGACGACGGCCAGCAGCGTCGAGCCGACGAGGCGCGCCACCAGCTCGGCGACGAGGCGCTCGCGGCCGAAGAAGTACTCGGCGTGGGCGGCGTCGAACGGGGCCAGGCCGCGGAACGGACAGACCGCACGCGTGGCGGTGCCCGCGGGCTCCTCGACCGCGTAGGCGCGGATGCGCTCCCCGGCGGCTTGTAGGTCGACAACGTTCTCCACCAGATCGGCCTCCGCCGCCCGCAGCCCTGTGCGCTCCCCGGTCGCCCGGCCGGCAGCGTCGGCGAGCCGCCCTGCGACCTCCGACCTCGCCCACTCGCCGGCTTCCCGGTGAACCCGGAGCGGAACGCCTTCGCTGGCTGCGATCAGGGTCTGCAGCGGCATCGCGA